>JAJFKZ010000121.1 GCA_021772955.1 Gammaproteobacteria bacterium | reverse complement strand
AATCTGCGGCTTTTCCGGACAAAACGCGCTCCATGCATAATCAATCAGAGGTTCCCTGGTGTAGCTGCAAGCGCATTGATCGCTGCAGACTTATTCCGAGCTTGCTGTGGGGGCATTGGCTGCGGTCAGATTCTGCAACAGCTTGCGCAGTTTTGCCGGTCGCAATGGTTTATGCAACAGGGCAAATCCGTGCTGCTGAATGTTGGCTTCGCTGGCAGGTAATTGCTCAGCGGTAATGATGATGATATGCAGATGCTGCGGGGTCAGTTCCTGCAGACGTTGCAGTGTGTTCATGCTGTTATCGCCGTGCATGCGATAATCACTGAGCACGATAGCAATGTCGCCATGCTTGTGAATTTGCTCGAGCGCCTGGTCAGCGCTGGCAGCACTGCACACATCCGCCCCCCAGGACTCCAGCAGGCCACAAAGGCCGGCAAGACTGTCGTGGTCATCGTCTATGCACAGGACTTTCCTGGCCTGCAGAAAACGTGACGAGTTGTCTGCATGCTCATTGTTGTCAGCGGACGGCTGCGCGTCAATGGCGTCGGCAATCGGTACGTCTATCCAGAAACAGCTGCCAGAACCGAACCTGGAGCGCAGGCCGATGGGATGGTTCAGCAAGTGTCCCAGTCTTTCCACAATGGCCAGCCCCAGCCCCAGGCCGGTAGCGTCATTCGCGGCCTGTTTCAGCTGATGAAATTCCCGGAATATCGCCTGCTGTTCGGAGGCGGGGATGCCTGGTCCGGTATCGTGCACAGCAATACGAATGCAGCCTGTTTTGCGTAGCAGACGATTGCTGATCAAGACGCCACCCGTTTGCGTGTGACGAACGGCATTGGCGAGCAGATTTTGCACCATGCGATAGAGCAGCTGTGGATCGCTGCGAGTCCAGAGCGCGTCGTTGCAATGCATGCGCAGTCGAATGCCTTTGTTTTTGCACTGCAGCTGGAAGCTCTCGGCCAGCGGCAGCATGGTTTTGTGAATGTTGAATACCTCGATGTCGGTGCGTTGAAACCCCGAATCGAGTCTGGAGATTTCCAACAGCTTCGCCAGTAACCGTTCAGAGGTTTCCAGGCTATGGTCGATCTGTTCTATCAGTGCCAGTTGATTTGGCTTCAGTGTGTCCCTGCTCTCCATGACCACCGCAATGAACAATCTGGCGGCGTTCATAGGTTGCAGCAGGTCATGACTGGCTGCGGCCAGAAAGCGTGTCTTGCTGGCATTGGCTTCTTGCGCATGCTGATTGGCCTGCATCAGCTTCAGGTTCAGGTTATGCAGTTCAGTGGTGCGCTCCTGTACGCGACGTTCCAGATTCAGATTGGCCTGTGTCAATGCCTGTGATGCCAGCTTGCGCTCAGTGATGTCCAGCGCGACGGTGTAGTAGCCCAGTATTATGCTCGGGTCCAACGGGTCACGGTCCGGGAAGTAACCCACTTCCAGATAACGTTTCTGATCCAGTTCATCAACGTATTCGGCTTCGAATTTCAGCGTTTTGCCTTGCATCACAGCAACACGCCGCTCATGGTGGTGCTCGACCAGGTGCTGCGGTAGAACAGCTTCGATGTGCTCACCGACGATGGTCTTGTTCTGGTTTCCCAGACTGGCCATGAACGCACGATTGGCAAAGCGAATGCGATAATCAGGGTCGATGTACAGCAGCATCACCGGTGAATGCTCGGTGTACTGCCTGACGTCACGTTCTTTCTGGCGCAGTTCCTGTTCAATTTGCCGGAAGCTGGTGATGTCCTGGCTGATGCTGTAGAAGCCGTTGTTGCGGCCGGCGACATCGATGAACGGGATAAAATCAATATGGAAATGACGCAGCTCGTCATCAATGACAAAACTGGTCTCGAAATCCACGCGCTCACCGGCAGTGGCTTGCGCGCGTTGCGTTGACTGCTGCAGATAATCTTGTTCTGATAGCACTTTTTTGATAGGGCGGCCGATCATGGCCTCTCTGGAAAGCCCCGCCATCCGGGCGAACGCCTTGTTGGCGAAGCGGATGATTTCACGCTTGTCCGTATAGCACATGGCGGTTGGAATGTTATCGGTATACTGGCGCAATTCCTGCTCAGCCTGGCGAATATCACTGATGTCAGAGTAGGTGAGCATGTAGCCATGATCGCCAAGCGGTTTTCCGATCACCTCAATGATGCTACCGGTTTCACGCCAGTCCCTGATTTTGTGTAGTGGGCGTGATTGTTGAATAAGGGCAATGCTTTCAGAGATCTGTTGTTGCGCATTGTCGTCGCCAAAATAACCTTGTTGGGCATTGATGTGCATCAGCTCGCTAATGGGCTGTCCCTGATATAGCGTGCCATGCGGGTAATGCATCAGTTGCATGTAGCGCTGGTTCCAGCCCACCAGACACAGGTCCTGGTCGAGTATGCTCACGCCCAGGTCAATGTTTTCAAGAATGGCTTCCAGCATCTTCCGGTTGAATCGAATGGCCGCATAGGCATTTTTCAATACAGCTGCATCGCTTTGTACGTGGCCGGTGCTGGTGCCCAGGTGTTCGATCAACAGTCGACGCGCTGACACCTGACCCACGCTGGCTGCCAGCAGGCGTTCGCAATAGCGCAGCAAATCGGGACTGGCGATAGCATCGCCGGCGATCAGCTGATCGCTTCCCAGGTAACCGGTAAAGGCCTGTTCAGTACGTTGCTTGCCGCACAGGTTGGCGGTGAGTTCATACAGTGAATCCAGGGTCACCAGGGCGTTGTTGCCGGCACTGGCAAACAAATCCTGGTTGCCAGCTGTTTCCGCTGCATGACTGTTTGTGGTCCTGGCAGACAACCACTGCAGCGACAGCAGTGCCAGCAGATTGCAGCCCAGCGAGGTCAATGTGCGCCACGCAATATCGATGCCAGCCAGAGTGACCAACCAGCTCTGATCTGGCTGCGGCGGTAATGGCTGGCGACTGAAATACGGCTCCACGGCCAGTAGCGATGGAACCAGAAGCAGGCCCAGCCAGACAATACTGCCTGCAATCATGCCCGCCAATATGGCATTTTTGTGGATACTTCGCCGGGTCAGGCTAAGGCCCACCGCAGGCGCCAGCTGCAAGGCCAGTGCCAGCGACAGGTAACCCAGTGAAGTCAATGATGCATAACGATCTATGAGCAGATAAAACAGGAAAGCCAGCACGGCGATGCTGGCCATGCCGATGCGTCTGACCAGCAATACCACAGTCTCAAAGCTCATACTGGTTTTTGCCAACCAGGTTTGGCGTCGCAGCAGCAGCGGCAGAATAATGTGGTTACTGACCATGATCGTCAAAGCGATCATGGAAACCACAAACATGGTGGCTGCTGCAGATACCCCGCCCATGAAACTGATCAGTGCCAACATGGGGCTGTCCATACGCACTGGGAGTGCCAGTATGGACAAGTCACCGGCTACTGCCAGGCCACTCAGGTAATGTTGTGATGCCAGTGCTATGGGAATGGTCAACAATAAAAACAGCATGGAATAGAGCGGCAGTACCCAGCGGGCCGTGTGCAAATCTTGCACGTCTCGCCCTTCGACCACAGTGACATGAAACTGCCTGGGCAAACAGATGATTCCAGCTACACCCAATAACAGGTTGACCCAGAACAATGGCCCGGTCAGGGTGTCATGAAAATTGTCCAGGCCGAGGCTGATGCTGGCCTTACTGACAGTTTGGCCATCCAGATCCTGCAACCACAACAATGCAAATACAGCGACCGCTACAAAAGCCAACAGTTTGATGATCGAACCGAAAGCGATCGCGACCATGAGACCGGCATTGCGTTCCTGGCTGCCCAGAATGCGGGTGCCAAACAGCATCGCAAACAGCGTCAGAATCGCTGTCATCGCCAAGGCTGTCGGTGCCAGTGATGTTAGCGTCTCACTGGCCGTACCGGAAACCAGAAAACTATAGGCCGCGGCGGTACTTTTGACTTGCAATGCCAGATAGGGTACGGCAATTGCAACGGAGATCAGCGTGACCATCAGCGCCAGCCTGGAATCGCGATCGAACCGAAACGCAATATAGTCGGCAATCGAAGTGATGTTGTGCTGTTGCCGATAACGGAACAGTTGCACCAGCGCCGGGATGGCAAACAGGAAAAACAACAGCGGCCCGAGATTGGTGGAAAGGTACAGCCAGCCATAGTTTTGCGCGTTATCGACCAGCCCGTAGTAGGACCAACTACTGAGGTAGACGGCGATGGCCAGGCTGTAAATCCAGGCTGATGCCGAGCGCAGAAAGCGGCTGTTTGGATTGCGATCAGCCCAGCCGGCAAGCATGAACAGCAGCAGCATGTAGCCGATTCCCAGTGCCGATAACAGCCAAGGGTTAAACATGATCAGGTTCCTGTGGTGTTGGCATACGTCGATTGCTTCCACAAGCATGCTGGCGATGACGATCAGCATAGCAGCAAGCGCTGAGGCTTGCTGTGCAGTGTGTGCCGAAAATCGTCACGGCTGCAGCGCGTCTTGCTCGTGCATTGGCCTGATCCGTGCATTGGCCATGGATGAACCGCGCTCACCGACGCCATCCTGGAGCATTCCGCGATAACGTGGCCACGCCCACACATCGTCATGTCGGGGGTTGCTGTGTGCACAGCTGCTGTGTTGTTGCAATGTAGGTTAAAATGACGGTTTTGCAATAACCCAAGAGCAATCATGGCAGGACACAGTAAATGGGCCAATATCCAGCATCGCAAGCGGGCCCAGGATCAAAAGCGCGGCAAGGTATTTACCCGTATCAACCGGGAGTTATCGGTTGCAGCACGACAAGGTGGAGGTGATATTGACGCCAATCCAGCACTGCGTTTGGCGGTGGATAAGGCCAACGCCGCAAACATGCCCAAGGACAACATTGATCGCGCGATCAAGAAAGCCACCGGCGACCTGGAAGGTGTGATCTATGAAGAGTCACGCTACGAAGGTTACGGGCCGGGTGGTGTGGCGGTGCTGGTAGACTGCCTGACTGACAATAAAAATCGCACGGTGGCCTCGGTTCGGCACGCCTTCAGCAAGCACAACGGAAATCTTGGCACCGATGGTTCGGTAGCCTATTTGTTCAATCAGGTCGGGGTTTTGAACTTCGCGCCGGGACAGGATGAAGAGCGCCTGATGGAAGCCGCCATTGAGGCCGGAGCTGAAGATATTGTGTTTGCTGATGATCAGTCCGCAGATGTCATCACCAGCACGGAGAACTTCATGCAGGTGCGCGAGCAATTGCAGGCGGCCGGGCTGCAGGCGGAAAATGCCGAAGTCACGATGCGGGCCAGTATGGAGGTTGAACTGGATGATGAAACTGCGCGTAAAGCACTGAAATTACTGGATTCACTGGAGGACCTGGATGACACTCAGGCAGTGTTCAGTAATGCCGACATTCCTGACTCTGCTTATGCTGATAACTGAGCCACAATCGCCACCTCGTCGCTGATGCGTATTTTGGGTCTGGATCCAGGTTCTGTGTGCACCGGTGTGGGTATCATTGAAGAGCACGCGGGCCGCACCCGTTGTCTGGCGTTCAGCACCATACGCACCAGGGAAGCAGATTTCAATCAGCGCTTACGCATCATCTTCGACGAGGTGCAGAAACTTATGCAGGAATACACGCCCGATCGAGTCGCCATAGAACGAGTTTTCGTCAACAGCAATGCTGAATCTTCCCTGAAACTCGGCCATGCCCGTGGCGCGGCCATCTGTGCGATGGTACATGCCGGGGTGCCGATTTCTGAATATTCACCCAATGCGGTGAAAAAAGCCCTGGTAGGGCGCGGCCATGCTGACAAGACCCAGGTCGCACACATGGTCAAGATCCTGTTGCAGCTGGAGCAGAAGTTACCCGCTGATGCGGCCGATGCGCTGGCCGTGGCATTGTGCGATCAACACCATGCGCAAACGGCACTACGCATGCAGGTGCACGGATGATCGGGCGTTTGCGCGGAGAACTGCTGGCCATCGCCCCGCCGGTGTTGCTGGTGGAGGTGCATGGTGTCGGTTATGAAGTGGAGGTGCCATTGTCGTTGCTGGCCGAGTTGCCGCCGCCGGGTCAACCGATTACGCTGATCACGCATCTGCATATTTCCGACAGTGCACACACCCTGTATGGCTTTATGCATGCCAGTCAGCGCGAGCTGTTTCGCAAGCTCATGAAAGTCAGCGGCATCGGTGCCAAGCTGGCGCTGGCGATTCTTTCGGGGATCAATCCGGCGCAGTTTGCCGCCACTATCCAGGCCGCCGATGTGCAGGCCTTGACGCGCATTCCCGGCGTTGGCAAAAAGACTGCTGAACGGCTGGTCATGGAAATGCGCGATCAACTGCAGCTGTCCAGCGATCCGAATTCAGCCGTGCTGACCAATGCACCATCCGGCGCCGTTGCCGAAGCCAGCTCGGCATTGCAACAATTGGGATACAAGCAGTCCGAGGCCGAGCGCATCATTCGTTCCGTGGCCGCGGATGGCATGACCACCGAGGCCATGATCCGTGCGGCACTGCAAACGCTGGGTAGCCAACGCTGATGCCATCGATTACTGAAACGCAACGCTTGCTGGATGCTGAATCGGGTACTGGTGAGCGCGCCATGGAAGCCACACTGCGGCCGCAAACGCTGGCCGAGTACATTGGTCAGCCGGTCATGCGTGAGAAACTGGAGATCTATATCCAGGCCGCCCGACAACGTCAGGAAGCCCTCGATCACGTGCTGATCTTTGGTCCGCCGGGTCTTGGTAAAACCACCCTGGCGCACGTTATTGCCAACGAGTTGGGCGTGAATCTGCGCCAGACATCCGGGCCGGTGTTGGAACGTGCTGGTGATCTTGCTGCGATACTCACCAATCTGCAAGCTGGTGACGTCCTGTTCGTGGACGAAATTCACCGCCTGTCGCCGGTGGTCGAGGAAGTGTTGTACCCCGCGCTGGAGGATTTCCAGATCGACCTGATGATCGGTGAAGGCCCGGCAGCGCGCTCGATCAAGCTGGATTTGCCGCGTTTCACGCTGGTCGGAGCCACCACCCGAGCCGGATTATTGACCTCACCGCTGCGCGACCGTTTCGGCATCGTCGAGCGCCTGGAATTTTACTCCGCTGCTGAACTGGCGCAGATCGTCAGCCGCTCGGCCGGTATTCTGGACATTGCCATTGATGCGCCCGGCAGTGCAGAAATCGCGCGCCGGGCGCGCGGCACTCCGCGCATCGCCAACCGGCTGCTGCGGCGGGTTCGTGATTATGCCCAGGTCAAGGCGGATGGCCACATCAATCTTGCGGTGGCGGCTTCTGGCTTGGACCTGCTGCAGGTGGATGAACGTGGCTTTGATGCGATGGACCGGCGTGTGCTGCAGGTATTGATCGAGGTCTTTGCCGGTGGTCCGGTGGGCATCGACAGCCTCGCCGCAGCAATCAGTGAAGAGCGTGGCACGCTGGAGGATGTGGTTGAGCCGTTTCTGATCCAGCAGGGCTATGTCAGCCGCACCGCGCGTGGACGCATGGCTACGGCACGCGCCTGGCAGGAGATGGGACTGACCCCGCCACAGCAAGCCGGTGCACTGTTCGACGGGCCTGACGAGTGAGCGACACAGTAAGCCGCAATACAGCAACGATCAGCACTGGCTTTTTATGGCCGCTGCGGGTGTATTGGGAAGATACCGATGCTGGCGGCGTGGTCTACCATGCGCGCTATGTGCATTTTTTTGAGCGTGCCCGCAGTGAATGGTTGCGCAGCCTGGGTTATCAGCAGCGTCAACTTCAGCAGGAACTGGATCTGGTGTTTGCTATTCGGTCGATGCAGCTTGAATTCATGCGCCCGGCGTTGATGGACGACGAGCTGCTGGTCAGCGTGCAGGTGACGGTGGCAGCGCGGGCCAGCTTGCGCTTTCAACAGCATATTTACAGACAAAACCAGACTCAGTCGCACAGTCCCACACACACGCCGATAACAGGGCAGAATCGAGCGCTCGATGACGGCGCACACGGCGAACTGATCGCCAGTGCCGCTGTCTATGCCGCATGTTTAAATGCCAGTACATTCAGGCCCAGACGCATTCCACAACCCATGCTGCAACAAGTGGCAGATTCTCAGCCAATGACAAGGAATATTCATGACCGGTGAGTTCAGTTTTATCGACCTGATTCTAGATGCCAGCCTGGTGGTTCAAGCAGTGATGCTGATCTTGCTGCTGGCCTCGGTGCTGTCTTGGGCGATCATTGCCCAAAAGCGCAGCATGCTCAACCGGGCCAGTGTCAGAGCCAGGAAGTTTGAGGAAAAATTCTGGTCCGGTGCCGATCTGAACAGCCTGCACAATGCCATTGCCCATGCGGACGAGGGCAACTCCGGCCTGGAGCGGGTGTTTGATGCTGGTTTTCAGGAAGTCGATCGCATGCGCAAGCATCACATGGAGACCGACGCCGTGGTCGCCGCAGCGCATCGCAATATGCGCGTCTCCAGCAATCGTGAACTGGAGCGTCTGGAACGCCATCTCAATTTTCTCGCCACGGTCGGCTCGACCAGCCCGTATGTCGGTCTGTTTGGCACGGTCTGGGGCATCATGAGCTCATTTCACTCTCTGGGCAGTGCCCAGCAGGCCACCATTGCCATGGTCGCGCCAGGCATTTCCGAGGCCCTGGTGGCCACGGCGATGGGCTTGTTTGCGGCGATACCGGCGGTCATTGCCTACAACCGCTTCAGTTATCAGGTCGACAAGCTGGCGGTGCGTTACGACAATTTCAGCGAGGAATTCATCGCCATTCTGGCCCGCCAACTGCACAGCAAAGCCGGCGCATGAGCTACACCAGTTATACGCCGCCACCGCGACGTCGGCGACGACCGATGTCGGAAATCAACGTCGTACCCTATATCGACGTCATGCTGGTATTGCTGATTATTTTCATGATTACCGCGCCGTTGCTGAATCTGGGCGTGGAAATCGAACTGCCGGAATCGGCTGCTGAACCATTGGACACCGAGTCCAACGAAAGTGTGGTACTGGTGACGGTGACCAGCAACGGCGATTTGTATCTGAACCTCGACGGCAAGGCTGATCTGATCGATAGCGAGTCATTGATCAGCAAGATGGCGGCCTTTGTGCGTCGCAATCCTGATTTGGAGGTGCTGGTCGGCGGTGATCAGCATGCCAACTATGGACAGGTCTATGCTGTCATGGTCTACCTGCAGCAGGCGGGCGTGCGCAAGGTCGGTCTGATGAGTGATCCCGACGCGCAGGACGATAACTAGCCCACTTGCAACGCTTGATTCAATTGGATAAAAAGATGGCTGGTGATTTTTTAGCATACCCGGTTTGCCCTATCCGAATCCTTCATGATCCATGCGGGTTAGGCTGTGCTTGCCCGGCTTGAGTATCCAGCAGATGATGCCTTGCGATGGGGTACAGCACTGCTGTCCGCCATTCTGCTGCACGTCTTGATTGTGCTGCTGGTGTTGTTGGCGGATTTCGATTTTCCCAAAGAGCGGCGCCCTCAAGCCACCGGCTTGAACATGGCTACGCGCCTGGTGGATAGCAGCCAACTGCAGCAAAGCCAGCAGCAGTCCCAGGCCTTGCAGCAGCAACGTCTGCGTGAGCAGCAGGCGGCAGAGTTGCGGGCCCAGCGTCAGGCTGAGCGCGATCAGGCACTGCAGGAACAGCGACAGCGCGAGCAACGTGAACGTGAGCAGCAGCGACGTGAACAGGCCCAGGCCGCGCAACAACAGCAAACCGAAGCCGAACGTCAGGCCCGTGATCAGGCCGAGCAGCAGCGACTTCTAGAAGCCCAACAACAGCGCGAGGCGGAAGCTGAACGGCAACGTCAGCAGGCCTTGGTGCAGCAACGTGAGCAGCAGGCTGAAAATCGCCGTAAGGAACTTGAGGCCATGCGCCAGCGCGAGTTGGACCAGCAGCGCATTCAGGATCAAAAACTGCAGCAGGAACTGGAGCAACTGCGCCGCCAGCGCGAGGCCTTGACGCAGCAAAATGCACAAACCGAACAACAGCTGGCGCAACTGCAGCAACAGGCAGAAGCAGCGGCTGCGGCGGATAACAATCCGGCGTCAACCACCGAGCCACAGCCAGTAACGCCGGGCAACGGTGTGCTCGGCAGTCTCAGGGATCAGTATATTGGCGCCATTGCTGCGGCAGTCCGCGCGGCCTGGGTCAGGCCACCGACTGCGCTTGATGGCATTGAGTGCAAAGTTGCCGTGTTGCAGATCCCCGGTGGCGAGGTGATCGAAGCCAGTATTGCGAGTCCATGCAATGCAGACGCTGCAACCCAGCGCTCCATCATTGCTGCGGTGAACCGCAACGATTTGCCTTACCAGGGTTTTGAGCCGGTGTTTGATCGCAGAATCAACTTCATATTTACTGATAAGTAGTTAAACTATAGCAATGAAATACATCAATAAAATCTTTCAGATCACCATGCTCTTCTGCTTTACCAGCAGCACCTTGCTGGCGCAGCTGGAAATTGAAATCGTCAAGAGTGAGGTCGACGCGCTGCCGATCGCCATTGTGCCGTTTGCCTGGAACTCGGCACAGCCGGCACCGGCCATCGGTGTCGATGAAGTCATTTCTGCTGATCTTTATCGCAGTGGCCTGTTTGCACCCGTGACCAGGCAAGACATGATCGAGCGACCGACTGCACCGGTGGACCTGCGCTTTGGCACCTGGCGTTTGTTGCATACCGATGCGGTGGTCATTGGCCAGATCACGGATGCCGACCCAACCAGTTATTTGGCCAAGTTCTGGTTGTTTGATGTCAACACCGGTGAGCAACTGCTGGCCATGGAGCGCAGAATAGGTATCGATGACCTGCGCTTTGGCGCGCACCACATTGCCGATGATATTTATGCCGCACTCACAGGTATCCCGGGTGCTTTTGCCACCCGCATCGCCTTTGTGGTCGAAACGGGTAGTGGCAGCAGTAAGCGCTATGAACTGGTGGTCGCTGATGCCGATGGTTTCAATCAGGCCAACATCGTCAGCGACAGTCAGCCACTGATGTCACCGGCCTGGTCACCGGATGGACAACAGTTGGCCTATGTATCGTTTGCGCGCGGCAACTCCACCATCATTTTGCAAAATGTCTATACCGGCGCCAATCGCACCATTGCCAGTTTCAAGGGCATCAATGGTGCACCGGATTTTTCCCCGGATGGTCGCAAGCTGGCGTTGACGCTGTCCCGAACCGGTAATCCTGAAGTCTATACCATCGATCTGCAAAGCGGAGACTTCACCCAGCTGACCCAACACTGGGCTATTGATACCGAGCCGGTGTGGTCTGCGGACGGCAGTGAAATACTGTTTACCAGCGATCGTGGCGGCAAACCGCAGATTTACACTATCCCCAGCAGTGGCGGTGAAGCCAGGCGTGTCACTTTCAGGGGGGATTACAATGCGTCCCCTGACATCAGTCCGGATGGACAGTTGCTGGCGACGGCGTTTGGCATGAACAATATCTACAAGATAGCCGTGCATGATCGCAAAAATGACCGTTTACGTGTATTATCTGATGGGGTTTTAGATGAATCACCCAGCTTCGCGCCCAATGGCAGCATGTTGCTGTATGCAGCAAAGGAGCGGGGACAGGGGGTTTTGTATGCCGTGTCTGCGGATGGCAACGTCAGACAAAAGCTGGTGACCAGCGTAGGCGATGTCAGAGAGCCGGTCTGGTCACCTTTTAGTAAGTAAAATGTTGTTTTATTAGTTAGCTAAATCAATTACATAGCAATGGAGTTTCAAGAATGAAAGCGCAATTACGTATTTTTACAGTGCTGGTGTTGCTGTTGTCATTGGCAGCCTGCAAGAAAGAGCAGGTGCGTGAAACAGTGACTGCACCCGAGGCCACACCGGAACCCGTCAGCCAGCCGGATACCAACCGTCTGGACGCGCGCGATTACACCGACGCGCGCAATCTGGACAATCCAGACAGCCTGCTCTACAAGCGCACCGTATTGTTTGATTTTGACCGCTCGGAAATCCGTTCGGAATACCGTGCGCTGGTGGCAGCGCATGCCACCTATGCAGCGTCCAATCCGACCGCCCGTATTACCCTGGAAGGGCATGCTGATGAGCGTGGTTCCAGAGAATACAACCTGGGTCTGGGTGAACGGCGCGGTAACGCGGTCAGTTCCGCCATGTCAGCA
Source organism: Gammaproteobacteria bacterium (assembly GCA_021772955.1). Lineage (GTDB taxonomy): Bacteria > Pseudomonadota > Gammaproteobacteria > Xanthomonadales > Wenzhouxiangellaceae > JAHJQV01. The sequence goes on along the minus strand of JAJFKZ010000121.1, from coordinate 10,546 downwards.
CAAAGCGTCAGAGGTAATCAGATCGATGTGGTTAGCTATGGTGAAGAACGCAGTGTTTGCAATGACAGCACAGAAAGCTGCTGGCAGCGCAATCGACGTGTAGAGATCGTCTATACCTCAAGATAAACCAGCATGACTGCTTCAACAAGAGTTGATCCGGTCGGTGGGTTTGTGCTGACGCTTATTGCCGTCAGCAGGCATATGCACCCGAGCTTCATGCTCGGGTTGCTGTTGCTTGTAGTCACGGTCATTCCATCCCACGCCCAGACTTCCGCTGGCACCAACAACAACGCAGAAACCGTCTATCAGTTGCAGCAACTTCAAGATGAAGTTCGGCAGCTGCGCGGCATGCTCGAACAGCAGTCTTTTGAGCTGGAAAACATCAAACGTCGCCAGCGTGATCAGTATCTGGAACTGGATCAGCGTCTGTCAGCGCCAACCTCAACCGCCAACTCAGCGGGCAGCAATCAAGACGATGGCATTTTGTCCAGCCCGAACAGCGTCGCCAGCGCCGACAGCAATGCAGTGACTGCCAGCGATGTCCCGGAAGTTCGTGAGCCGATGACAGATCAGCGCCAGATTGAAGCTGTGGTCAGGCCCAGCATTGGCCAGCAGCAGGCACTGACCACGCCGCCAGCCACTGAACAGCAAGCCTACGATCAGGCTTTTGATGCACTCAAGGCCTTGCGTTACAGCGAGTCTGCGGGCCTGTTTCGTGATTTTATACAGCGTTATCCGGACAGTGATCTGGCCGCCAATGCGCAATACTGGCTGGGTGAATCCTACTATGCCAGTGGCAACTATGATCTCGCCTTGAGTTCATTCAACGATTTGCTGGACAAGTATCCAAACAGCTCCAAGGCTGGTGATGCCTTACTGAAGATCGGTTATACCCACTACGAGAAAAAATCATGGGCCCAGGCACGCGCTGCACTTGAGCAAGTGAAGGCCCAGCATGCCGGCACTGCCCTGGAACGCCTGGCTGAGAGCCGCTTGCGCTCGATGCGCGCTGACGGTAGATTTTGATCAGACTAGCCGATTTGCAGCTCGACGCTAGCAGCCTGTCGGACTTAACGCTGACCTACTGCGGAAAAGCCGGATTTGGCCATATTTTCCGATTTTTTTCGTTAAATAGGTCCACTATTCGCCTCAAAAGATCGATAAATCTGTCTCAAACCGGGCTTCCCTCGCTACGGTCGGTCAAGTCCGACAGGCTGCTAGGCTCGGGAATGATTTCTGCCAGGGCCTGATCATGTATCTCGCACCCGTATGACAGCAGTAGCCGAACCAACAGTCACTGCCAGTGGCAAGTCTCAGGTGGTGCACAGCGATAGCTTGAAGATCACCGAGGTGTTTCAGTCTGTGCAGGGCGAATCCAGCCTGGCGGGTTGGCCCACGGTGTTTATCCGCCTGACGGGTTGTCCGCTGCGCTGTCAGTACTGCGATACGGCCTATGCTTTCCATGGCGGGCAACGCCAGTCACTGCAGGAGCTGTTGCAGCAGGTTGCCAGCTACCAAACCCGCCATGTGTGCGTGACCGGTGGTGAGCCGCTGGCACAAAAGGCCTGTCTGCCGTTACTCGCGCGCTTGTGTGACAACGGCCATGTTGTCAGCCTTGAAACCAGCGGCGCCTTGTCGGTGGCAGAGGTCGATGTCCGGGTGATCAAGATTCTTGACATCAAAACGCCTGGGTCAGCAGAGGTGCAACGCAATCACTGGCAAAACCTGCAACATCTGCAGGCCCATGATGAAATCAAGTTTGTCATTTGCGACCGGGCTGATTACCTCTGGGCGAAAGCGCGTATCGCCGAGCACGGCCTGAGCGCGTGGCAACTGTGGATGTCACCCAGTCATCAGCAATTACCAGCCGAGCAACTGGCAGGCTGGATTCTTCAGGATCGGCTGTCCGTGCGCCTGCAATTGCAACTGCACAAGTATATCTGGGGCGATCAGCCTGGGCGCTGACGCTGATTAAACAACGCCATGAAGTCAACTGCTGAATCGATTGCCGGCAAGGCTGATAAAGCTGCCATCGTGCTGCTTTCCGGTGGTATGGATTCAGCCACCACTCTGGCGCTTGCCATGGAGCAGGGCTTTGCATGCCATGCACTCAGTGTTGATTATGGCCAGCGGAGTCGTGCTGAACTGCATGCTGCAGCGAAACTTTGTCGTGATCATGCATGCGAGCACCGCGTGGTGGCGATGGATCTTCGGGCCATCGGTGGCTCCGCCTTGACCGCTGACATTGCCGTTCCCGACCATCGCCCAGACAGTGCAGAGATCCCGGTGACCTATGTTCCGGCCAGAAACACTCTGCTGCTGGCGTTGGCGCTGGGTTTTGCCGAAAGCATACACGCCAACGACCTGTTTATCGGCGTCACTGCGGTGGATTATTCCGGTTATCCTGACTGTCGGCCAGCTTTCATCGCAGCCTTTGAAGAACTCGCGCAGTTGGCTACCAAAGCCGGTATTGAAGGAGCAGAATTCAGGGTGCATACGCCATTGATCAGTATGTCCAAGGCCGAGATTATCCGTACCGGTGTTCGCCTGGGGCTGAATCACGCTGACACCGTCAGCTGTTATCAGGCCGATAGTGAGGGGCGTGCCTGCGGCCGTTGTGATGCCTGTTGCTTGCGCAGAGAGGGTTTTGCGGCGGCCGGGGTGGCGGATCAAACACGTTACCGGCCCGAGTTGCTGGATAATGACAGCAGCCAGCCCAGTACAACGCGGTCAGCAACATGATTGGCTATGCTCTAGTTGATCGGCGCCTGCAGCAAGTCGATGATGTGCTCGGCCACCTCGATGAGCTGTTGTGGGTGGATTTGCATAACACGCCGATCGATCAAATCACTCAACTTGAAGCGCGCCTTGGTATTGATATACCGACCGAGGACGAAATGGCCGAGATCGAGATTTCCAGCCGTCTCTATCATGAAGATGGTTGTTATTTCATGACCGCCACCCTGCCAGCCCAAACGGACAGTGATAACGCCGCCATGGCCCCGGTGAGTTTCGTGCTCACCGACAAACTGTTGATTACCATTCGAACCACCGCACCACGCGCATTCGTCACCTTTCCAACGCGGGCGCAGTCGACCGATCTGAAGATCACTGATCCTGGAACCTTGCTGTTGTGTCTGCTGGAAGCCATTGTCGATCGCCTGGCTGACGTTCTGGAGCGAGCCAGTCGCGACATTGATGTCATTTCAGCACTGATTTTCAGTCAGGCAGATCCCAAGCACAGTGGCCACGGCAGCAGAAAATCCACAGGCAACTCAGCTGACAATCACGTTGCAAAGGCAACGGATAAAAGCTCATACCAACTCGTGCTGCGCCAGCTTGGCCGCAAGGGTGATCTGGTTTCTGATCTGCGCGAGAGCTTGATGAGCATGCGCCGCATGAGCGGTTATCTGTCGCTGGTTGCACACGAATTCATCCGCAACAATCGAGCAGAGCGGGATCGTCTGAAAACACTGGGTCTGGATCTTGACTCGATCAGTGAGCATGCCGGGTTCATGTCCCAGAAGGTGACTTTTCTGCTGGATGCAACCTTGGGCATGATCAACATTGAGCAGAATGCCACCATCAAGATTTTTTCTGTGCTGGCGGTCATTTTCATGCCGCCAACGATGATCGCTTCCATTTACGGCATGAATTTCGAAGCCATGCCGGAGCTCAGTTGGCCACTGGGCTACCCGGCAGCTTTATTGTTGATGCTGGTGGCTGCAGTGTTTCCTTACTGGTATTTCAAGCGCCGCGGCTGGCTGTAATTGCGCTGTATTTACCAGTTGTAACCGAGCGTGAAGGAATAAATGATATCCTCCTTTTCTGCGCCCTCTGACGGGCTGTTATCGTAATCAAAATTGACTTGCAGGCTGGTCACGAACGCATCAGTGACCGGGTAGCGCAGGCCGCTGCGTGATCGCAATACAAAATCATCAAAATCCTCCAGACTGACCAGTGCGGTCAGGTTATGAAAAAACCGCAACCAGTCAAACCACTGCTGTTCATAATCCAGCCCGAACTGCGCGGCAAGAAATTCTTGGGTGGGTGCCACAGTAAAGCTTTCACTCACGTAACTGAGCCCGGCGGTGGTGGACAGACGTAAGGCGTCATCATCATGAAACTGATAACCGATACCACTGCCAACGGCGCTGCGCAGCGACAGTTCCTGCAGGCCATTTTGTTTGAAACTGATGTTGTTGTTCCAGAACAGTTTTTTGCTGAGAAAGTGGTCATAGCTGCCATAGGCGGTCCAATTCTCCACGGAGGTGACGTTGTTGTCACTGCCGCGATTGAAGTCGACACCGACGATATAGCGGTTGAATTCATTTTCCAGTGTGGCCTCGCCATCGACGTGAAAGCGGGTGGTGTCGGAATTGCCGGATGTGGCGGTCAGGCCGACATTGGATTTGCCGCGCCAGTGATAATCGTACGGTGATTCCTGCGGTGAATTGATGGCCACTATCTGCGCCAGCTCCAGCACATGAGCTGCAGCAGACGGTGCTGTGGTCAACTGCATGGTGCCAGCCTGGCCGGAGCTGGTAACGGCGCTGCTGATAAGGCTGTCATCGTGCAGGTACAATTTCAGCGGTTGCTCGCTGATGATCTCCACCACTTCCGACCAGGGCAGCTTGAGCTGTCCGACATAGGTGTTTTTCAGTAGCAGCTCAGCATTTTTCATCCTGATGATGGTGCCATTGAATTGTTCGCCATTGGCCATGACCACGGTCGCGGCCGCACAATAATTTGCCAGGCCCGACAGCATGGCTGTCAGGCTGATGATTCGAATCAGGGACATGGTTTTTGGTTGTATTGATTATTAGCGTGGCCGATCATTATAACGCTAGCCACGTCTGCATTCGTGCGCGGGTGGCCATAATAGTGGCCAAAGTGCTGATCGGCCAGGTCTCTGATGCGCGTGGTTGTGTCCCGGGTGGCAAAATTTTGCCACGGATACTGACGGATTGTTCACCCTAATGATGACTCAGCGCGGGCCGATTTTCCGGCGCTGATGCAGCCACGCTGTCTGCCAGCATCCACAAAGCACTCGCTGTGCCTGACGAGATGCAGTATTTCATCCTTTAACCCGCATATTTCATGAAGGGTTCGAGGAGCAGGGCGAAGCTGGCTAAGCAGCTTGGACGATCGCCCGCAGAAACATAGCCGTAGCTATGGTTCAAGGGCGATCGTTCGAGATGCAACGCCAGATTTGGCCTGAACTCGAACAGGACAAACTGTATCCACTCCACTATGCAAAATTTCAATGTTATCGCCTTGTTTATCCGTAAAATTATGGCCAGTAACTGTCCACCTTAATGAAATATGCGGGTTAATGATCGTGCCCGGGGGTACGGATAATATCGGGTGCGAGAGCCTGCAGCGCGTCATATTGAGACAAGAAGACTTGCCCGGTGAGTGCATCAAGGAAATGGGACTTCTTGAGCCGATCCATCACCGGTCCTTTCACTTCTGACAGGTGCAGCTTCACATCCATCGTGCTCAGGCGGTGATTGATCGCCTCCAGACTTTCCAGCGCGCTCAGATCGATCTCGTTGATGGCTGAACACATCAGCACGGTATGTTTGATTGGAGAAACTGACGCGACCCGGTTAGAAAGGTAATCTTCCAGAAAACGGGCATTGGCGAAGTACAGACTTTCATCAATGCGGATGCTTAGCAGGCCAGGGTCGGTCAAGACCTTGTGGCGGAGGATATTGCGGAAATGCTGGGTACCGGGGACCAGGCCGACCTCGGCGATATGCGGGCGTGAGGTTTTGTAAAGATGCAAGGCGATTGACAGCACCACTCCGGCAGTGATGCCGGTTTCCACCCCCATCCCGAGGGTCAGCAGGATGGTCGCCGCCACGGCAATGAAATCAGCCCGGGAATACAACCAGCTGCGCTTGAGAATGCTGAAATCCACCAGTGACAGCACTGCCACGATGATCGTCGCCGCCAGGGTGGCAATGGGCAGAAAGTAGATCAGCGGTGTTAGCGCGAGGGCGGCAATTGCCAGTCCGATGGCGGTGAATGCCCCGGCAGCGGGAGTTTCCGCGCCGGCATCGAAGTTCACTACCGAGCGTGCGAACCCGCCCGTCACCGGATAGCCACCGGTGCAGGCCGCAGCGAGATTGGCCGCTCCGAGCCCGATCAGTTCCTGATCCGGGTCGATCTGCTGGCGTCGCTTGGCTGCCAGCGTCTGCGCGACGGAGATGGATTCGACAAAGCCGATGACCGAGATTAATAGCGCCGGCAACAACAGCATCTGGACCAGGTCCGGCGAGAACGACGGCAGCGTCAGTGGCGGCAGGCCCTGCGGTACTGCACCGACGATACGCACCCCATGGGCATCAAGCCCCAGCGCCCATACGGCCACGGTCGACACTACCACAGCCAGAATCGGTCCGGCCTTGGTCACCATGTCCGCCGCGCGCCTGCCCATTCCAAGACGCTGCAACAAGGGCTTCAGACCCTTGCGTATCCAGAACAGGAACGCCGTCGCCATGACCCCGATCAGCAACGTAATCCAGTTGCTGCCGGGCAGCTCCTGCAGCATCGAAATCAGCATTTCGGGCAGTGTGTAGCCAGTGGCTGAGATACCCAGGATATGTTTGATCTGGCTGGCGGCGATCAAGATGCCGGATGCGGTGATGAAGCCCGAAATCACCGGATGCGACAAGAAATTGGCCAGAAAGCCCAGCCGCAACAGTCCCATCGCCAGCAGGATCGCTCCCGATAGCCCGGCCAGCGTCAGTGCGGCTAGCGCATAGCCCATTGTGCCTTGATCTGCGATATTACCGATCGCGGCCGCAGTCATAAGTGACACCACCGCCACCGGCCCCACCGCCAGTGTCCGACTGCTACCAAAGATCGCATACAGGATGATGGGGGCGATCGAGGCGTAGAGACCGACTTCGGGTGGCAGACCCGCCAGCAGCGCATAGGCCAGCGATTGCGGGATCAGCATGATGGTCACGATCACCGCCGCCAGCAGGTCGCCAGACAGTGCTTGTCGGTTATAGGTTTGCCCCCATTGCAGGATCGGAAAATAGCTGGCGATGGGCTTCATGGGCATTGATCGGGGTTCGGAATGGGAGCACCGGCCGCGGGCGTGGCTGCGGATTCGGATGGGATTAGGATGGGAGTCAGTCGGTAGTGAACTGTTCCGGCTTTACCGGCCATTGGCAATGCGACGCAGCACATCGGTCATGTCGAAACCCGCTGCCTTGGTCGCAGCCAGAATCTCAGGCAGGGATTTCACCCCGGCCTGCGACAACGACCACAGTGTGGCTGAGCGCGTGCCGCTGCGACAATAGGCCAGCACCGGTCCAGGTAGCACCGCAAGGGCCGCAGCAAATGCAGCGACATCTTCATCACGCAGCTTGTCCGCAATAACGGGGATATAGCGTGCCTCGATGCCTGCTGACCTGGCTGCGTTCGCAATTTCGACAAAGCTCGGCTGATCGGCACCTTCGCCATCGGGTCGATTGCAGATGATCGCGCGAAAGCCCTGTGCTTTGAGAGCGGCGATATCGTCGGGTGTGATTTGTGGGCTGACCGACAAGTCGGTCGAAATAGTGCTGGGGTTCATTCAATTTCTCACCAGATTAAAGAACGTTGATCGGTACTTTCAGCATTGCGCGGCCGTCCTGGTCGGTCGGAATCTCACCCGCACGCATGTTCACCTGCAATGACGGAATAATGAGGCGTGGCATTGCCAGTGTGGCGTCGCGTTCGGTGCGAAGCTTGATGAAATCTGCTTTTGTCTTGCCAGATCCCACATGGATGTTGTGTGCCTTTTCCTCGGCCACCGTGGTTTCCCACTGGATATCACGGCTGTCAGGGCCGTAATCATGGCACATGAACAATCGCATCGCGTCGGGCAGAGCGAGCACTTTGTGGATGCTGTCGTACAGCGTGGCCGCATCGCCGCCGGGGAAATCGGCACGCGCCGAGCCAGCGTCGGGCATAAACAGTGTGTCACCTACAAACGTCGCATTGCCGATGACATGGACCATGCAGGCGGGAGTATGACCGGGCGTGTAGATCGTTAGCGCATCCATGTTACCGATCTTGTAGCTGTCACCATCTTTGAACAGCGTGTCGAACTGCGACCCGTCGCGCTGAAATTCAGCACCATCGTTGAAGATCCTGGCGAAGGTATCCTGCACCACAGTGATCTTGTCGCCAATGCCGATCTTGCCGCCCAGAGCGTTGCGGAGATAGGGCGCAGCCGACAGATGGTCGGCGTGGACGTGGGTCTCGATGATCCACTCCAGCTTCAGATCGTGCTTGCGGATGTAGTCGATGATCGTGTCGGCATGGTCATAGCTGATGCGCCCGGCGGCATAGTTGATGTCCATGACGGAATCGACCACTGCACAGGCGTTCGAGGATGGATCCTTCACCACATAGCTGATGGTGTTGGTGGCTGGCTCAAAGAAGGCCTCGACCTCAGGTTTGACCGCCAGATTAATTGGATAGCTGGACATTCGACTCACCATTTATGTTAGGTTTCGCGGCGCAGCGCACGAGCCTTACGGTCATCGATGCGGGAGATTATTGCACGCGCGGTAAAGATGCCTACAAGCAGTGCGGCGACGAACGCCAGCACCTCGATGCGGCCGGTGCCCAGGGCCGGAAGTGCGCCGCCAGGGCAAAAGCCCGCGATGCCCCAGCCGAGACCAAAGGCCGCAGACCCACCGATGAGCCTGGTATCGAGTCTGACTTTGCTCGGTAGCTGGAACACCGATTCCAGTATTGGTGCAGGCCTGCGCAGCACCAGCCGGTAACCGATGAAGGTCACCACCAGTGCGCCAGCCATGACGAAGCCAAGGCTTGGATCCCAGCTGCCCGCAACATCGAAGAAATTCAGCACTTTGGCCGGACTGGCCATGCCCGAAATCGAAATGCCGACGCCAAAGATAAGACCTATCAGATAGGGTGTAATCAGACGCATCACTTAAGTTCCCAGGACGTGGCGGATGACAAAGACAGTCAGTCCGGTGGTCGCCATGAATGTTGCCGTGGCCACGATCGACCGCCGCGACAAGCGTGCCATTCCGCAGACCCCGTGGCCCGAAGTGCAACCCGACCCAAAGGTCACGCCGAGGCCAACGATAAACCCGCCGATCAGTAGCATCGGCATCGATACCGGCACCTGAACCTCAGGTAGCTGGCCGGTGAGCCCCCAGAGCATCAGCGGGGCGCTGATCATCCCGGCGAGGATGGACAATCGCCATCCCCGCTCAGGTGCGGCTGCCGTGAACGCCGCGGTGAGAATTCCGGTGGCCCCCATGACACGACCAAGCACCAGCATTAGCAACGTGGCGGCAAGCCCGATCAAGGCCCCGCCGGCCAGTGATTGCCAGGGTGTAAATGCGGTTTCCATGCTGATCACAGCTTACATGTCTTGATCCCGAGGATCCGATAGAGCGGACAGAACCGCAGCACTGCAGTTGCAATCAACACCAGTCCGATCATCACCGCGCCGTACTTAAGCGCAGCGGAACCAAACAGCGCCATGTCGCTGAAAAAAGCCACGGCGATCAAGGCCAGGCCCAGAATTGCACGCAGGATCCGGTCCAAATTTCCAAGATTCGTCGGCATGAACATGATCTCCGGTTAAACAGAATGCCAGACTACCATCCTGATCGTTGCCGTTCAGTGACGAAGTCACCAAAGCCGCTATACAAGGTCATGGTGATCAGGGGTGAAATATGCGTACATCATGCGCCAGAAAATGGCGTACAGGCTTAGCCCGCATATTTCATGAAGGGCTCGAGATGCAAAGCCAGGTTTGGCCTGAACTCGAACAGGACAAATCGTAGCCACTCTAAGTTATCGCCTTTTTTATCCGTAAACTATGATCAGTAACTGTCCGCCTTCATGAAATATGCGGGTTAGTGCTCCTTGGTTCCGGCAAGTGACTTAAGTGCAGGCTGTTCGAGAACCTCAATCAAACCGCGTGACTGACGGATCCAGCCGCGGCGCTGGAACTCGCCCAATTGGCGCGACACCACTTCACGTGCGGTGCCCAGTTCGGCCGCCATCTGCTGATGCGTTGCCTTGACCTGGCCCGCACCGTGCGCGAGTTCCAGCAGTGTCTGTGCCAGTCGTATATCGATGCGCTGAAAGGCAATTTCTTCAATCACCAGAAACAGGTCGGTGATCCGTTTCGAGTAGGCGGTAAAAATGAAATTGCGAAAATCGACAGAGCGCGAGATCAGGTCGTCAAACACTGCCAGCGGAATGGCGGCGGCACGAACATCGGTCTCGGCGATGCCTTCGGCAGAATACTCCTCATAGGCCAGCAGGCAAGCGGTGGTCAGTACGCAGCTTTGCCCGGCCTCGACCCGGTACAGCACGATTTCACGCCCGGTCTCGGAAAGCTGTTGTACCCGTATCCGGCCCTCGAGCAGCAACAGCAGTTGCTCGGGCGTTTTGCCGGGACCGAAGATGACCGTGCCCGCAGGCACGCTGACAACCTCGCTTTGCGTCAGCAGCGTTGCCTTGATGGATGCCTCCAGCTGCGCCAGGCCGG
>JAJFKZ010000013.1 GCA_021772955.1 Gammaproteobacteria bacterium | reverse complement strand
CTATTCGGTGTTAGGAAAAATCTGCCGTCGTATTTTGGCACATCCTCCTTGAACCTTAGCCAGCTATGGCTCTGCGGACGATGCACCAAACTACTTTGGCAGATTTCCCCTAAAATCCGAATCCCTCATGCAATATGCGGGCTAGCAACAACAATAAATGCGGCAGGAGATCACCATGTACCCAAACGACACCATACTACCAGTAGCACCCTCCACCCGTGCTGCCAGCAACGTCATGCACAACCCCATTTACCAGTCGGTCTGGCTCGCCTTGTTACAACAGATTCGCCGCCGACAACGGCTGCGCGCCTGGTTGAACGGACAGTCCCGAACCCGGCGCCAGGGCAGGCTCCGCTGATTGCCCCGATGATTGCCCCGATGATTGCCAAGGCTGCTGGCTGGCCCGTGCTGCAAACGCCGTTGCGACCAAACTGATTGGTGCTACTGTTAGTAGCCCTGCACCGCACTACAAGTCGCCCCCCGGGGGATTCAGATTGCTGAGCCAGATTGCGGTTAGCTTTAAAAAAATACGATTTCTGGTTCAGTTGTTGGCACACAAACCAGCCGTGCTCTCGAACCCTGGATACCCAACCCCTACTGCCAGGTCGTACAGTGACGGGTAGCTGTATGTCTGCTCCTGAAAGGAGGCTTGCTGGCCGGAAGACTCCAGCGATAGTGTGCTGACCGTATGCTGTTCGATGGCCGACGCGATGAACCTGATGGTCAGCAGGAATGCAGCGAGGAACAAAGCAGAATGCAAGATACTACGCAACATTGACGGCTCCCGACGGATTGATGACAAAGGTTCCCTAATGAGTGTGTCATCAACCCGGTCAATCTCTCAGTCAGTGCAGCAGCTGACGGCATGCGGGTCTGGTCAAGATCATACAAATCATCATGCCAGGCCGCCATTCAGGCTGACCTGACCTGTGTAGTTTAGCCCGCATATTGCACGAGGACGGACGTTCAGGTAAGAAAAGCGTACGCACACCAATAAGTTATAACGAAATTGATCGAAATTGAAAAAGTACAGTTTGTCCTATTCGGTGTTAGGAAAAATCTGCCGTCGTAGTTTGGCAGATTTCCCCTAAAATCCGAATCCCTCATGCAATATGCGGGCTAGGGAACCTCTGTGTGCAACTGCGGTGCTGGGTCGTCAATCTGTACTTCCGGCAGCGACAGTTCGTAGGCTGGATTGAAAGCAAATGGGATGTGAGCCTCGGTGTTAAGATTTGCGTAGCGATCATCCAGTGACAAGTCATCGGTAAAGCCGGAAGGATCCCAGGTGACCACCAGTTCCTGCAAGCCAGGCTGAAGTCCAGACGCCGGAACCAGGCCCAGCAGACCGCGCATGCGCAGATCGCCTCGTTCAGCCGGAATAAACTGCGCCATGGCAACGTCCTGATCGTTCAAACGGACTGACCATATTTGTTGCAGGCAGTCCGCGCTGGCTGGCAGATCCGGCCCCTGCGCACAAACCTGTTTCAGCAGCAGATTGTCGCGCAACGGTTGGTAGGGCAGGAACAACTGGACAAATGCCCCGGATTGCTCGAATGCAGGAATCATCGGCCAGGCACGCAGCTTGTCCTTGTCCGTGCGCCAGGCTTCATAGTGAGCACTGTGAAAGTCTTGCCGCAAGGCCTCATCACCAAGGTAATGAAACTCTCCGGACAAGGTGAAATCTGTCCAGCCGGTCACGCGAAAATTGCCGATAAATACGATGGCAACCACGCCCAAAAACAGGAGCAGTATGAACATGCGCGGATGGGTGTTGCTCTGCAGGGTCAATTGCACCGGCAAGATCAACCGTTGTGGATAAATCAGTCCGATACAGGCAGTCAGGCTGCGAATCAGGGCTCGAAAACCAGCGCTGCGCTGCAAGCCCGGCAAGCGCGTGCCGAGCACGCTATCCAGCAACCACAACAATGCCGGTAATCCCGCCAGTATACCGACCATAACCAGCGTCGTGATGACGATAAACCTGTTGGTCAATCCGAACTGGGCACCGACCTGACCGGCAATGGCCAGCATCAGCGCCAGCAACAAGCCCACCCACAGGATCGCCAGGGTCAACAGACTGATCAGCGCAAACAGTGACGAAGCAATGCGATCAGCACGCTGTATGGTCTGCTCCAGATTCGGCAGCTCGCGCTGGTAGTGCGCGCGGGTTATCGGTCCGATACCGGGTGTGCGCTGCCAGTTGATCCCGTGCGGAAACACTGTGCGCAAACCGATCAAGCCGACCCAGTAGGCGCGCACCAGCAGATGCAGCACAAAACAGCTGCCCAGCACATAACTCAAACCGGTGATGATGGTCATGCCCAGGTTACCGCCGACAATCAGCGCCAGCGACAGGTGCGTGTAGCTGTTGGCAAAACTTTCAAACAGCCAGCCCGGCAGTGAAAACAGCGCGAAGATGGTCAGGCTGGAGATGATCAGCTCCAGCTCGTCGGTGCGGTCTCGCAGCCGTTGCAAGCCGCTGTTGCTATTCGTATTTTCAGATTGTGAGTGCGGATCAGTCATGCGCTACAGCCGTGCCTTGCAGTAACTTCGATTTCGATCTTCATGCGCTTATCCAGCAAACCGGCCACCAGCATCGTGGCAGCCGGTCTGGCACTTTGCATGTAGCGACGGATCACCGGCAGACACTGCTCGAAATCATCTCGCTCAGCAACAATGTAGCGCACCCTGACCACATCGTCGAGACTGCAACCGGCCTGCTGCAAGGCTGCGGCAATATTGATGAAGCACTGCTCGGTCTGGTCTGCGGCAGTCTCGGCAATCTGCATGGTCCGATAATCGAAGCCGGTGGTACCAGACACCAACACTTCATCACCGACCACCACAGCGCGCGAGTAACTGGCCATTTCCTCGTATTGCGATTGGCTGCTGATGAATTTTTTCACTGGCATGATTTAATAACGCTCTGCTGTTGTTGTACAGGCTGCTGATAGCGGTAGCGCGCGCAGGCATACCATTACTGTCCGCACCACCCGCAATCTGCAGCCGAGGGCCAGCATCAGCTGGTCAGCAATACTGGTGCGTCCAGCGCAGCTCGCAGCGGCGCCATGAAATCTGCGATTACCCGATCTGGCTCAGACCGCTGTTGCTGACATTCGGCCAGCACCTGGACCAACGCCGAGCCGATCACCACGGCATCGGCATGCTCTGCGACCGTTGCGGCATCGGCAGCGGTCTTGATGCCAAAGCCGACCGCAATCGGCAGCTTGGTACAGCGGCGCAAACGCTGCAGCGGCTCGACCATGGCCTGACCATCGAGACTGGCCGCGCCAGTCACACCTTTCAGCGCCACGTAATAGACAAAACCTCCAGCGGCAGCGGAAATCAGCTGCAAACGCTGATCACTGGATGTCGGCGCTGCCAGCATAATCTGATGCAAGTCAAGCGGTTGCAGCACGGCATGAAGGTCTGCCGATTCCTCCGGCGGTGCATCGACGATGAGCAAGGCATCGACCCCGGCGGCGGCGGCATCGGTAGCAAAGGCTTGCAGACCATAGCGCCAGACCGGATTCAGGTAGCCCATCAGCACCACCGGTGTGTGTGTGTTGCGGCTGCGAAATTGTCTGACCAGCTCCAGTACACCACGCAGGTTCATGCCGGCAGCCAGGGCTCGTTCACAGGCTTTCTGGACCACCGGCCCATCCGCCATCGGGTCAGAAAACGGCATTCCCAGCTCAATGACGTCAGCACCCTCGTCAGCCAATGCGCGCATTACCTGCAGCGTGAACGCAGCGCCACCGTCGCCGGCGGTGATGAAGGGTATCAGCAGTTTGTGTCCCTGCTTGCGAGCTTGCCCAAAAACTTGATCAATACGATTCACAGCTTGATTCCTTCCAGCTTGGCCACGGTCTGCACATCCTTGTCACCACGACCGGACAGGTTGATTAACACGGTCTGATCCGGTCGCATGCTGGCGGCAAGTTGCATGCCATAGGCAACCGCGTGGGAGCTTTCCAGCGCTGGCAATATACCCTCCAGCCGGGTCAGCTTGTGAAAAGCCGCCATGGTTTCGCTATCGGTCACGCTGACATAATTGGCACGGCCGGTATCCTTGAGCCAGGCGTGCTCGGGACCAACACCCGGATAATCCAGACCGGCAGAAATGGAGTGTGTTTCGGTAATCTGGCCGTCATCGTTGTCCAGCAAATAGGTCTTGCTACCGTGCAAGACACCGGGACGACCACCCACCAGGCTGGCAGCATGCTGACCGGTAGCAATACCTTCACCACCGGCTTCGACACCGTACATGGCCACTTCCTCGTCATTGACGAAGGCATGGAACAGACCCATTGCATTGGAGCCCCCGCCAACACAGGCCACCAGCGCATCCGGCAGACAGCCATGATCAGCCAGCATCTGCTCGCGCGCCTCGCGCCCGACCACCGAATTGAAATCGCGCACCAGCATCGGATACGGATGCGGGCCGGCAACTGTGCCGATGATGTAAAACGTGTCATCAACGTTGGTGATCCAGTCCCGCAATGCCTCATTCATGGCATCCTTGAGCGTCTTCGAACCACTGCTCACCGAACGCACCTCGGCCCCCAACAGGCGCATGCGAAACACATTAATGGACTGGCGCTGAATGTCGACTTCACCCATGTACACCACACATTGCATACCCAGGCGTGCCGCGACGGTGGCCGTTGCCACGCCGTGCTGGCCAGCACCGGTTTCGGCAATAACCCGCTGTTTGCCGGCATACCGGGCCAGCAATGCCTGTCCCACGGTGTTGTTGATCTTGTGTGCGCCGGTGTGGTTGAGATCTTCGCGCTTGAGCAAGATGCGCGCACCACCGACGTGTTGCGTGAGTCGCTCAGCCGCATAGATGGGCGAGGGTCTGCCAACGTAATGCTTGAGGTCGCGCGCAAATTCGGCCATGAAGCCAGGGTCATGTCGCCAGCGCTGATACTGCTCGGTCAATTCCTGCAGCCCGGTCATCAAGGTTTCGGACACAAAGCTGCCACCATAGTCCCCAAAATGACCGCGTGCATCCGGCACACTGGCACCGCTGGCTCCGGCTATGGCGTCAGCAAATCGCCACATTGCAGGAATCTCACCGCTGGTTGTTGCTGATGTTGGCATCTGGTTGCCTGCTTTCAAAGACATTTCTTACCTCATTGACGAAAGATTCCATGGTATCCGGACATTTAATACCCGGACTGATTTCTATGCCCGACGATACATCGACGGTTTCAGGCCTGACTTGCCTGATTGCGGCAGCGACATTGGCAGGCGTCAAACCACCTGCCAGATAAATTGGCAACGGCCGCTGCTGCGGAATGCGCGTCCAGTTGAATACCTCTCCACTGCCACCTGCTGTGCCGCTGGTGTGTGCATCCAGCAGCAAGGCCAGCAGTTGTCGAGCTTGCTGCGGCGCCCATTGTTCCAGCTCCTGCAGCAGATCCTGCCGGTCACCGGCGGCGATGGCCTTCAACCATGGTCGACCGAAACTGGCGCAGTAGTCCGCACTCTCACGACCATGAAACTGCAGCCGGTCCAGCGCCACCTGGGCCAGAATCTGCTGCACAGCCGCGACGTCGTGATCCATAAACAACCCGGTAATTTGCACTTTGCCCGTGGCCATGGCCGCCAGCTTGCCGGCACTGTCAATGTCCAGGTTACGTTTATGACCGGCAAACACCAGTCCGATTTCATCCACGCCGAGCTGTATCGCACAATCAACATCCTCGGCCCGGGTCAGGCCGCAGAACTTGATTCTTGTGTTGTGGTTTCGTGAATCCTGCATAGTCGGATGATAATCAGCAATTTGATGGTTGTTCAAGTTCCAACAGCATGTATTGATCCCGTTACGTCAAGGCAATCATTGTTCATCCTCTTGTTCGCCTTGCTGCCAAGGCCGGTTCAGTGCAGCTGACCAGTATGTGCCAGCAGTGGTGACTGTCAATGACATGATAACTGTAATTTCAGCAAAGCTTGCACTATCTGAACCCTCGCTCAGTGCAAACCTGCTCAGGGCATACTCGGCAGGGCAAATGTATCGGCATACTCCGCCTGCAAAAAATACAAGCCGTGGGCGGGCGCGGTCACACCCGCCAGCTTGCGATCCCTGGCCAGCAGCAGCTGGTGCATGTGGGCCGGTTCATGCCGGCCCAGACCAACGTCGATCAGACTACCGCTGATGTTTCGAACCATGTGATATAAAAATGCATTGGCGCGTATGTGGAGGCGTACCAGATCATCGCTACGGCTGACACTGACAGCTTGCACCTCCCGCTGTGGTGAGTGCGCCTGACACCCCTGCGCACGAAAGCTGCTGAAGTCATGTTCACCGAGCAACTGTTGCGCTGCCGCGTGCATGTGCTCATGATTCAGTGGCTTGCGCACCCAGGCAACCAGACCGTTCTGCAACGCCGGCCGCACCACCCGATTGCAGATCAAATACTCATAACTGCGTGATTTGGCGCTGAAGCGAGCGTGAAAATCTGCACTCACCTGTTGCACCCACAAGACTGTAATGTCTGCCGGCAGATGACTGTTGATGCCCAGCAACCACTGCCGCTCAGTGCGCTTGGCCGAGCTGTCATAATGCGCGACCTGACAACGAGCATGCACACCGGTATCCGTGCGTCCAGCGGCATGCACAACGCAGCGCTGGTCAGCAACCAGGCTGATGGCCTGCTCCAGTACTTCCTGCACGGTGGGCGATTGGCGCTGTCGTTGCCAGCCCAGATAGCCGCGACCATCGTATTCAATACCCATGGCCAGACGCTTCATGGGTAATGCGGAGCGGGCATTCACCTACAGTCGCTGGACATCAGCTGCGGCAAAAGCCGCGGCCGTGCGCAAGCGGATGCTTGAGGTTAATACGCTGCATGAGCAGCTGGCAGCAAGATTCAGCTTTGTGCCTGATGCAGCAAGGCGGCGATTTCATCACGCTGTTGCGTATTGCCCTGGTCACCAATCTCATCCAGCAAGATGCGCATGGCCTGATAGTCGCCCATGGCCAGATAAGCACGCGCCAGATCCAGCTTGATTTCGATGCTGTCAAACTCATCCTCGTCGTCGTCATCAGTGCTATCAGTGCTATCAGTGCTACTGTCTTGGGGCGGCGGCTGGCGCGTTACTGACGACGGCGCTGCAGGACTTGCCGCTGCATCAGACCGCAGCTGTTCTGCTGGCAGCGATGGTGCGGATGGTGTAGCGGCTTGCTCGGTCAAAGCCTCTGCTGATGCAGCGTCATCCGAGCCGATATCCAACCAGTCATCACCATCACCGGCATTCGGCTCGGGTATGCTGTCGGCAAACGGATCGAACTCACTTTGCAATAGCGAGTCAGCGTCCGTATCAGACTGCTGGTGGGTAGCGCCTGCAGCAGCCTGATCTGTTATTGGCGCTGCATCGTCATCCAGACCGGTAAGATCATCATCGAATACATCAAACGACAGCGGCGGCAGATCATCCACGGGTTGCTCGGTTGCGCTCGCAGCAGCAGTGACAACATCATCGCGGTCTGTCTGAACAGGTTCATCCCCATCTGCAAGCCTGTCAGGGTCGTTGCTGGATTGTGCACTTTGACCTTGTGCTGCTGATGGCTCGTTACCATGGTCGAACGCCAACGGCGCACTGAGCAAGCTGTCTTGTGCCGATTTACCCGCAGCAGCAGGTGCATCGTCATCGGCTGCCGTGATGTCTTCATCCGCTGTCGCAGTACTGGCGGATAAATCAAACTTGAGCGGCTCGTTGCCGATGAAACCCTGCTCGGTTTCAGCTGCTTCTGCAATCATATCGTCTGAATCAACTTCGCTCGTGTTGTCGTCAACCGCAGTCGATTGGCCAGCGGCAGACTGGCGCAGATCCGTGCCGGCCATGACCTGCTCGTCCCTGTCCACATCCACATCCACGTCCATGCCCATGTTCATATCCATGGCAGGCAGCTGCTCGGCGACAGTCTCTGCTGCTGGTTCAGCCTGCGCGCCCGAGTCACTGTCAGTTGTTGCTGCTGGCAAGTCCAAAGCAACAGCTGCATGATCATCATCCGTACCTGCAGCAGTTCGACTGGCTTGATCGTCCTGGCTACTGTGTTGCTGCTGTTCCTGCTCCATCTCATCCATGATGGCATTGATCTGATCTCGCCAATCGTCACCTTCAGCATCCTCTGCAGCGGGCATTTCCCAAGCCAGATCGATAGCAACATCTTCAGCAACAGCAGCAGGATCCGCTTTGCTCGACGGGTCACTCAGATCAGCATGCTGCCTCGCTGTGGCGGCTGCGGTATCAGCTGCAGCGTTGCGGACAGGCTGGTCCGCGTGGTCTTCTGCTGTTGTGTGGTCAATGCTGTCACCCACTTCTTGCCCCAGCTCATTAGCTGATGGCCCATTAGCTGATGACGAGTCGGCGCTGACTGCCGCTGACTCGGATGCGCCGAGGTCGCCCGCAACACCATCAGGTTCCTTTGTGGGCGGTAATTTACGATGCCGGTTCAGCTCATTCAGCATTGCCTGATAATCAGTATCGTCACTGCTGCGACTGAACATGGAGCGCAATGCCCAGAACAATGCCGCCAGCAGCAACAGCGTCATTGCCGCGAACACGATCATGCCGTTGGTCGAGCCGGGCAGCCAGTCAAACTGCTGCAGCCAGGACTCGGTGGCATCTGGCAGCTGAGCAGCCAATGCCGGTTTGTTCTGCGCCGACAGGATGGCGGCGGCAGTGCTTTCATCTCCGGCGGTGCTGGTGGCAGCTTCCCGCGCTGCATGGTCGGAGACACTGTCGTCAGCATTGTTGCCGCTGACGTCAAACTGATCAGTTGTGGACTTGGCGGACTCGGTCAGACTGGTATCTGCCTGATTGGAACCTGGCTGATCGGTTGAGACATCGAGCTCGGTAGCTGCGCCTGAACCAGCATTGCTATTGCCATTCAATCCATACTCCATACTGACCAATGCATCCAGACTTTCGCCATTACCAGCTGCATTCAGTCTGACATTGGCTTGCAGTGCCTGTATTTCCACATCACGCTGATCAATTTCGGCATCCAGCACTTCTACTTGTTCACGCAAGGCTGCATTTTCACGCTTTACGGTCAACAACTCTTCCTGCAGACGTGCAATTCGCAGCGCTGCGACACTGTTGTTGATGCCATCGCCAGAGGCTCCGCCGTCGTCAGCATCCAGTACCTGCAAGCGGCCGCCGGTATTACTCCAGGCCATGTTCTGTTCACGCAATCTTATCACTGCGTCATAGTGCGAGATACCCGCTACCGAGTTGACATCAGGTATCTTCAACATGGCGCCGCTGCGCAGGGTATTCACATTTTCAGGATCCTGCAGTGCATTGGGGTTGGCGTTTTGAAATGCGACCAGCCATTGCTGTGCGGTCAGCGGCGTGGCAGCAGCATGACGCTGAGCGATGCCCCACAGTGTTTGCCCGGATTGCACCGGACCATAGCTGGTAGCGGTCGACGCTGTCGATTGCAACTGTATCGCTGGTCTAGCCACAGTGGCCCTGGAGGCCTGACTGTTGTTCGCACTGCTGGCCGCATCCGTGCTCCTGGCATCAGCCTGACGCTGGGATCTGCGCATGGCCAGACTGTTGCGCGCCCGATCCCCCGGGCTGGGCTTGGGATCCAGAAACAGGATATACGGTTTGCTGACCAGCGCAGATTCCGGCAATTGCAGATCCAGCAGCAGTTGCAGAACCGGCTCATTGACCGGGTTCTCCGAGCGTACCTCGATAAAATAGCCTTGTTCGTCGCGTTCGATAGCAGCCGAAAGCTGCAGCGATTCCGGAAAGACTCCGGCACCTTGACGGGCCCATTCCAGTGGCGGCGCCAAACCGGTCTTGGCGACATCAATCTGTTCCAGATCGACGTTATCCAGCGCAATGCGCGCCTGCAACGGCTCGCCCAGATAAGAGCGAATTTCCGGCGCACCGAGTTCAGTCGCTGCCAGCGGCATGCAAAGCACGCTCAACAACAGCAACCAGATCCGGCTGCAATCCATTGTCATGGCTTTAATTAGTCTGTCTGGTCCGGATAATGTCATCACTACTTGCTTTCCACTGCTGTGTTCTCGTTACTCAAACAACCATAGCCCGTTCATGAAGTGGCTCATCAGCCTGCAACAGCCGTAACCACTGTTCCATGATCTGAATTGCATTCAGGGCCGCACCTTTACGAATATTATCAGCGACTATCCAGCAGTTTATGGCACATGGATTGCCAAGATCCCGCCGCAGTCTGCCGACATACACTTCGTCACTACCAGTCTGTTGTACCGGTGATGGCCAATGCTGATCAGTATTCATCAACCTGACCCCGACTTGCTGTTCCAGAATAGCCTGAACCCGCTGCATGTCCACCTCGGCCTTGAACTCGATATGCACGGTCATGGCATGACCATTAAAAACCGGCACTCGCACTGCGGTTGCGTTCACGTGCAACTGCTGGTCACCGAGAATTTTTCTGGTCTCCAGCAGCATTTTCATTTCCTCACGGGTATAGCCATTGTCCTGCAGCTCATCGATTTGCGGCCACACGTCAAACGCCATGCAATGTTGTTGTCCCAGGGTTTTCGGTTCGCGCATGGAAAGCCGATCAAGCGCATTCCTGGCCAGTGCTTCCATGGCCGTGCGCCCGGCCCCGGACACCGACTGATAGGTGCTGACATTGACACGCGCAATGCCAATATCGCGATGCAATGGCGCCAGCACCATCAACATCTGTATGGTCGAACAATTTGGATTGGCGATGATCGCGCCCTGTCCGGGCTGCAAATCTGCCATCAGATGGCCATTGATTTCCGGCACAATCAACAACTTGTCGTCATCATTTCGAAACGCCGACGAGTTATCAATGACCAGACAACCAGCAGCAGCAGCGCGCTGCCCGTGCTCGCGTGCCACCTCGCTACCAGCGGAAAACAATGCCACCTGGACCTGACTGAAGTCAAACTGACTGGCCTCACGCACAACCAGATTGTGATCGGCAAAACGCATGCGCTTGCCGGCCGAGGCACTACTGGCCAGAGCATGCACCTGGGTCACTGCAAACTGACGTTCAGCCAGCATTTCGAGCATGGTTTCACCGACCAGCCCGGTGGCACCGACCACGGCCACGGCAACGTCGGTGTTCATGAGCTCGGCTCCTGCATTATTCCAGAATGATTTTTCAAAATGGCACTATGTCCATGTATTATTGAGAAATATCAGGTTTGATTATACCAACATCGCCACATTGTGCACGGTTCCTGAGATACTGATCCATCAGCACCAGCGCGAGCATGGCTTCAGCGATGGGCGTGGCACGAATACCGACACAAGGATCATGCCTGCCGGTAGTGACAATTTCCACCGGTTCACCGTCAGTATTGATGGTCTTGCCGGGCAGGCGCAAACTTGAAGTTGGCTTGTACACCATGCTCACCAGTATGTCCTGCCCACTGGATATGCCACCCAGCACACCACCGGCGTGATTACTGAGAAACCCCTGCGGCGTGATTTCATCGCGATGAACACTGCCGGGCTGTTCAACTGCCGCAAATCCGGCACCAATTTCCACGCCCTTGACTGCATTGATGCTCATCATCGCCGCAGCAATTTCTGCATCCAGCTTGCCGTAAACCGGCTCACCCAGGCCCACGGGAACACCGCTGGCGATAACGTTGACGCGTGCGCCGACCGAGTCGCCACTCTTGCGCAGCTTGTCCATGAAGGCTTCCAGCTCCGGCACCAGCGCTGGATCCGGACAGAAGAACGGGTTGTCGTCGACCGTGTCCAGTTGCAGTGTATGATCGGTTCTTAGCGGCCCGATTTGCGCCAGATAGCCGCGAATCTGAATGCCCAGTGTGGCCAGATAATCTCTGGCTATTGCACCGGCCGCAACGCGCATGGTGGTTTCGCGCGCTGACGAGCGACCACCGCCCTGATAATCTCGAATGCCGTATTTCTTGTGATAGGTCCAGTCAGCATGGCCGGGACGAAACTGCTCGGCAATTTTGCGGTAATCCTTGCTGCGGGCATCGGTGTTGCGCACCAGCAAGGCAATCGGCGCGCCGGTGCTGTGTCCGGCAAACACGCCGGAGAGAATTTCCACTGCGTCTTCTTCGTGACGTTGCGAGGTATGCCGACTGCGACCAGTGGCACGGCGCTGCAGTTGCTGCTCGATTCTGTCCGCTGCAATCGGCAAGCCTGGTGGACATCCGTCAATGACGCAGCCGATGGCCGGCCCGTGGCTCTCGCCAAACGTGGTGACGGTAAACAATTTTCCAAATGAGTTGCTGGACATGGTTCAGGATTTGCTGCGTTGTTGCCGCTGTTGGTACCAGCTCTTTATAGCATGTTCATGTCGTTGTAGCATGCCGAGCTCGGCTATGATCACCCCTTCGCCACCGTGTTCAAGGTCCGGCCAGATGAACGGCAGCATCGGCAACTGCTGTTGCAAAAGTGCAGCAGACTCGCCCAACTCAAGTACCAGCACGCCTTGGGCCTGCAGATGATCGGCGGCATCCAGCAAAATGGCTGCAGCGTGGTCCAGTCCGTCCACACCGCTGAACAATGCATGCGCAGGCTCGTGTTGATACTCCCGTGGCATGGTCTGCGCCTGCATTGCGGGCACATAGGGTGGATTGCTGATGATGACATCAAATGCTTCATCAATACCGCAAAAAACGTCGGCTTCAAGCCAGCGACAACGATCACCGAGCCCATGGCGCTGTGCATTGCCCGCAGCCAGGCACAAAGCCTGCGCATCAATGTCCGAACCACTGACCTGCAGCCAGGGCATGGTCTTGGCGCAAGCGATGGCGATACAGCCTGAACCGGTTCCGATATCCAGTAATGTCTGCTTGCTGCGCATATCCAGCCACGGCTGAAACTGCTCGTTGATGAGCTCGGCAAGTGGTGAACGCGGTACCAGCGTGTGCTGATCGACGCTGAACGGCAAACCACAAAACCAGGCTTCCCCAAGCAGATAAGCCAGTGGCTGGCGCTGTTTTAGCCGCACCGCAGTCAGCTCATCAATGGCCAGTCTTTGTGCCGGCGAAAGCTCCACATCTGGCAACTCAGCGGCCACATCCATGGCCAGTGCGTGGGCTGCCAGCCAACAGGCTTCATCGTGTGCATTACTGGTACCATGACCAAAAACCAGTCCGGCAGCATCGAAACGCGCCGTGATGCTGGCAATCAGCTCGTGTAGACGGATGCTATTGGGCATGGGGTATTGACTCGGGCTTCTAGTGGTTCTTCAATGTGCACGCATTGAAGCGCTGCGACAATCTGTTTATGCTGGCAGCTTTGCCAACGCATTATACTGCAACCACATGCCCCAACAAACCACAGCCCCAGCAACCACAACCCCATGATCACGCGCCTGTTCGTCAGACTGCAGCAGATACTGCCCACCGTGCTGCTGACGCGCATCATGGGCCAACTTGCGGAATGTCGAATCGTATGGCTTAAAAACGCCATGATTCGACTGTTCAGTCGTGTCTATGCAGTCAATTGGCAGGAAATCGAAGCGCAATCGGCAAACGATTTCCAAAGCTTCAACGATTTTTTCTGTAGACCGCTGCGCGCTGGTGCACGCAGCTTGCAGCGACGTGATGATCGTCTGCTCAGCCCTTGTGATGGCCGCATAGGCGCCAGCGGGGTTATTGATTCGGCCATGCAACTGATGCAGGCCAAAGGCATCTCGTATCCGCTGCATCAGCTGCTGGCCTGTGGACCAGGCAAGCTCGACCGCCTGATCGGCTATACCTACCAGACACTGTATCTGGCTCCGCACAATTACCATCGCGTGCACATGCCAACAGCCGCTGACCTGGCCTATTGCACGCACATACCCGGTCGATTGTTTTCTGTTTCGCCTGTCAGCGCCGCCACGCTTCCGCTGCTATTTTGTCGCAATGAGCGCCTGGTATGCTGGTTCAACGATGTTCAGCAACGCCCATTTGTCATGGTGCTGGTTGGCGCCATGATGGTGGGCAGCATTGCCACCGTCTGGCACGGCCGCTACCTGCATCGCAGTCGTGCCCGGCAGCAGCATTTTGCCAACAACCAACCACTGCGATTGGCTCAGGGTGATGAAGCAGGTCGGTTTCTGATGGGCTCAACGGTCATCCTGATTTCGCCTGTAGCCACCTCCTGTGCAGCCCGGATGGGTGAGCCAGTCAGCCTTTTTCAGGCACTATGATAAAGAACTATTGCCAGCTGGCAGGGTCAAGGTGTGTGCACGACACAACAACGACTTGTCGCCAATCAACTATTCCTCAAGAAGTTAAATTATTATCATGCCAGCCAGCCGCTCCAGTTTCACCATGACCCGTCGTCTGCAGCTTATCTCGCTGCTATTGTTGCTGGCCATGACTGCTGTTGCCAGCAGTCAGACGGACAGCCCGCCATCCGACACTGCGGTTGCAGAAGCCCAGAAAGGCACTCAGGCAGATGCTCAGGCAGATACCCTGGCAGACGCCCGGGCCAGCTGGCTGATCAGTGAGCTGGCAGCGGCCGTGGATTTGGTGGCATTGGTGCAGGTGGAGCAAACCCAGTACAAGTATCGTCGTGGTTTTCCGATTAGTGGCTATGCCGATCTGCGTATATTGATTCCCTATAAAATGGGTGTTCGCACGGGCTATGTACGCGTACGCGAAAGCGGTCTGCGTGACAATGCCTGTTATTTCCCACAAACTTTTCTAGGCGATGAAGGCGCACGGTTTCTGGTCTTTATGGCCGCCATCGAAGACAACAGTGCTGACCTGAAAGAATTTGTCGGCCACCCGGTCGGCTGCAAACTGGCAGTGCTGGTGACCGATGAACATGATTATGCCCTGCGCTACCCACTGGACGGCATGGTGAAGCTCACCGATGAGCAAAAGCAATGGGTGCAACAGTATCAATTCAGTGATCCGGCTGCCTTTGCCGGCGAACCTGAGCTGACCCCGGGACGGAAGCAGCAGCTCGCTGAGCAGGTGAGTGGCATTGTCGATGCGCGCGGGGTCAAATACACACTGGGCATTCACTCAAACCACTTTATTGATTTGATTGGACGAGAGAACTTGCGCCGAGCAACGCTGGGTGGAAAATACTGACTGCTCGACATGGCAAGTCGGGCCACGACTTGTAAGTCGACTATAGGCTGTTTTTCCGCAGTAGATCAGCGTTCAGTCCCACAGGCTGCTAGCCCGCATATTGCATGAGGGATTCGGGTTTTAGGGGAAATCTGCCAAAGTAGTTTGGTGCATCGTCCGCAGAGCCATAGCTGGCTAAGGTTCAAGGAGGATGTGCCAAAATACGACGACAGATTTTTCCTAAAACCGAATAGGACAAACTGTACTTTTGCAATTTCGATCAATTTCGTTATAACTTGTTGGTGTGCATACGCTTTTCTTACCTGAACGTCCGTCCTCGTGCAATATACGGGCTAGTCCGCCTATTGCATGAAGGGTTCGAGGTGCAACGCCAGATTTGGCCTGAACTCGAACAGGGCAAACCGTAGCCACTCCACTAAGCCTAATTTCACTGTTATCGCCTTGTTTATCCGTATAATGTGACCAGCAACTGTCCGCCTTCATGAAATATACGGGCTAGACTCAAGACACAATTCGATAGCACGGCTCATACACGCTACCCGGCAGTTTCATTCGCTGCTGCTGGTTGAATGCCGTCAGCAATTCATCCACCGCACTCATCAATTGCTGGTCGCCGCGTATCTGAAACGGCCCCTCGGCTCTGATTGCGGCAACGCCATCGGGTTTGATATTGCCCGAGACGATACCCGAGAACGCCCTTCGCAAGTCTCTGATCAGTTCATGCTTGGGCCGGTCAAGCCGCAAATCCAGGCTGTTCATGTTTGCATGCGTGGGTTTGAAGCGCTGTTGCAGCGATTCCGGTATGGTCAGCAACCAGTTGAAATAATAGGCATCATTGCGTTTCGTTCGATAGTCCTTGACCTGTTCCATGCCCTCGACCATCAATCGTGCCACGGTCACCGGATCGTCTATGACAATGCGGTATTTCTCACGCACTTCCGGGCCAATCGCAAAACTCAGGAAGCGATCAATGTGGGCAAAATAATCACGGGCGGATTCCGGACCAGTGAACACCACCGGCATTGGATTTCCCTGATTGTCGGGATGCAACAACACCCCCAGCAAGAACAGGATTTCCTCTGCGGTACCGGCACCGCCCGGAAACACCAGCACAGCGTGGCCGGTGCGCACGAATGCTTCAAGCCGTTTCTCGATGTCCGGCAGGATCACCAGTTCATTGACGATCGGATTGGGAGACTCCACAGCAATGATCCCTGGCTCGGACAGGCCCAGATAACGACCTGGTAAAGTGCGTTGCTTGGCATGTGCGATGGTCGCCCCCTTCATCGGCCCTTTCATGGCACCAGCGCCACAACCGGTGCAGATGTTCATGCACCGTAGCCCTAACTGATAGCCTACTTCCTTGCTGTAGTCGTATTCGCTACCGGAAATCGAGTGACCGCCCCAGCAAACCACGACATCCGGGTCAGCCTCTGGGCGAAATGCATTGGCATTACGCAGAATTTCAAATACCGCGTTGGTAATGCCGCTGCTGTCCTGCAGGTCATTGTTCGGATTGCCTTCTATCTCGGTGTGAAAATAAATCAGATCGCGAATCACTGCCGACATCAACTCACGAATACCGCGAATGATCTTGCCATCGACAAAGGCCGAGGCCGGCGCATTGTGGATATCCAGACGGATACCACGATTGACCGGAATCACCTGTACCTGAAAGTGCTGGAATTGCTCCAGCACCTGATCAGCATCGTCAGTCGGGTTGCCACTGTTGAGCACGGCCAGTACGCATCGACGCAGGCGCTCGTTGAGCTTGCCCTGACTCGCGTCGGCAAGACGTGCGACCTCTTGCTGGGACAAAGTGTTGAGAATACCGGCGGGATAGATTTGCGTGCTGATGGAGTTCAATGGTTTTCTGCGTAAGCTATTAAAAGCCCCATAGCATAGCAGGATTGAATGGATTTGTGATAACGCTGAAGTCAGTGCGTTCTGGAGTCACTGAGCGCTGCGGTCAAGCAGACAAGGTAATCCTCGGAAAGTCGACGCATGGTTCGCCTGCATACCCCGACAGCGCTCGGGACAGAGCTTGCGGGATGCTGCTGTGCTGCTGTGACGAGTAGTTCCTTGCCCGTTGGCGCATGAATCAAGCAAAACGACCTGGAGCACCCTCAGCACGCAAGCAGGGACTTTTCCGAGCAGAATGTCGTGTATGAACAGGTCAGCTATTCGGATTGATGTACAACTGCTCGACCCGATAACTGTTACGAGCACAGATGCGGCTTCCAGTCATGCAGTAGCCGGCAGTGCTTTCGGGCTGGATGAAGATGAATTGCTGACGAATGCGCAATTTTTGCACCTTGACGGATACCGGCGGATATTGCCACTGACGCAAGGCCGCCACGGCGGCATTGGCGAAGGCCTCCTGATAGCCATCCAGATCGTCGGCGACCAGAATATCAACCGGTTTACCGGTAGGGCCAATGCTGTAGATCAGATTGACGATGGTAGTGGAATCCTGCGCAATCGAACGGGACGGAATTTTTGGTATCGGTTTGTGCACCGGCTCGGGTACGTCGTCAGCCGCCAAATCAAAATCGGGGCTAATGCCGTTGTGGATCAGACCTGGCTCCAGTTTGACCAGACTGTTATCAATTTCCGGTTGGTTAGCGATCGACGAAATGGTGTGCTTGATCAGACCCGTCATGCTGTGCGAGAGTTGCTGCAGGTTTTGTCGTTGTTCCAGCGCAGACGCCATTGCGCGGACCTGCGGTAGAGCATGATCAGTGGCCTGCGCCAGATTATTTTGCTGTTCATGCAACGACAGTGCGGTCGCTGACTGAGGTTCGGGTTGCTCACTGGATGGTGGCCTGATATGGAATACACCCGCGCTTGAGCTTGACTCAGCAAACTCGGCATTCTGCATGAAGTTCCGGGCATGCAGATAGAGCTCATCCAGCAACATCTCGCGACTTGCAGGCGCCGGTTCCGAGCTCATGGCAGCAGCTGAGAGAAAAGCGCTGTCTGGCGTTACGCGGATGGCCGCTGTGCTGGAGTCAATTCCGGTTATGCCGGTAGACAACATGGTCACCCCCATAATCAGGCTTAGCACACAGACCAGTGGACGTTGCCGCAGCCCAGCTTGTGACAGTTCGGCTGGTTCTCCCAGAATTCTTTGAATACGTCTTAACAGCGAGCGTTTGCCGGTTGCAGCGACCGCCAGAACCGGCAGCCATTGCGGATGATCCTGCAAACTGATCAGGGCCTTGGCGTATTGCAATTTGCTGGCCGAGCAGGTGATCGCCATGTGATCACAGCAGAGTTCCCGCTCCTCATCGAGAATCCGGCATACCCAATGCACCACCGGATGATAAAACAACAGAATCTTGATCAGGTTCTGGAACACGTTAACGAGATAGTCGTGACGACGGATATGGGCTAACTCATGCGCCAGCAACAATCGCAATTGATCGTATTGCAGTCCAGTCAACAAGGTGACCGGAATAATGATGATCGGGCGTAACCAGCCGGCGGTCATGGGAGTGGCGATGATGCCCGAGACAATGATGCGCACCGGGCGGCGAATCGCCATCTGCTCGGTCAGTCCATGCAACTGTTGCGTCACCCAGCCCGGTGTCGCATGCACTTCGGTGCGTTGCAGATACAGCAACGCCAGCCACGCGGTGAGCATTTTCAGTGCGAACCAGCTAACCCCCGCAGCCCAGAACGCCAGCATGAATTGCATCGCCAGTGGTGTGATCTGCATCCCGCCAGCGCCTGGATCGATGTTCTCCATCAGGGTCATGAGTGGCGTATTGACTACCTGCTGAACCGCAGCGGTATAACCAAACCATTGATATGCAAAAGTCAGTGCCGGTGCCAGCAACAGCAGCAGCAGCGCCACCAGTGCCGCCGCATAGCGGTAGTTGGCGCGTTTTGCATCGTCAGCGCGTGGCGAAAACATCAACGCCAATGCCAACAACAAGCCGATCAGAACACCCTGCCAAAGAAAATGGATCAGTGTCCAGACCAGCGTTTCTGTCAGCACCGGGTTGTCCATCGGATTCAGTCGGGCTCAAGCCGACGGATCAGTTCCTTGATTTCAGCCAACTCACTCGCATCGATGTTACCGGATTGCCCCAGCGCCTGCAGTGCCAGTTGTGATGCAGAACCATCAAACAATCGATTGGCGAGTTCAGCGACGAAGGCACGACGCTCGTTTTGCTGTGTACAATTGGCTCGATAGATATGCGCTCGCTGCGCCGTATCGCGGACCACCAGCCCCTTGTCGGTCATGATTTGCAGCATTTTCAGTGTGGTGGTGTAGCTGTTGCCGCCATTTGGATTCAAACACTCATGAACCACCCGAACGGTTGCCGGCTGTTGTTCCCAAAGCACTCTGAGGATGGCCAGCTCGGTTGGCGTCGGTCGCAACTGGACACCTGTCTGTTTGTTTGCTTTTGTCATCTTGGGTATCGATTGTTGTCAGTACTGTTAATGTACTATGAAACTTTACGTATTTCAAGCCCAAGCAGTATAGGCAAGCTCAAGATAACGATTGGAGGCCAACGATTGGTGTCCAGCCGAGCCGACATCAGTAGCGCCCTTCCCGCTCTATCGATTGCCGCTAACTGCAAGCAGCAGCAAAGGTTATCGTCACAGTTTCTATGCCCACAAGTTTATACGCCAGTCATCGCCAGCATGACTGATGCCCTGGCAGCCTGTCTCAAGCTGACTTCCCCTTGCTACGACCGGTCAAGCCCACCGGCTGCGAGCAAAAAAAAAGCATGGCCCAAGGGGCCATGCTGTTCGTAGTGAGACAGCCCGATTGCTCGGACCGGCTTACGCCTGCGAGCTACTCCGTGGCACCGGGCGCCACATCATCGAGCTGCTCTTGCGCCTGCGGCTCGTTTTCCTTGAGTGTACCGGCAGCCAGTTCCTCGGCAGCCAACTCTTCAGCGGCCAACTCTTTGGCATCGGACTTGTTCATGTAGTCCGCCATTTCTGCTTCGGCATCGCCAAAGCGATGCTTCTTGCGTTCAGCATGATAAGCCAGACCAGTTCCGGCAGGAATCAGACGACCGACGATGACGTTTTCTTTCAAGCCGCGCAGATCGTCAACCGTGCCAGTTACCGCAGCCTCAGTCAGCACTCTCGTTGTTTCCTGGAACGAGGCCGCTGAAATGAACGACTCGGTGGCCAGTGATGCCTTGGTGATGCCCAGCAACAAATGCTCGTAGGTTGCCGGTTGCAGCCCATCGCTCAGCGCGCGTTTGTTAATCATCTCGAGCTTGCTCAACTCCAGTTGTTCACCATGCAGCAGCGTGGTTTCGCCCTGATCCAGCACTCTGGCCTTGCGCATCATCTGGCGAATGATGACCTCGATGTGCTTGTCATTGATGCCGACACCCTGCAAACGGTACACATCCTGGATTTCCTTGACCACGTAGGCGGCCATGGTTTCGATGCCCAGCAAACGCAGGATATCCTGCGGGTTGAGTTCGCCATCGACCAGCACTTCGCCCCGCTCTACCTGCTCACCCTCGAACACGATCATCTGCCGCCATTTCGGCACCAGCAGTTCGAAGTTGTCGCCTTCGGTTGGCGTAATGACTATGCGCTGCTTGCCCTTGGTTTCCTTGCCCAGCGATACGATGCCTGATATTTCGGCAAGAATGGCTGGTTCCTTGGGTTTGCGCGCCTCGAACAGATCGGCAACCCGGGGCAGACCACCGGTGATATCACGGGTTTTACTGGATTCCTGGGGAATACGTGCCAACACGTCACCGATTTCCACCTTGTCCTTATCCGCCAGTGACACGATCGCACCGGCCGGTAACATGTAATGGGCCGGAACCTCGGTACCTGGCAACTTGAGATCCTTGCCACGACCGTCGGTCAGACGTACCAGTGGGCGCAGATCCTTGCCAACTGAACCGCGTTGTTTCGGATCGGTAATGACAATACTGGACAGACCGGTGATTTCATCCACGTCCTGGTTCATGGTCACAGTATCGATGAAATCTTCAAAGCGGATACGGCCAGCCACTTCCGAGACAATCGGATGCGTGTGCGGATCCCAGTTGGCCAGAATGTCGCCCGCCTTGATCGCATCGCCCTCATTGCAGTGGATGAGTGCACCATAGGCCAGCTTGTAGCGTTCACGCTCGCGGCCTTGCTCGTCAATCACCGACAGCTCACCAGAACGTGACACGGCGACCAGTTTCTTGTCACTGTTGACCACGGTTTTGACGTTGTGCAAGCGCAGGTGCCCATCGGACTTGGAGCGAATATTGTCGACTGCAGCGGCTCTGGATGCGGCACCACCAATATGGAATGTACGCATGGTCAGCTGGGTACCGGGTTCACCGATCGACTGTGCGGCAACCACACCCACGGCTTCACCCATGTTGACCATGTCACCACGGCCCAGATCACGGCCATAGCAGCTGGCGCAGACACCAAAACCAGCTTCACAGGTGATCGCCGAGCGCACCAGAACCTTGTCGATCCCGGCAGTTTCGAGCACTTCGACCATGGCTTCATCAATCAGCGTCTTGGCCGCACAGATGACCTCATCACTGTCCCGGGCGGTAATATCCACCGCCGCGACGCGCCCAAGTATGCGATGCCCCAGCGGCACGACCACATCCCCACCTTCAATGATGGAGGTCAATGTGATGCCCTGCTCGGTACCGCAGTCTTCGGTGGTGATGACCATGTCTTGTGCCACGTCCACCAGACGTCGGGTCAGGTACCCTGAGTTAGCGGTTTTCAACGCTGTATCAGCCAGACCTTTACGCGCGCCATGGGTGGAAATGAAGTACTGCAGAACATTCAGACCTTCGCGGAAGTTAGCAGTAATCGGTGTTTCAATAATGGAGCCATCCGGCTTCGCCATCAGACCTCGCATACCGGCAAGCTGACGAATCTGAGCCGCTGAACCACGCGCACCGGAATCGGCCATGATGTAGACCGAGTTCATCGAATCCTGCTCGACTTCATTGCCTTCATTATCGATGCGCTTTTCCTTACCGATGCGTTTCATCATGGCCTGCGCAACCTGCTCGTTGGTACGCGACCAGATATCCACAACCTTGTTGTAGCGCTCACCCGACGTCACCAGACCAGAGGAATACTGGTTCTGTATATCAAGCACCTCTTTTTCGGCTACCTTCAGGATGTGCTCTTTCTCACTGGGAATGTGTAGATCATTCAGACCAATGGAGACACCTGCTTTGGTGGCGTAATGAAAGCCGGTGTACATCAGCTGATCGGCAAACACCGCTGTGGCTTTCAAACCCAGGCTGCGATAACAACTGTTGATCAGTCTGGAAATCTGCTTTTTCTTCAGCGTCTGGTTGATCAACTCAAACGGCAGCCCCTTGGGCATGATATTGGACAACAAGGCCCGACCAGCGGTGGTCTGCATCAGCTGTTGGCGAGCTTGCCATTCGCCTTGTTCATCACGCTCGTACTGCTTGATGCGCACACGAATGGCGGCGTGCAGCGTTACCGCCTGGTTTTCATAGGCGCGGTGAATTTCATCCACATCGCTAAACAGCATGCCCTCGCCCTTGGCCCCGGCCAACTCGCGAGTCATGTAGTACAGACCCAACACCACGTCCTGGGTCGGCACGATGATGGGCTCACCGTTGGCCGGACTGAGAATGTTGTTGGATGACATCATCAGGGCACGGGCTTCCAGCTGTGCTTCGATGGACAACGGTACGTGTACCGCCATCTGGTCACCATCGAAATCGGCGTTGAACGCCGTACACACCAGCGGATGCAATTGAATGGCCTTGCCTTCAATCAGTACCGGTTCAAACGCCTGAATACCCAGTCGATGCAGCGTCGGAGCACGGTTAAGCATGACCGGATGCTCACGGATCACCTGTTCCAGAATATCCCAGACTTCGGCAGTTTCCTGCTCCACCAGCTTTTTCGATGCCTTGATGGTGCTGGTGATGCCGCGCAGCTGCAGCTTGGAAAAGATAAACGGCTTGAACAATTCCAGCGCCATTTTCTTGGGCAGGCCACACTGGTGCAGTTTCAGAGTTGGACCAACCACGATCACCGAACGACCGGAAAAATCCACGCGCTTGCCGAGCAGGTTCTGACGGAACCGGCCCTGCTTGCCCTTGATCATGTCGGCCAAAGATTTCAGTGGGCGCTTGTTGGAGCCGGTGATGGCACGTCCGCGCCGACCGTTGTCCAGCAATGCATCCACCGATTCCTGCAGCATGCGTTTTTCGTTGCGCACGATGATATCCGGTGCACTCAGATCCAGCAATCGACGCAGGCGATTGTTACGATTGATCACCCGTCGATACAGATCGTTCAGGTCAGAAGTGGCAAAGCGTCCGCCATCCAGCGGCACCAGCGGCCGCAAATCTGGCGGCAGCACCGGCAATATGGTCAGAATCATGTGTTCCGGGCGGTTGCCGGAAGCCAGGAATGATTCCACCAGCTTGAGGCGCTTGGTCAAGCGTTTGAGCTTGGTTTCCGAGCGCGTACCGTCAATCTCTTCACGCAGGCGCGTCAGCTCGCTGTTCAGGTCGATGCTCTTGATCAGCTCATAGATGGCTTCTGCACCCATCTTGACTTCGAACTCATCGGCGTGCTCACCGTAGGCATCCAGATACTGATCTTCGGTCAGAATCGCGCCTTTTTCCAGCTCGGTCAAACCCGGGTCCACTACGATGTAGGACTCAAAATACAGCACCCGCTCGATTTCGCGCAGAGTCATGTCCAGCAACAGGCCGATACGAGACGGCAAGGACTTCAGAAACCAGATATGCGCCACCGGGCTGGCCAGATCGATATGTCCCATGCGTTCACGTCGCACCTTGGTGCGGGTGACTTCTGTGCCACATTTTTCGCACACCACGCCACGATGCTTCATGCGCTTGTACTTGCCGCAAAGGCATTCGTAATCCTTGATTGGACCAAAAATGGCAGCGCAGAACAACCCATCACGCTCGGGCTTGAAAGTCCGGTAGTTAATGGTTTCCGGCTTTTTTACCTCGCCATAGGACCAGGAACGGATCTGCTCGGGTGAAGACAACCCGATTTTGATGGCATCAAAATCTTGCTGTTCACGCTGACGATTGAAAAAATTAATAAGATCTTTCACAGCAGCCTCCGTGATCAGGATTCAATGGTTTCAATGTTGATGCCGAGCGAACGAATTTCGCGCAGCAACACATTGAACGATTCTGGCATGCCAGCGGACATCTGGTGATTGCCGGCGACCAGGTTCTTGTACATTTCATTGCGACCGTCCACATCATCGGACTTGACGGTCAGCATTTCCTGCAGCGTGTAGGCTGCGCCGTAGGCTTCCAGCGCCCAGACTTCCATTTCCCCGAAGCGTTGGCCACCGAACTGGGCCTTGCCGCCCAACGGCTGCTGGGTGACCAGAGAGTATGGCCCGGTGGAACGGGCATGCATCTTGTCGTCAACCAGGTGATTGAGTTTGAGCATGTACATGTAGCCAACCGTGACCGGACGATCAAAGGCATTGCCGGTACGACCGTCATACAGGATGGTCTGACCGGACTGCGGCAAGTCCGCCAGTTCCAGCATGCGATTCAGCCCTTCTTCATCGGCACCATCGAACACTGGTGTGGCCATTGGCACGCCCTTGCGCAGGTTGTTGGCCATTTCCAGCACCTCAGCATCGCTGAACGATGTCATATCGACGCGGCCGTCACGATCATGGTTGTATATTTCACTCAGGTACTTGCGCACATCGGCCAGTTTGCGCTGTTCGTTGAGCATGGCATCAATTTTCTTGCCCAAACCGCTGGCAGCCCAACCGAGATGGATTTCCAGAATCTGACCGATGTTCATGCGTGACGGCACGCCCAACGGGTTCAACACCACGTCGACCGGAGTGCCATCGGCCATGAACGGCATGTCCTCTTCCGCTGCGATCATCGAGATAACACCCTTGTTACCATGACGACCCGCCATTTTGTCGCCCGGCTGGATGCGTCGTCTGACGGCCAAATAAACTTTGACCATCTTCAATACACCGGGCGCCAGATCATCACCCTGGGTGATCTTGCGCCGCTTCTCTTCCAGCCGTCCTTCAAAGTTCTTGCGCTGCTGCTGCAGCTGATCACCGGCCTTGTCGAGCAGATCATTGAGCGTGTCGTTGGCCATACGTAACTTGAACCACTCATCCAGGTTCAGACCGTCCAGATACTCATCGGCAATCTTGCTGCCTTTTTTCAGTCCTTTCGGACCCTTTTCGGCGACCTTGCCGAGCAAGGCACTGCGCAGGCGAGCAAAAATGGCCTGTTCCACAATGCGCAACTGGTCATTCAGGTCTTTTTTGACTTCTGCGATCTCATCTTGCTCGATGGACAGTGCACGGGCATCCTTTTCCACGCCGTCGCGGGTGAACACCTGCACATCAATCACGGTGCCATCCATGCCCGATGGCACACGCAGTGAGGTATCCTTGACGTCAGATGCCTTTTCACCGAAGATCGCACGCAGCAGTTTTTCTTCCGGGGTCAGTTGGGTTTCGCCCTTGGGCGTAACCTTGCCGACGAGAATGTCACCGGCCTGGACTTCAGCACCGATGTAAACAATGCCGGAGCCATCCAGTCGACCCAGATTCTCACCGGAGACATTCGGGATATCCGAGGAGATTTCTTCCGAGCCCAGCTTGGTGTCACGTGCCACACAGGTCAGCTCCTCGATGTGAATACTGGTCAAACGATCGTCCTTGACCAGACGTTCGGACAGCAAGATCGAGTCTTCGAAGTTGTAACCGTTCCAGGGCATGAATGCGACCAGAAGATTCTGGCCCAGTGCCAGTTCACCGAGGTCGGTGGACGAGCCATCGGCAAGAATGTCATCAACTCTGATCTTTTCGCCAACCCGCACCAGCGGGCGTTGGTTGATGCAAGTGTTCTGGTTGGATCTGGTGTATTTGGTCAGATTGTAGATATCAACACCCGGATCACCGACCGGCGTTTCCTCATCATTCACGCGCACGACAATTCTGCCGGCGTCGATCTGATCAATTACACCACCACGCATGGCCTTGACCACGGTACCCGAGTCACGTGCCACGACGCGTTCCATGCCGGTGCCTACCAGCGGCTTTTCGGCGCGCAGTGTGGGCACGGCCTGGCGCTGCATATTGGAACCCATCAACGCGCGGTTGGCATCATCGTGCTCCAAAAAAGGCACCAGAGCAGCGGCCACAGAAACGATCTGACGCGGCGATACATCCATGTATTGCACGGCGGAGACCGCGTGCAGGTTGAACTCACCCTGATAACGGCAAGTCACCAGATCATCGGTAAGTTGGCGTTTTTTGCCAACTGCTGCATTGGCCTGCGCAATGACAAATTCGCCCTCTTCAATCGCCGACAGGTAGTGCACCTCATCAGTAATCTTGCCATCGACTACGCGTCGATACGGGGTTTCCAGAAAGCCATAGTCATTGGTGCGGGCATACACAGCCAGCGAGTTGATCAGCCCGATGTTCGGGCCTTCAGGCGTTTCAATCGGGCACACCCGACCGTAATGTGTCGGGTGCACGTCACGCACTTCAAAACCCGCGCGTTCTCGGGTCAATCCACCCGGGCCCAGTGCAGAGACACGACGCTTGTGGGTCACTTCGGACAGCGGATTGTTCTGATCCATGAACTGGCTGAGCTGGCTCGACCCGAAGAATTCCTTCATCGATGCTGCCACCGGCTTGGCATTGATCAGATCCTGCGGCGTGAGACCGTCGCTTTCCGCCACGTTCAGGCGTTCCTTGACCGCGCGCTCAACCCGCACCAGGCCAATACGAAAGGCATTTTCTGCCATTTCACCAACGGAGCGGACACGACGATTGCCAAGATGATCAATATCATCGACATTGCCACGGCCGTTGCGGATATTGATCAGTTCTTTAAGTACGGCAATAATATCTTCACGATCCAGCACACCGGAGCCCACAATTTCTTCCCGGCCGAGTCTGCGATTGAACTTCATGCGACCGACAGTGGAAAGATCGTAGCGATCTTCAGAGAAGAACAGATTGTTGAACAGGTTCTGGGCCGAATCCTTGCTTGGCGGCTCGCCGGGGCGCATCATCTTGTAGATTTCGTACAGCGCTTCCAGCTCACCCGGGGTCGGGTCCAGGCGCAAAGTATCGGACATGTAGGGGCCTTGATCGAGATCATTGATATAGAGAATCTCGATTTTCTTGAGGTCACGTTCACGCAGGTCTTCCAGCACCTCTTCGGTGATTTCAGTGTTAGCGTCATACAAGACTTCACCGGTGGCCTCATCAATGATATCGCGCGCCAGAATCCTGCCGATCAGGTAGTCATAAGGCAATTCCAGAAACTTGATCTTGGCCTCTTGCATTTGCTTGACGTGGCGCATGGTAATGCGCTTGCCCGCAGCGACGATCATATCGCCCTTGGCCGTGGTGATATCGGTCAGTGCGTTTTCACCACGCAGGCGTTCGGGTACCACTTCCACCTTGATATCCTTCTTGCGCAAGGTGATGGTGGTGAAATCAAAAAAGGTTTCCAGAATGTCCGGGGTTTGCATACCCAGCGCGCGCAGCAATATCGTGACCGGCAGTTTGCGGCGACGATCGATACGGGTAAAGATGGCATCCTTGGGATCAAATTCGAAATCCAGCCAGGAGCCACGATAAGGAATCACACGTGCGGAAAACAGCAGTTTTCCGGAGGAGTGGCTCTTGCCCTTGTCGTGATCAAAAAACACGCCGGGGGAGCGATGCATCTGGCTGACAATGACGCGCTCGGTGCCGTTGACGACAAACGTACCATTCTCGGTCATCAACGGAATTTCTCCCATGTAGACCTCCTGCTCCTGGACGATCTTGGG
Source organism: Gammaproteobacteria bacterium (assembly GCA_021772955.1). Classification (GTDB taxonomy): domain Bacteria; phylum Pseudomonadota; class Gammaproteobacteria; order Xanthomonadales; family Wenzhouxiangellaceae; genus JAHJQV01. The sequence continues at coordinate 5,699 of JAJFKZ010000013.1, read as the reverse complement.
CTTTCTGTTCTTCGCAGGCGCGTCCTTGTCAAAGATGACCAGACGTACCATGACTTTCAGTGCGGCACCATAGGATGCACCGCGCAGTTGACACTCGCGCACGTCAAAAACCGGCTTCTCCAGACGGTAGCTGACGTATTCAAGCATGGCATTGTTGTTGTAGCTGACGATCGGGAACACAGAAGTAAGCGCACCGTGCAAGCCATTGCTGTCAAGCTCATCGTAATTAGCGCCGGTCTGCAGGAACTTGCCGTAGGACTTTATCTGGGTATCCAGCAGATAGGGAACATCCAGCACGCGCTCATAGCGTCCGAAATCTTTGCGTATACGTTTCTTTTCAGTAAATGAATATGTCATGCTGTGCCACCTGCTTGATAATCGCGAGCCTGTCGCGTCTGCAACCGGTAAGGGTTGCCTGTTTGCCATAAATTTGTCAGTATGTCGTCATGCCGGATGTCGTCATACCGGGTCTTTTCGCCCGCCTTGTTCGGTCCGGGTCGTTGCGCTGCTGTCGCCGGACAAGGACCGCTGCGTTGTCAATGCATGTCCAGCAAATGTCAGTGTCTGCGAGTCATCCAATGCTCTCGTGACGCAGCCAGAGACCAGCAACTGTTCGTCATTCAATAACAGCACAAGCGGGCCGGAGACGCTACCGTCCCCAGCCCAGACCTTGTTTTTTTCAAACTGCGAAATGAACCAATGTCAGATCAATACTTACTTGATCTCTGCACTGGCTCCAGCCTCTTCCAGCTGCTTTTTAACGTCTTCAGCTTCCGCTTTGGGCACGCCTTCCTTCAGTGCAGCAGGGGCGCTTTCAACCATGTCCTTGGCTTCTTTCAGGCCCAGACCGGTGAGTGCACGAACTGCCTTGATGACGGAAACCTTGTTGTCGCCGAAGCTGGTCAGAATAACGTCAAATTCGGTCTTCTCTTCGGCTGCGGCAGCATCACCACCAGCAGCCGCAGCTGCAACCGCAACCGGTGCAGCGGCAGAAACACCGAACTTTTCTTCCATCGCGTCAATCAGGTCTACAACCTCCATGACGGTCATGTTTGAAATCGTGTCAAGAATGTCTTCTTTAGAAACAGCCATTGTTAATATCTCCAAAATAATAAAATAAAATCAAAACTTGGCAAATCAAAGCCTGGCGCCCACTGCGGACCGGCCCAAGTTATTGCAATCAGGCAGCTTCTTTGCTGTCGCGAACCGCCGCAACCACGCGAACCAGTTTGGTGTGTGGTTCTGCCATGGTGCGAACAAACTTCTCAATCGGAGCGCGCATGACCCCCATCAACATGGACAAGGCCTGATCCAGGGTCGGCATTTCTGCGAGGCGGCTGAGTTCTTCAGCACCATGCAGATGACCACCAATCGCGACCAGTCTTGTCACCAGCTTCGGGTTGTCCTTGGTAAACTCCTTGACGACGCGTGCCGCCGAGCCCGGATCTTCCATTGAAAATGCATATAGCAATGGACCGGTCAACTCGGATGACATGCATTCGAAGTCTGTATCCGCAATGGCGCGACGTACCAGAGTATTTTTGGCGACCTTGATGATGACACCACTGGCGCGAGCTTGGTCACGCAGACGGGTCAATTCAGCAACGGTCAAGCCGCGATACTCGGCAGCAATCGCAGAGTGTGCTGATGCAGCTGCCATGGCCACATCCGCTACCACTGCCTTCTTCTGCTCAATATTGAGCGCCATTTGCTACCTCCTGTCATGTGATACCATTTCTGGTATCTGCTTATGCGGTAAATTACCGCGGTTATGTGCTGGCCGTTGTACGAAGATCTGCATGACTGTAGACATGAAAATCAGCTTTACCGAGCAACACCATCTGCGCAGGCCGTAATGGTTATCAGTCATTACAATTAATGACATGCACACCCGATGGTGTTCATGTCAGCCTACGGTCTTGGACGGGGTTGTGCGCCCGAAGGTGCACGCGCCCGACACTCCGGCAGGGCCGGAGTTGTGGCACCACTGCAAGCAGTGGCACCGGGTCTTTGCTCTGTGCCGTTACAGGCCCAGAGTGCTGTTATCGATTGTGATGCCAGGTCCCATGGTGGAAGACAAGGCAACTTTCTGCAGGTACTGACCTTTGGCTGAGGCCGGCTTGGCCTTGACCAGATCTTGCAACAACGCACGCAAATTGCCAGCCAGGGCGTCGGCTTCGAAATCCACCTTGCCGATGGAGCCATGAATGATGCCGGCCTTGTCGGTGCGATAACGAACCTGACCCGACTTGGCATTGACTACTGCGGCAGCCACATCGGTGGCAACGGTGCCAACCTTGGGGTTAGGCATCAAACCACGTGGACCCAGTACCTGACCCAGTTTGCCAACCACGCGCATGGCATCGGGAGTGGCGATGACCACATCGAAATCCATCATGCCGCCGAGAATCTGCTCAGCCAGGTCATCAAAACCAACGATATCTGCACCAGCTTCCCGGGCCTTATCGGCATTGGCGTCCTGTGCAAAAACTGCCACACGCACCGTCTTGCCGGTGCCATTTGGCATCACTGTCGATCCACGCACAGCCTGGTCGGATTTTTTTGCATCCACACCCAGACGCACTGCCACATCGACTGATTCGCTGAACTTGGCGGTTGCGGCTTGTTTGATCAACTGCAAAGCCTCTTCCAACGGATAGGCTTTACCCGGCTGTATCTTGTCAGCCCAGGCCTGCTTACGTTTACTGATAGCCATGATTACAAACCCTCCACGGTAAGGCCCATGCTGCGAGCACTGCCGGCAATGGTGTTCACTGCGGCTTGCAGACTGTTCGCTGTCAAGTCCGGTTCCTTTTGTTTGGCAATCTCTTCCAATTGAGCACGCGTGACTTTACCGACCTTGACGGTGTTAGGTTCGCCGCTGCCTTTCTTGATTCCGGCAGCCTTCATCAACAGCACTGCTGCCGGTGGCGTTTTGGTAATAAAGGTAAAACTGCGATCACTGTAGACCGTGATCACTACAGGTAAAGGCAGACCGGGCTCGGTGTCTTGGGTCTGGGCATTGAATGCCTTGCAGAACTCCATGATATTGACACCTTTCTGACCCAATGCTGGACCGACCGGTGGACTCGGATTGGCCTGACCAGCTGGTATTTGCAGCTTGATGTAGCCGTCAATTTTCTTCGCCATTTCAACTCCTCGTGGGTGCAAACGTCAGCCCGGCTGACTCCCCGTTACATGGTTCCGGCAATTGCCGAAAATTTCATCGCCTGATTAATTTCACCAATCAGGTTTATTGCCTTCAGACTTTACGCAATCAGGCCTTCTCAACCTGGGTGAAATCCAGATCAACCGGCGTCGAGCGACCAAAAATCAGCACCGCCACCTTGAGCTTGCTCTTCTCGTAATTAACTTCTTCGACCACACCGTTGAAATCGTTGAACGCACCTTCGGTAACCCGAATCATTTCGCCTGGCTCGAACAACACCTTCGGTTTCGGCTTGTCGGCACTGTCCTGCACGCGCTGCAAAATCGAATTCGCCTCGGTATCAGTGATCGGCGCCGGACGATCTGAAGTCCCACCGATGAAACCCAACACTTTGGGCACATCCTTGACCAGATGCCAGCTATCGTCATTCATGTCCATTTTGACCAGCACATAACCGGGAAAGAACTTACGTTCAGTGCGTTTTTTCTGTCCCTGTTTCATTTCCACGATTTCTTCCGTGGGCACCAGCACTTCTTCAAAATAGTCTTTCAGCCCCGAGCGCTCGATGCGCTCAAGCAGGGACTTGCGGACCGTGTTTTCGTATCCGGAATAAGCTTGTACGACATACCAGCGCATGGTCATGGCATCAGCCCCCGGTCATCATTGCGCGCACGATGACACTTAGAAGACTGTCGAACAAAAACAGAATAGCGGCTACAATCAAGGTCACAATCAAGACCATGATGGTCGTCTGCACGGTCTCAGGTCGCGTCGGCCAGACCACTTTGCGTCGTTCAATGTCCGAGTTGCGAAAAAACTGCAGCATGGCCCTGCCACGCACCGTGAACGCTGCTATGGCCAAGGCAATGGCAATGGCGGCGAACAGGCCGACCACGCGTATCACCGGCAATGCCTGGCTCTCAAAGTAGTAGAAACCGAAAATACCACCGGCAAGAAGCAGCAATGACAGGCCGAGCAGCATTGTATCCATCGCTGAATTGTGTTTGTCGGTCTGTTTCATATGCGTCTTCAATTACCTGCTAGTTTGTCGGTAGTGCGAAATGTCAGCTGCGCGAGTAATGCAACGAAACCTGCTGTACTGCTGGCAGCCTGACTCCTGGTCTGGCTGCACCGCAGCAACTCAGGCTGCGCTGCAATGGCAGGCGAGGAGGGACTCGAACCCCCAACCTGCGGTTTTGGAGACCGCTGCTCTGCCAGTTGAGCTACTCGCCTATGTCATGTGCAGACTGTACTTGTCGCTACCTGTTATAAATTACCGTTACTGATTCTGCCAACCGTTATGCCCAACGGGCCTACTGTTCCCAGAGCCAGTGATTCAGGCCAGAATCTTGCTGACCACGCCAGCGCCTACGGTGCGGCCACCTTCACGAATCGCAAAGCGCACACCGTCTTCCATCGCGATCGGCGCAATCAATTCCACCGTCATCTGGATGTTGTCGCCCGGCATCACCATTTCTACGCCTTCTGGCAGATCCACCGCACCGGTGACATCCGTCGTGCGAAAGTAAAACTGTGGCCGATAGCCTTTCAAAAACGGTGTGTGACGACCGCCTTCTTCTTTGCTCAGCACATACACTTCGGCTTCAAACCTGGTGTGCGGGTTGATCGAGCCCGGCTTCGCCAGTACCTGACCGCGTTCCACGTCTTCGCGCTTGGTACCGCGCAACAGCAAACCTACGTTGTCGCCTGCGCGTCCTTCGTCCAGCAGCTTGCGGAACATTTCCACACCCGTGCAAATGGTCTTCACCGTGTCCTTGATACCAACAATCTCAACTTCTTCGCCGACCTTGACGATACCGCGCTCGATGCGCCCGGTCACCACCGTGCCACGTCCGGAGATCGAGAACACGTCCTCGATCGGCATCAGAAAGTTCTTTTCGGTGTCGCGTTGCGGTTCCGGTATGTAGGTGTCCAGCGCTTCCACCAGCTTGATGATGGACGGTACGCCAATCTCTGAGTCATCGCCTTCCAGCGCTTTCAGCGCCGAGCCGATGATGATCGGGGTGTCGTCACCGGGGAAATCGTAACTGCTGAGCAGCTCACGTACTTCCATTTCCACCAGCTCCAGCAGTTCAGCATCGTCCACCATGTCGGCCTTGTTCAGGTACACCACGATGTACGGTACGCCAACCTGACGCGCCAGCAGAATGTGTTCGCGCGTCTGTGGCATCGGGCCATCGGCCGCTGAACACACCAGTATCGCACCATCCATCTGCGCCGCACCGGTGATCATGTTCTTGACATAATCCGCGTGTCCCGGACAGTCCACGTGTGCGTAGTGACGGTTGTCGGATTCGTATTCCACGTGCGCGGTGGCAATGGTGATGCCACGGGCGCGCTCTTCCGGCGCGTTGTCAATCTGATCGTAGGCGCGGAATTCGCCACCACGGGCTTCCGCGCAGACTTTCGTCAGTGCTGCGGTCAGGGTCGTCTTGCCATGATCTACGTGACCAATCGTGCCGACGTTGACGTGTGGCTTGGAACGTTCAAATTTTGCCTTGGACATGGT
>JAJFKZ010000120.1 GCA_021772955.1 Gammaproteobacteria bacterium | reverse complement strand
ACCAACGGGTTTGTCATCTCGACCGTAGCAGCACATCGTGCTGCGTAGTGGAGAGATCTCGAGTTAACAGAGCATGGCAGGCTGATTTCTTGAGATCCCTCAACTCGCTACGCTCGCTCGGAATGACAAAGAGAGAGGGTGCTCCTGCCGCACTGCCTGGGCATGTTCGGCCTGTGCGCGTTCGGCCTGTGCGTGTTCGCTCGCAGACAGGCGCTCGCAGCTATAGGCTTTTGGAGATGACCAACGGGTTTGTCATCTCGACCGGAGCAGTACATCGTGCTGCATGGTGGAGAGATCTCGAGTTAACGGAGTTCATGGCAGGCTGATTGCTTGAGATCCCTCGACTCGCTACGCTCGCTCGGGATGACAAAGAGAGAGGGTGCTCCTGCCATGCTGCGCTCGCAGCTATAGGCTTTGGGGAATGACCAACGGGTTTGTCATCTCGACCGGAACAGCACATCGTGCTGCGTAGTTATAGGTCGGATAAGCAACGCGCATCCGGCATTCCAGAACAGAACAATCCACAATTATGCATCGCTTCGCTCTCAGGGTCTTCGGCGATGTCGGCATGGCGGGGTGGCAGAGCTTTGGGCTTGAGATCCCTCAACTCGCTACGCTCACTCGGGATGACAATACAGGCAGTGCACTCCTGTCGTGCTGCCTGCCTGTGCGCGTACGTACGCAGACAGGCGCTCGCAGCTATAGGCTTTTGGGGATGACCAACGGGTTTGTCATCTCGACCGGAGCAGCACATCGTGCTGCGTAGTGGAGAGATCTCGAGTTAACGGAGTTCATGGCAGGCTAGATTGCTTCACTCGCACACTCGTTCGCAATGACAGCGATGAAGTAGGCCTTGCCAGCGATTTAATGATTAGGAATGGTTTTTTCGCCTGCAAGCAGGCTTTCTGGATTGCCGCACCCGCATCCCAGGTTGCAATAGCGCCTGATGACGTATAAAAAAACCCGGCCAGTGGCCGGGTTTGAGGTTCTTATTAGTGGTAAGGGTTTTACGCTCAACCTCTGTTGTTATTGTCGGTCATATCCCTGTCATCAGCGTCTGGTCGTTATAGCCATTTTGCGGCTCGCTATCATGCCCACGCCGAGCATTAGCAGCAACATGATGAACATGGCCGAACGTGACAATGTTGGCACGTCAACCGCTGGCACAAAGGTATTGGTGAAGGTACAGGTGATGTTCTCACCGGCAGCCAGATCAATGGCATCCACGCTGGAGCCATCATCACACACTGCACTTTGCTGTGCCCAGCCCAGCGGCAGTGATTCTGCCACACTGTAAACACCCGGTGGCAACGCCTGGGTGACAGATTCTCCATCCATCAGACTGAAGTTGCCCAGATCACCAGTGAACGGGAACGCGGTACCGGTTCCCCCTGGCAAAGCCTGCTTGATGATGGTAATGCCGCCATCAATGGTGTTCTCAAACGTACAAGTCACGGTCTCGCCAGCGCCGATAGTGATCGCGCCGGGGGCATTGCCGTTGTCGCATGTCTGCGCAGTCAGCGTCCAGCCGGCCGGTATCATCTCGGCCACATCGTAGTTGCCTGGCAACAGATTGGTGAAGCTGGTTGATGCCGTTCCGGCTACTGTGGTCAGAGTGAATGCGGGCGGACTCAGCGTCGTGCTGGTGAAGTCGAAGGCACCGTCACCACCGACGGTTTGCTTGACCACCACCAGTTCAGCACGCTGGGTGTTGGTGAACACACAGGTCACCGCTTCGCCAGCCTCGACATTGAAGGTCGCCGTAGCCGTACCGATGTTACCGCTGCTGTTGCCATCATCACACACGATGGAGGTCAGATCCCAGCCCGCAATCACTGCTTCAATGCTGGTATAGCTGCCCGGATCCACCGGTACCGTGATGCTGTTGCCGTCGGTAATCGAACCGGCCACATCACCGCTAAAGCTGAACGACTGCGGACTGCCATCCGGCAAGGTCTGCTTCTCAACCGTGATCGAGCCACCTTGGGTGTTGGTGAACACACAGGTTACCGTTTCACCTGGATCCAGCACAAAGTTGGCCGTGGACGTGCCCACAACACCACCGCTGTTGCCATCGTCACAGACGATGCTGGTCAGATTCCAGCCCGCCAGTGCGGTTTCAACACTGCTGTAGTTGCCCGGTATCAGATCACTGACCACGATCTGCCCGCCATCACTGATGTTGCCTGCGGCATCACCGGTGAAGTTGAACTCATCGGCGGCTCCGTCCGGCATGGTCTGTTTCTCGACTATGATGCTTCCGCGCTGGGTGTTGGTGAACACACAGGTCACGGTTTCACCCGGATCCAGCACAAAGTTGGCTGTGGACGTGCCCACAACACCAGTGCTGTTGCCATCGTCACAGACGATGGCAGTCAGGTCCCAGCCAGCCAGTCCGGCTTCTACACTGCTGTAGTTGCCCGGCACCAGATTGCCAACGGTGATCTGTTGGCCATCGCTGATGGCACCGCTGACGTCACCGCTGAAGTTGAACACATCGGCGGCCCCGTCCGGCAGGGTCTGTTTCTCGACAATGATGCTACCGCGCTGGGTGTTGGTGAACACGCAGCGTACCGCCTCGCCAGCCTCGACATTAAAGGTCGCCGTGGCCGTACCGATGTTACCGCTGCTGTTGCCATCATCACACACGATGGAGGTCAGATCCCAGCCAGCAATCACTGTTTCAATGCTGGTATAGCTGCCCGGATCCACCGGCACCGTGATGCTGTTGCCGTCGGTAATCGAACCGGCCACATCACCGCTAAAGCTGAACGACTGCGGACTGCCATCCGGCAAGGTCTGCTTCTCAACCGTGATCGAGCC
>JAJFKZ010000119.1 GCA_021772955.1 Gammaproteobacteria bacterium | reverse complement strand
CGGGAATGCCTGCGATCTGGGTGGTCGAACCAATCTGAAAACCGATGATGCCATGGTAGTCCAGTGCGATGCCGATACCAAACTCTGGTCCGTAGACTTCTACGAAGAACCAGCCAACGCCGACCCCAATGATCCGGTCAGCCAGGCAACCCGCTACCCGCTGTGCCCTGGCAATGGCCGATTGGTCACCAATGCCGATGGCGAACTGGTGTTGCGTTGCAACTTTTGGGAATCAGTCGACAATGTCGCCAAACAGCTTGAATTGCAGCCGCAAGCCAGCACCGAACCCAACATCAAAAGCATCAGCTGGCAGTCTAGCGAGCTGGAAAACCCGAATGTGGTCTGTGGTATTGCTGGGCGGCCTGAAAGTGGTACTGAAGTAGGATCCGGCGGCCAGACAATAAACTAATAGTTAGCAGCCATAATATTAAATGCCCATGGATGAATTGATGACTCTATTACCGGTTAAAAGGCTGACAAGGAAGTTAGCCTTCATTTTTATTCTCATTTCCATAGCGGCAAGTTCACTGCTGTCTACATCGTATGCGAACAGTAGTGAGCAGATCAAGCTGGGACAATCAGAGTTTATTACTGTAAACGTTCCTTTCGACAACCCCAGCTATGTTGAAATTGAGAATATTGGTATAGATACAATCGCCTCGTCATACAATGCCAGAGTGCTTATCAGTCGATCAGCATCATGGCAAGGCAGAGAAGGCCGATACATACTCAAGCTGCGCTACGATCATGGGAAATTTGCCAATCAGATTGAAATCAAAGCCACAGAAAAACACACACAACCAGGACTCATACAGATAAAATGGCTCTACCCTGATGAAAGCACCAGCGAACATGAGTTCCTTTCTCATGTGGCTGAAGCCACAAAACATCATTTAAGCTCTGCACCTGGGGACACAGAGCGTGCAGTTGAATTGTATCAAGCCGCAACTGATTTCAATGTAAAAGGGCCGAATATGGCGTATCTAGCTGATGCGCATTTCAATTATGGCGCACTGCTCAAATCAATTGATCAGTTGGAAGAAGCCAAAATACAATTTATAGAATCAGCTAAATTATATAATATTGTTAATGAAAAATTCCGCGAAGCCTCTTCGTTAAACAGTTTAGGTGCAACTTTATACCGACTAGGCAGTTTGAATACTGCTATCGATACATTTAACACTTCACTGACTCTGCGTAATGACATTAAATCACCTTATTACGAAGCACAAACCTTAAACAATATTGCACTATCTTACTGGCGGAAAGATGATTATAAATCGGCTAGTGACTATTACGAGCAATCAATAATTACCCTGGTCGCACAAGACCGACTCAGCGCAGCTGAAATCATCAAGCTCAGTGTCAACCAGGCACTGGCCACGTACGAACCTTCCATGGTTGCTGCAACCCTCAACAACCTGGCGCTGACCAAGTCCTCGCTGGGTGAGCTTGACTATGCCGAGTCTGCCTGGCAGTTGGCACAACGACTGGCGGAATCCACCGGCGACCGGAACCGCGTCGCCCAGATTGAACAAAATCTTGGCAAGATGTATTTTCATCAAGGCCGTCTGGAACTGGCTCTGGATTACCTGAATAGCGCTTTGGCAGTTCACCAGGACTTGAACAACAACTACTGGATTGGCGAGACCTTGACCGGTATTGGCAATATCTACGCTGCCATTGACGAGCACGGCAGGGCGCTGGACTATTATCAACAGACGCTGGATCTCAATCATGATCACCAACAGCAATTCGCCAATACGCTGACCCAGGCCGCCTGGTCCAACTGGCAGCTAGGCAATAGTGCGATTGCCGGACAGCAGTATCAGCATGCCTATGACAGTTTTGCCAGCAGCAATCAGCCCGGTTCGGCAGCAGTTGTAGCAAGCAAATATGGCATGTTGCAATTTCAGATTGGCAATCAGCAACAGTCACTTTCTGCGCAAGCCCGCTCGATAAGCATTCTGGACGATCTGGACAACCCCAGAGAAGCCGCCCGGGCACGCTCACGCCTGGGGCAATTGCTGCTCGAAAACGGACAACTGGAACAAGCCCAACAGGTGCTGCAACTCGCCTTGCAAGGGCATAGATCGGTCAAGGACGAACTGTTTGAGCTGGATACGCTGGTCGCATTGTCTAAAACGCAAACCGGCACTGCCGCACTGACTACTGCCCAAGCCGCAACCCAGCTTGCTGAACAGCTTGGCAGGCATAACACTAGCACCGAGATACAGATTGGTCTTGGCGCCAGCAGCCGTGACGCCTATGAGCGCCACATCAATCTGCTGGTCGCTGCCGGTGAACATGAGCAAGCCTGGTTGATCAATGAGGAGATCCGTGCCCGTTCCTTATTGCGGCTGGTTGGTGAATCCGCAACTGTACGGCATGGTACCGGCCTCACCGCCAAGCTGGACATCGCAGCCATCCACGACAAGCTGGGTGCGTCCAGGGTCATGCTCAGCTATTTCCTTGGCGCTGAACAAAGCCATCTGTGGTTGATTGATGCCGATTCAGTGCAGCACTACACCCTGCCCGCTGCTGATTTGATCAACAGCTCGGCCACGACACTCGCCGCAACACTCAGGGATTGGCGCCAGTCGCCCAGCAAGATAAATCATATCGCCTCGATTCTGAGCACACAGATATTGGCACCGGTTGCAGAACAGATTCAGGACAAGGATCTGGTGATTGTCGCGGATGGCAACCTGCAGTCCATACCATTTGGACTGCTACCGGTACAGCAGAATCAGGCTGATTTGCCCGTGATTAACAACCACAGCGTCATTTATACCCCCTCAGCCAACGTGTTTGCCCATCTGAACATAGGCCATGCGCCTGCAAACAAAAATATACTGGTTCTGGCGGACCCGATGGGTGAAACCACGGCATTGTCTGCGGACACTTATCGCCATTCGCCATTGCGCCAGCCACAGTCTGACTTCGATAACCTGCTGGCGCTACGATCACTCAGTCAAACCGGGATTAACACCAACAACTTGCCCGGCGCCCGACTCGAGGCGCAAGCCATCAAGACCATCAGTGCCGCAACGCCACAATACGATGTCACCCTCAAGCTCGGCGAGCAGGCCAACCGCGACTTCATCACTTCCGGCGGCATGCGCAACTATAACATCATCCATTTTGCCACCCACGGCGTGATCGATGCCTATGTGCCGGAGCTTTCCGGCCTGATGATTGCATCGCGCCGGGGGCAAGGTGCTGACTATTTGTACCCACACGACATTGCCGGGTTGTCCTTGCAGGCTGATCTGGTGGTACTCAGCGGTTGCGAAACCGGTATCGGTAAGTCGGTTGCCAATGAAGGCCTGATGAGCCTCAGTCGACCCTTTTTTGTGGCCGGTGCCAAGCAAGTCATTGCCAGTTTATGGAAAGTATCTGATCGCGCCACGGCGGCATTGATGGAGCAATTTTATATTCACTTGTTGCAAACCGATGAATCACCGGAACAGGCATTGCAGTCAGCCCAACAATGGATGCAGCAACAAGCGCAATGGCAGCACCCGAATTTCTGGGCCGGCTTCGTTATCAGTGGGGCCTGACATTCCCACGCAGGAGCGTGGGAACGAGAACAAGATTATCGTCGTGGGTTCTGGGTCGCTGCGCGACGCTAAAACAGAACTGGATACCGGCCTGCGCCGGTATGACGGCTTCGTTTTGGCCCGTACCGGCGGGCGAGTAATCTGCGTAATCTGCGTAATCTGTGCAATCTGTGGATCTTTTTTGTCTGGATCCAGGCTGCGTTGCTTGTCGCTATACACGCCATGAGGCGTCGCGCAGTGACACCCTTATCGTCTCTCGTTCCCACGCTCCTGCGTGGGAATGCATACACTGGACCTGACATTCCCACGCAGGAGCGTGGGAACGAGAACACTACTTCATTCAACCACGGTTTATACGTCTTTTGCCAGGGCTGCATTTAATATGTGGGATCGTGCTTGCCCTCGAACGAATTCGAAACCTGGGTCTTGAGCATTTTCGCCTGCAGGAAGGCTCCTACACTACGTTTTGTCATCCCAAACAGCTTTTCGCAGAAACTCGTTTTTCCCGAATTGGATTGACTTCAAGCACAGTTCACTGCGAGCAGGCAACGCCAACACAGCAGAGCAATATACGTAGGAGCCAGCCCTGCTGGCGATTGTTTAGTCATTGCGAAGCAGCGTAGCCGCTGTGGGAACGAGAACAAGCAAATTTGCGCTGGAGCTGCTGAGCAGGCAGCCCTGATCAGGCAGCCTTGTTTCGTTGCTGATGCAGCGCCTGGTTAAGGTCTTCCAGAATATCAGCAACCGTTTCCAGCCCAACCGACAAGCGGATCAAACCATCGCTGATGCCATGTGCTGAGCGTTCTTCAGCCGTGTAGGTGGAATGCGTCATGCTGGCGGGATGCTGGATCAGAGTTTCTGCATCGCCCAACGACACCGCACGCTGAATCAGCTGCAATGAGTTCATAAAGCGGATGCCCGCGTCCATTCCACCGTGCAATTCAAAGGCTATCATGCCGCCGAAATCTGCCATCTGCGCACGCGCCAGATGCTGTTGCGGGAAGCTCGCCAACCCGGGATAAAAAACCTTGTCTACCGCAGCGTGATTTTCCAGCATGGAGGCGACCAGCATGGCCGACTGACAGTGGCGCTGCATGCGTAGCTCCAGGGTTTTCAGTCCACGCATGATCAAATGCGCGGTGAATGGTGACATGACGGCACCAGTCATGTCCTTAAGACCGTGCATACGTACATGGTCGACCAGTTCAGTGCTACCGGCAAGCAAACCACCAATCAGGTCGCCGTGCCCGCCCAGATACTTGGTCGCCGAATGCACCACCACATCAGCACCCAATTCAATGGGTCGGGTCAGTGCCGGCGTGGCATAGGTGTTATCAACGATGCTGGTGGCATGATACTGACGAGCAATCGCCGCGATCGCAGCAATGTCGATCAGGCGCATGTTCGGATTCGCCGGAGTTTCAAAATACACCACTTTGGTGCGCTCGCTGATTGCTGCTGCAAGCTGGTCTGGCATGGTCATGTCGACATGCTTGATGTTGATGCCGAATCGTTTCAAGCCGGCATGCATGAACTCAAAGGTACAGCCATACAAGGTCATGTCGGCAATGATTTCATCTCCTGGGCTCAGCAGGCTCCACAACAAGGCCGTGATGGCGCCCATGCCAGAGGCAGTGGCCAAGCCGGATTCAGCGCCTTCCAGGCTCGCCAGGCGCTGCTCCAGTATCATCAACGTGGGGTTGGAAATACGCGAGTAGATGTGACCGTCCTCATCACCTGCAAAGCGTGCACCACCTTGCTCGGCAGACGTGAAGGTGAACGTGGAAGTCAGATGCAGTGGAGGAATCAGTGCGCCTTGTTCAGCACTGCTGTCATAGCCATGGTGGATGGCGCGCGTGGCAAATCCGGAATTCCTATTGGAATGGGGCATAACCTGAAGACCTCAATGCTGATGAAAGAATACCTTCATCATATGACCAATATTCAGCAATATGTATGCTTTTAATGCACCATATAATCATGTTTGTGGCATAATATGCTAATGAAAACCATAAAACTGGACAAAATTGACAAGTTGATCGTTCAGGCACTGCAGCGCGATGGGCGACAAACCAACCAACAACTCGCACAAAGCATCAATCTGTCTCCCTCACCCTGTTTGCGGCGTGTCAAACGCCTGGAAGACCAGGGCATCATTGCGGGCTACACCGCCGTCATTGACCAACTGGCCTATGGCTATCCTTTGACGGTGTTTATTCGCATCACCCTGGAACGCCATGATACGGCCACGGTCAACGGTTTCGAGCAACGTGTGCTGAATATTGATGAAATCATGGATTGCTATCTGATGACCGGTCAACGTGACTACTTGTTAAGAGTGGTCGCAGCCAGCCTGGAAGCCTATGAAACCTTTGTGCGCCAGGTGATACACAACATACCTGGTATCGGTTCAATTGATACCAGCTTCGCTTATGGTGTAGTCAAGCACGCCCGCTCCTATCCGGAATAAGCTCATTTTCGCCTGCAGGCAGGCGCCTACAATTCGGTTTGTCATCCCGAACAGCTTTTAGCAATAACTCGTTTTTGCCCGATTTGGCTTGACTTCAAGCACAGGTTATTGCGAGAGGCAATAACCGACACGGCAGAGCAGTTTTTGTAGGAGCCAGCCCTGCTGGCGATTGCTCTGCTGGCGAATGTTGCTACTCAAGGAATAATCCAATCGGTTACCGCGGCGATATAGTCTGGCTGCTGATCTGCCGCCTTCACAATGTAACCACCTTTGGATAAATAACGCTGATCTGGCCCCAGTGACATGCGTGGATAGAGACCCGGGTTCTTGCTGCCCTCAACTTCGTGTTCTACCAATTCCAGAAAATAATCACGATGAAAATTGTTGAAAATATGCCGCATGGCATCAAACACAATCATCAAGCCATAATGTGATTTAAAATGTAAGCGCTGATCAATCACTTCCAGACCGCGAGAATTCATCCATCCCTGTAGCCGGTAAGTCTCTGGATAATAACCGCTGGCCAATGCACGCGGATAGGTAAAATAAGTCTGCCCGGCAATATCAGTGCCTAGCAGCACTTGTGCAAATTTCGCCACACTTTGCGGCATGATCAGCATGGTGTCGGAAAAATCATGCCTGGACAATGTCTCAAGCAGACTTTCTGCATCAGCATCAGGCCAGATTACAATGGCGTCCGCAGCTTCAATTCGCTTCTTGTTGGCATTGATAAAGTCATCCAGATCATCGCTGTCCGGCAAGATCTGTACCTTACTCAGTTTGACTTGTTTCTGCTGACTCAAGAGTTCTCTGAAATAATCCGACATGGGCTTGCCAGTCTGGCCATTGCCATGCCAAAGCAGAATGTTTTTCTGTTTATCAGCATACGGCTTACTGATAAAATCCAGCATCAGTTCAGCTTCAAGATATAGCCCGCGATCGTAATACACAGTGTACTGTCCCTGACTGTCAGCCAGGGCCGGAAAGTCTGTAATCGGCAGAATGCAGGGAATAGCATGATCATTGCAGAACTCTGCTATCGGAGCCCAGCTCTGCTTGACCATTCCATTGACCAGCGCAAACACCGGTTGCTCCTGCAGCTTGGCCTGCAGTTGTTTTTTCCAGCCTGATTGTTGACCCTCAAGCCTCCAGACATGGAGCTCGATCTTACGCAACCAGTCGCGAACGTCAGCCCCATCATAGGGAAAAAACTGATTCATGCGTTGGTCACCACTGATGCGTTCATTCATCCAGGTAACAAAAGCATTCATGGTCACCAGCATTGCATCGGCTCGTACCGGATCGACATCCGGACCTACGACCACACCATAGTGAATGTTCCTGGCATCGACACCGGGTGATATTTCTGCTGACAGAGTTTGCAGATAAGCGTAGAGATTGTTCATGTCTGTGCTATCAAGTTGATAGCGCGGCATCAGATCCTGAAAATTGTTATTACCTGGATCGACACCTGTTGCCAGTGTTTTATGCAGGCTTTCCAGATTATAAGCCGGACGTATTCGAGGCGATCTTACATAGGCGCTTTGGCGCGGCGATTGTGGGTCAATGAATAATGCGCGATAGCGATCACTGCGCTGTACTCTGCGCGCCTCGAACAAGTAGGTCGCCGTGATTGGTGGAATATAATAGCCGCCTTCGCTGGCACCAAAGCCACTGCGGCGATGGCAGCGAGTACAGGCAAAATCACTGCCAAAGACTTCAATATCGCCCTGCCCTACGGCCGTTACCGGCTCGCCGTTATGGCCTATACCTTGCTCATAGATGCGTTTACCAAGTTTGACATTGCCGCTGTTATCTGCGTCTGCCGGCGTTGAGAAGAGACAGGTGATTGTACCCATCAAAAGTAAAACTGCCGTGAACCTCACGGCAGCCATGGTCAAATTAAGCATGTAATAGATCTGCTCAGCGAATAGCTATGGATGCTGTATGATTGATACTTTTGGCACGTTGATATTCTTCAGCAATTGACTTGCCGCTAATCATGCCGTCAAAGCGTAACCACTCAGCAGAATCATCGATACGCATCAGAGTAATGGGCTGGTGGTTCATTTTATTACCACCTTCATACACTGAATCCACCGACTGCAAAAAGGCACGAACGTCCTCGACATCGCCGGTCAGAAAGTGCACTTTGGAACCAGTATTGAAACGTTCTGCATAACTTGTCAGTCGTTCAGGCGTATCGTATTCCGGATCAAGTGAAACCAGGTAAATGCCGTAATCCGGATCGACCGTATCCAGTCCCTTGGTGGCACTGGCCATGGTCGCAGAGATCATCGGGCACACACCGGCGCAGGATGTGAATACAAAACTGATTATCGCAGACTCCTCCGCTGCCAATAGTGTGGCAACGTTGACCTGCTCTCCGTGCGCTGTGGTCATGGTGACGTCTGGAACCTTATAGTTATGGGCACTGCGCACGTAACTCTTGTGCTTGGCAGGCTGGACACTGTGTTCTGCAGCATACCCCTCATTGGCGGTAGCGAACATCAGGACTATTGTTATTATCATTAAAAAATGATTTGTAATAAAGTTTTTCACAGGCACCTTATGTTGTTAATAGAGTTACTAACTATCCTCATGTAAAAAGCTTTGCCGCGCGCGAGGCGCGGCAAAGCTAACAGCTACGATCAGTGGACCGACCAGATATTCATATCATGGTGCAAAGGATCAAACTGATACATGGTGAGACGCTGGGTGGGCTCATAATTAAAATTGATAATCATGTTGTGTACACCCAGGCCAGGAATACCACCTGCTTCGCTAACCTTACCCGGTGGCAGCCCCAGTGCCTGAGCACTGGCATCTTGCGTGGCACTGTTGCTGGGTGTGGTTTTGGTCATGGTGTTACGAACATCCATCCAGCTTGGCGTCATGTGATAGTTCTGCAGTTCGCCCTTGGCGTTGAGCACTGGCAGGTTCTCGGATTTGCCGGGGCCACCGAGGATGGCCAGCGTTTCTTCGATGGTCATACCAGATGAGCCATCCGGCAACGATGCTGGTGGCACCATCGGCGGTGCAGGTACCTGTGGCCACCAATGCACACGACCAAAGGTAAACCATGGGCCAGCCCCACCAATCGGAAGCGTATTCTGATAAATGTTCTCCCAGCCACGCATGCCGCCAAAATCCACCATTTGGTAAGCATGGACGAAATGATCGGCGTTCAGAAGTTCAACCTTGATCTGATCACCTCGTTTGAAGAATGGCACATCGTTTTGATTATTCCGAATCGAACCTTTGGTGGTACCGTAGATGGTGTTGTTGGCAAACAGCAACGTGATGTCAGCATCAGGATCAGCCTGTATGCCAGAAGGTAGTTTGATCCGGTTCTGCCAGTCATCAAAGGCTGCTTGCAGCTCCTCCACATCTGCCGGACGTACCACACGTGGATTCTCACTCAATCTGCGAAAGGTGTTCCACATGCGTTTCGCAGGTGCCAGATCGCCGATCATGGCGATGGCGGCCAGCTTGTTGGCATTATTGGCAGTCGGTTCAGGCCCGAACACAATGCTCTCCCATTCCGGCCGTGGCATGCCGCCAGCCGGTATAAGTGAATTTTCGATAACCTGAACACGTGGTGGATGAACCCTCCAGCCCCAGAAATAAGTCAGGTTCCAGAACCTGGCGGGGGCCATCCTGATTTCAAATGTGGTTCTGGTGCCATCTTCCATCGGGAAGAACGTTTGGTCCATGGACACATGCGGAACCGGCCGGCCGACTTCCTTGGGATCATCGAAGTACATGACGAATGGAGCAAAGTCTTCATGACCTCGATTCAGGGTATCGACATGCACAACCATGGTCCAGGGCACATCCAGAACCGGGGTCGGATCAATGTAGGATGTATCAGCCACGATGCGCTGATCAAACCACACCTGATGAACTTCGATACGTCCACCGGTGACATTGCCTTCACTGTCAAATTCCAGTTCGAAATCTTCCGGCCCACGTACTTTATCCGGACCGTTGTAGTTCAACATCGGCATACCGGAATAGGCGCGATCGATAGCATTGCCCTCAAGAATATCAGTACCCAGGTCCAGTGCAGCAACCACTCTGGCGCAATCGCTGTTGCCATTGCCGTTACCATTACAGTTACCACCGATGTTGCCATTGCTGCGCGCCAGGCTTCGCAATTCTTTGATTACAAAGCTAAAGTCGTCAGTCGGTGACCTTGGATCAATATCTGAAATTTCAGGATCCGGATGCAGGTTATACGGATTCTCCGGTGTCGATGGCAGTGTATTGGGTACCTCTGCACCAGACATGGAGCGAATGTTTTCGTACACGGTCGGACACAGATTACTCGGCAATGTGTCTCTTGCATCAGATGGTGCAAAGAAAGAATCCGGCGTCGTCAGCGTGGTTGTCAGCCCATCAGCACTGAGGGTCTGCACACCCGGTGCTGCAGGCCGCGGTCGCGGCCCAGGATGACCTGGGCAGGCATCCGCCGCAGGTGGTTGCGGGAAGGTACCATCACCCTCGGCCGTCACGGATGCAGTGCCAGCAGCGCAATTCTGCATTTCGATTCCCAGCAGCATTTCCATCACAGCACAACTCAAGTTGCTACTGTTGGTTGCAGACTGGTTGCTTCCAGACTGGGCCACAGCATTGGTAAAGGTAAAACTCAGAAAAAGCAGCAATATTATAATTGTTTTCATGGCATTGGCTCTCAATTGTTCTGATTGTAAATTGTCAAGGCTGGAGTATCTCATCACGCCCTCCCCGGTTCAGCATTGTCATAGATTGGACCAGGCGTGTTCAGACGCCTGGGTCCAGCCTGACGCATTTCGCCGTTGACAGGTGCTGCGACAGGAAAGACAGATGCAATCCGTCTGCGGGACAACTCGAGATCCTGATACATGGAACCAACCGTGGCCCAGAGTCCTTGACGGGCATTACCGTAGTGGATCAAATCAGCATCCAGCTTGCGATGCGGTCTACCCTCGGCACGATACAAGCGCAAGCCCAACCCGACCACGGATTCCGCATCGGTGCTGAGAAAATGCCAGCCCTCGGGGGCATCAAAGTGCTCAGCAAACTCTGCCAGGCGCTCGGGTGTATCGTTGCTGGAGTCGTAGCTGATGGAAAAAACGTGCAAGTCTTTGCCGACTAGATCAGCGAATGAATGCACCAGTCTTGCCACCTGAGCTGTGACCGGATAATCGGCTTCGGCTTCGATGGACATGAAATTGATCATCACGACCCGATCTTTAATCAGGTCCGCAAAAAAGCGGTGCCTTTGGCCTTTATGATCAATGACTTCAACATCAGGAAAACGACTTGCAGCGACTCGACGCAGTGTATTTTCACTGCATTGCTGAATATCCATCTCACCAGCACGGCCAAATGCCAGTGCCGGTAAGGTGGCCGCAGCAACAGCGGCTGGCAAGGATGCCAGCAGCTTTCGACGTGCAGATACCGCTGTAGTTTTATCGGGTTTCGGATCATCCACCCGTTCAATGTGTGTGGAATCAGTCATGATCAATCCCCCATGCCAGGAGGCACGATCTTCCACTGAATCATCATCTCATGGTCTTCGTGCACAACGTTATGACAGTGCATGACGTGCGTGCCGAAAAAATCACGCCAGCGACCGAAGAACTTGTACTCTTCCATTGGCCCCAATTCGATGATGTCCTTGCGTGAGCGCAAGAAGCTGTTCTCAGGAATGGGTTTACCGTTGAATTCCAGGAACTGGAACTCTTCAAAGTGCGTATGCACTGGATGGCTCCAGCTGTTACCCGAGTTGCGGATGGTCCAGACTTCGGCACTGCCTTGTTCAATCAAGGCATCGATGCGGTTTGGATCCATCAATTTGCCATTGACGGTCCACAGGCCATTGTCGTAATCAAATACCCACAGTCGTTCGCGACGAACCTCGTCCATATTGATGTCTGGGAATTCTCGCAACTGATCGGGAATTCTGCTGGGGTCACCGACGTTGGGATTTTGCGGAATCACATCGTAGCGCATGATCAAATCGCCTTCGTCCAGAAGCTTGCCGGTTTCACCAGCACCATCCGGGCGCATTTCCATACGGTTCACCAGATAGACTTTGTCACCCGGCTCAAATGCCGAAAAGTCAACCACAACGTCAACCCGGTTGGCCACCCACAGCGGGAAGCTTTCCAATATCAGCGGTTCTTGAAGCATGTTGCCATCATTGGTGATGACAAAAAACTTCAGGCCCGGATGATTATCCACCACAGTACCGTCAGCACGCTCCAGTCGCAGGCTCAACCGGTACAGGCGCGAAGGCCCGCCATTGAGGTAGCGGAAGCGGTATTTACGTGCCTCGACGTCAAGCCGCGGAGAAATGGTTCGGTTGACGGTGATGCGGTCGCCAAGCATGCCGAACAGTGTGAAATTACTGCTACCGATGTATGTGGTGCTGGAGTCTTCTGGCTCCACGTGTGGCGAGATACCACCATCAAAGAAGTCAAATACGACCTGACCGTTCTGATCGAACTGCACGTCATGCAGGATCATGGGGATGTCATAATCGCCACTGGGCAGTCTGAACGCATCGGGATTGCTGTCGCTTTCGTTGCCGGAATCCAGGTCATCAAACAACAGATAAAAACCAGACAAGCCGGCATACACATTGGGCGCCGTGAAATCCAGACGATGATCGTGATACCACAAGGTGTTCATAACCTCGCGATTGTCAAAACCGGCCGGGAAATTGCCATAGTGATGATCCCAGAACTCACCGGAATTGAAAAAGTCAGTCGGAATGCCATCGCTTTCAGAGGCGGTATGACCATTGTGCAAATGGATGGTGATGGATGGCAGGCCGAATGGCACCTTGACGTTGGGATCACCCACCGGCGGCAGATTGTTGATGCGACGCACCAGAACCGGCTCACCATAGTGGGCGTGGTAGGTTGGACCAGGGGCAATGTTATTGAAGCCGTTGCCGCTGAAACCCCAATGCCAGGAACCCTGGTTGTAGGGTGCTTCGGAATGATAAGTCCAGCGGAACTGGCTTATGGTTTCCTTGTAGTACTTGACTGGTGGAAAATCATAAAAACGTTGATGACGACGGCCATCAGGTAACGGGTTAAAGGAGTTCAAGGGTTCCGGTGTTGCCACCGGCATCCGAAACAGTGGATCCTTGAACGGAACAATCGGGGGGCTGGGAGCAGCCTCTATGGAGGGCTTGAAACCCTGCGGAAAAACCAGACCGCTTTGTGCAAACTCAATCCGCCCATGTGCAGACGCAGCCATGCCACCCGCAGCTAATCCCAGCTTCAGGACATCTCTTCGATTTGTCATTGTTATGCTCCGGCATTGTTATTATTAGATCGTTATCGTTTTAGTATTATTGTTGTTGTTGTGTTGTCATCCCGTGACCATCCTGGTGCGGTTTGTCCGGATAAGTGGGAATCCGGCTTGCACATCTGAGTCATCGAGTCTGCTCAACCCCGACTA
>JAJFKZ010000118.1 GCA_021772955.1 Gammaproteobacteria bacterium | reverse complement strand
AATTTGTTTGTATTGCAGCTGTGGCAAAATGGTTAGCCCGCATATTGCATGAGGGATTCGGATTTTAGGGGAAATCTGTCAAAGTAGTTTGGTGCATCGTCCGCAGAGCCATAGCTGGCTAAGGTTCAAGGAGGATGTGCCAAACTACGACGGCAGATTTTTCCTAAAACCGAATAGGACAAACTGTACTTTTGCAATTTCGATCAATTTCGTTATAACTTATTCGTGTGCATACGCTTTTCTTACCTGAACGTCCGTCCTTGTGCAATATTCGGGTTAGCTCGCTCGCAATGACGGAGCTGCATAGAGTGGCAGAAATGTAACGAGCGTGGCGCTCCCTGTAACGTGTATGGTGGCTTCTGGCACCGCTTTATGCAAAGCCTATGCCTCAAGAGTAATGCTGCTCGACCTCCAGCAGACGCTGCTTGCGCCACAGACCACCGCCATAGCCGGTCAGCGAGCCATCAGCACCGATAACCCGATGGCAGGGAATGACAATGGCAATCTGGTTAGCGCCGTTGGCACGGGCCACCGCGCGTGTCGCCGTGGGCTGGTCAATGCGCTTTGCAACATCGCCATAGCTGCAGGTGGTACCCGGCGGGATACGCATCAGCTCCTGCCATACGGATTGAGCAAATGCCGAGCCATGCAGCGCCAGCGGCGTGGCAAAACATGCCGAGGTGCCGCTGAAATAGTGTTGCAGTTCCTCGCGAACCTGCCGCGTGGGCGGATGCAAACCGATACCGAGATTACCCTTGACCTGCGTCTGCAAGCGACGCAACTCGGTTTGCAAGGCACGCCGACCAACGAATTCCAGCAAATGCAGGTGACTGGCGCTGCTGACCGCGATCATGTCACCCAGCGGCGTGCTGATCCAATCGGCCAGCAACAGGGCATCCGGCTTCAGGCTCCCGGGCGCACAGCCCAGCAAACGTGCAAACGCCAGCCGGAAGGCGCTGGCGGATGCATAACCGGCCTGCTGTTGCGCATCGATGACGCTACTTCCTTCCGCCAGTGTCGCAAAGCCCTCGCGCAGCCGCCGCAGTCGTGCGAGCTCCAGAAAGGTCATGCCAAACTGGCGCTTGAATGCGCGTCGCACCGTAGTCACATCCAGCCCCAGCTCGATGATATTCGCCTCACTCCAGCGCTGTTCCGGCCTGCGCTCGAACGCGTCCAGCAATTGCTGCACCAGTGGTTCGGCTTGCGCCATCTGCTGCAGTGGTCGACAGCGCTTGCAGGGCCGGTAGCCGGTTTCCAGACAGGCTTGCACTGAATCGACAAAGTGGCAGTTCTCAGGTTTCGGCTTGCGTGCCGGGCAGCTCAAGCGACAGAACACCCCGGTCGATTCCACGCACACAAACACCTGCCCGTCGAAGCGCGTAGCACGCTTCAGCAAGGCCTGGTACAGGCATTCATTGTCGGGCAATGTGAACAACATGACCCATCATAGCGCGGTCGCTGATCTGGCAGCGCCGAAAATCAGGCGGAGAAGTCTATAGTGAGAGAAGCGGCGGCGAATGATGTGAATAATGAGTGAGTATCCGGACAGTCGTTATTGTGATATCTTGTCAAAGCAAGTGACTACCAGCAAGGGAACCATGAACTTCGAAAGAAACAGCTCCAGCATTAGACGATGCGTTCACTTATTGACGATTTGCCTGGCACCAGTGTGTGTTACAGCACAGCAGGACGCTGACAGCGCGCATTCGCCCGACAGCAATTTCAAGTTGACTGGCACCATGATCAGCAGCGCCGATGAGGCCAGGCAAAAGATCTCTTTTGAAAGACCAAGGCTGTGGGATAAACCCTTTGAAAACATAATTCTTGTCAAGCACAGGCTTCACTATGTGATCGATATTGAGGGGTTTTATGAGCACAAACCGAGCACTACGAGCACAGGCACAATACTGAGTCTAAATAATCCTGACAGCCATGAATGGGTGATGCTGGTAGCACGAGAACGGCCAACGTTGCCAGAGCCATTTCAGGCTATCGAACCGATTGACATTCATATCGAGAATAACCCGATACTCCATGTGCAGGTTGGTGAGCGTTCCAGATCTGCTGAAATGAATGGCTGGAAGCTGCACGGAAAGATGACGATCAATAACAGCACAATGGATGTCAGCGGCTGGATGGGGCAAGGTGAAAGATACGACTATGCACTCTATCACCTGTATCCTGAAGGATCAGCAGCACACAAACATAGCAATGCAATAATTGACGGCCTACAGCAAAGTAATGCATATGCCACTACGGGATCGATTTTATCATTGCTCATGCCAAAGAGTCTGAACGAGCTTGACTGGTCGCCCTATGGCTTCACCCTGAAACCATTCGCTTCGGATACAAATATAGTCAGCGACAAGAGTGCCCATGACATGGGCATAGTAGCTGCTGAAATACACGACGATAATGACTTCTGGGGCATTCAGGCGTATTGTCACGGCAATCTTGAAATCACACCTGTCGCAATTGCGACTGCAATGACCAGGGCCGTGGAGCGAGAATATCCGAAAGACCCGGACAAGGTGGATTACATGGAATGGAATCAAGAAAAGCTGTTACGTATAAGACTGCAATCATCAGCAGATGGGGAAACGTACTGGTATGAATCCATAACCATTCCAGGCGAATACTGCTCGCAGCAGATATTCGCAAGCAGCAATGATGGGATAAAACAAACCAGCCAGATCCTCAGAGACATTCTGAGCCACTACAGCCGAAGCAAGATTTCCGGTTCGACACCTTTTAATCTGACGCATGCTCATAAGTATTTATTCAATCATACTGGTATTTATTATTACGATCAGGGTGATTATGCGACTGCCAGTACTTACTTTGCCGAATCGGTCAGACTCGATCCTGATGATGACCAGATCGTAGAAAACTGGCTCACAGCACTGAGTTATGCCGGGAGCTATCAGGATGGCATTTATGCTACTGATATTGTCAGCTCAGCCAGACCATTATCGTTGGTAGAGAAGTCGTGGAAATACTACTTTCAGTATATGATTGAAGACTACGTATCTGCAGCAGAAGGCTACCTGTCAATTTTTCAGCAAGGCTATGACAATATCGACGACCTTCTCATTTATATGGATCTGCTTACCATCGAAAATAAATACGATGAACTGTTGATTTTTATTGACCAATACAAAGATTTATTCGATGACAGCAGTGATTATTCCAAAGCCAAAATTGGCTCCTATTACGCCAGCAGCCTACTGCATACAAACCAGGCTGAACTTGCGCTTGAAGCAATTGATATGGCGATCAATAAACTGGGTGAGAAATCCTTACTGATAGAAGTCAAAATCCTCATTCTTGAAGAGCAGAACAATCTGATCGAATTGCGTCGTCTCGCCGAGGACCTGATCGGCCGAGGTGTCGCCAGCGCCTCCGTTTACTACTCTCTGGCACTGGCGGAGTATCAGCAATTACATTACCAGAAGGCCAATGACTACCTGGCCAAGGCGGTTACCCTTGAGCCCGACAATGTGCAGTATTCTGAAGATCTCATGACCGTCTCCAGCATGATTGGCCAGGGCGATTTGCGTTTGCTCAGTGATGACCCGCCTCAACTGATGCTACCGAAGAGTTGGGACTTTACGGCGGCAAGAATCACCCGGCAGATTGATGCTGATTATCAGATTGACAAAATGTACAAACTCATACACTTTGTGTCAGGTGAAAAGCTTGTCAAGACATACTACATGGACTATGTCATACACAGCGAGACTGGAGCAGAGACACTAAATACATTAAATTTCACGTTTGATCCGCTCAACGAGCAGATCGGCGTCAATACACTCGCCGTGTATGACCAGGAAGGCAGATTGATTGCGGAAGGTGATCGTAATACCTATTACATCAAGGACGAGTCCAGTAGCGAGGCAAACTTCTCAAAATCACTGTATATCCCGATACCGAAAACCGGGCCAGGCCGACGCATTCAACTCATTCTTACAGTAACGTCCCAGCAAGACAGCAAGCATTTTGATTATGAGGAAATTCAAATTGGCGCATCACGATCAGTGGCCCATGCCGGCATCTGGTTCACTGGCGATGTCAGTTCTGTCAGATACCGTTCCTACAAAGCCGGCGATCCTGATATATCTCATGATGGCTTGTTGTGGCAACTAACTGATGTGCCGGCATACCGGGATGAAACCATGGCGGCTGATCCGCTTTATGAGATTCCACGGGTGACTCTGGTCGGCCGAGATCAGACCTGGAACTCGATCGGTATGGAATACTATTCAAGCATACAATCGCTGCTTGGCTATGATGAGGGACTGCAATCACTGGTTGACAGCATTGCGCCAGAGGAACTTCCCATAACCCAGAGAATGGAAAAGATTTCCGAGTATGTGCAGCAAAGTATCAGCTATACAGCCATCGAGTTTGGTGCTCGTGGCTACACACCCAAGTCAG
Source organism: Gammaproteobacteria bacterium (assembly GCA_021772955.1). GTDB lineage: Bacteria > Pseudomonadota > Gammaproteobacteria > Xanthomonadales > Wenzhouxiangellaceae > JAHJQV01. The sequence goes on along the minus strand of JAJFKZ010000118.1, from coordinate 3,791 downwards.
CCGAAGTGACGCTCAGCGATCGTTACGGCGACTGCAAGGATCATGCCGTAATCTTGCATGCAATGCTTGATGCTGCCGGCATACAAAACCGCCTCGTGCTAGTTAATCTTGACCAGCAGGTTTCCCCGGATATGCCCAGCCTGGATCAGTTTGACCACATGATTGTGGAAGCAGCTACTGCCGAGGGTACTTACTATCTTGATGCGACTGACAAGAACCTGCCTCTACTCAGATACCCTCCCAGACATCTGGCAGGTAACATGGGCCTCGCCCTGGGGGCAAACCCGGAGCAAGTATACCTACCATCCTATCCACCAGATAGCAGGTATGTTGCCAGCGAGAGAATCATTAAACTCGATAATAACGGCTTCATGAGTGTCAGTGAGACTTTGACAGCGAATGGCTATGCAGCCGCTGCATATCGAGGCGACCTGTCAAGCAGAACCAACCAGAGTCGTCGTGATCGCATACAGGAATATCTGAACGGCAATGGTAACCATCTCAAATTAAAAGGCCTGACAATCAAGAATATTGAGAGCATCCATTTGCCACTGGTCATGGAGATTGAGTATGAAACTTCAGCAATACCAATTCATCTGCCTAGTATCATTCCTGATTTACCCAGCATATTCGAACAGCAATGGATTCTCCCGACATGGTATGAAAATCGGCAGACCGAATTCAAGATCGGGTATCCGCTACAGTTCAAAACAGAAATCACACTGATCGACCAGACATCATCCAACAGATTTGCTGGCTCCCTGGATACCATTTCGATGCAATCAGAGTTTGGTGAGTGGCAATTGACTGCCACACCCGCTACAGGAAAGCTGAAAATCCAATTCGAATACCGTGAAAAAGCCGATGTCTACGGTGCTGAACATTATGATGACTATGAAGCCTTTAGCAGTACGGCTGTCCGGGTGCTCGGCAATGCAGCCCGGTTTACGCAGTCAAGCCCGGGTTCACAAATCAATACTTCGCGTTAATCCAGACCACTACAGCATCAGCTTGTGACCGGCATCAGCCGTCGGACACTGGCAGATCAACCAAGCTGCTGCCAGGCCTGCATGCCACCTTCCAGGTTGTAGACATCGCTGAAGCCAAGTTTACGGAAATGCTCGGCGGCACCCATGCTGCTGTTGCCAACATTGCAAACGAACACGATGGTGGTGTCCTTGGGTCGGCTTTGTAGCTCCGCGAGACTGTCCTTGTCGAGACCGATGGCGCCACTGATGGGTGGCATTTTCTGGCGATCATCAATGCTTCGCACATCCACGATCAGCGGCGCTGTACCAGCTTCGATCATGCCCTTGAGCTGGTCGGGCTGCAGGCGCTTGATCGGCACTGGCGCGGCCGGCAGACTGACGTCCAGACCACTGCCATCGACCGCGTCAACCCAGTCGATCATGGCCCCCTGGGCCCGTTGTGCCGAGGGCAGATCAAAATGCAGTTCTATGCCATTGGCGGTGCTGATGATGTCGCCATCAGCAGGCGGTTCAAGCACGAACGAAGGTCGCCACTCCGCATCCACGCTCATGTGCAGCACCAGTGCCTCATGCCCCTGCATGCCGGCGCGAATGTTTTCTGCCGCCTGGTCGGTGATGGTCACCGTGGGGGGTGTGCGATCGGGTTTGGCTGCTCCCATCAATACGTGCAGCTCACCGGAGTTGTACATCTCGGTAATAATGTCGCAGCCACCCACCAGCTCTCCATCCACGTACAGCTGTGGGATGGTTGGCCAGTTACCATAGACCTTGATGCCTTCACGGATAGCCTGATCTGCGAGCACGTCCACGGTGACAAAATCGGCCACCAGTTCACTCACCATGCCCACAGTTTTGGCGGAAAAACCGCACATTGGCTGCTGCGGCGTGCCTTTCATGTACAGCACCACCTTGTTGCCGGTGATCTGTTGTTCAATTTTGCTGCGCGTGGCTTCGTCAAGGTTCATGATTGCTCCGATGGTGCGTGTAATCAATGTAGGTTGGCCGGTCGCAACTGTGGCTTGGCATACGACCGGGCAGAGTCTTCTGCTCTATTTTGGACTGATTCGGTACAGAATCAAGTGTACCGAGACATTGTCATCCAGGTACTGACGTCAACAGTGGATTTTTGCTGGAATGCGGCGCTGTCTGCGTGCGCTGGCAATGCCGATATTTTGGCTGCTGATGCCGGATGCGCTGCGCTTATCAGGCCTACTGTTCACAACACTGTGATTTGTTGCAAGAGCTTGCTTATTCATCTGCACCGGCCCATTCAGTCATCACTCCAGCACGCTGCTGCAATCGCCCGGCCAGATTCATGACGTGAAAAATGACATGCTGTTCGATGACCCCATCCAGCAATGATGCGCCGGGGCCGCTGGCATACACAGCCACATCTTCTCCACCGTGGGTTTCCGATCCCAGCGGCACCAACGTGGGCGGATGAAAACCTTCAGCGGTGGTATCGATTTCGCTCAAATCAACTTGACCGCGCGGCACGAGGTTACTGTCGTGATCTGCCAGGCCGTAGATGGCATCGGCACTGTGCTGGCCGGGAAGTTGCGCAAAGCCAATGCCGTTGATGTAGCCCAGCGTGGTGTAGGGTCGACCGTCGAAATCGAGCATCGGACTAGACTTGGCCTGGCCCTGCATATCGTTGCCGATCACTTTGCCCAAAATCGGATTACCCCGCGTCGGGTAACCTGCCATGGTCATGACATGACTGTGATCGGCAGTGACGATAATCAGCGTGTCCTCGGTGCTGGTCAGCTGCGCGGCCTGCTGCACAGCCGCATCCAGGGCGAGCACGTCCTCCAGCGCGCGTACCACGTTGGTGGCGTGGTGGGCATGATCGATGCGGCCAGCCTCAACGTGCAGAAAAAAGCCATCTGCATCGGTCTGCAATCGACGGATTGCTGCTGCAGTCATCTCTGCCAACGATGGCTCATCAATGTCGGCATGGCTGGCCCGATCCAGCTCGTAGGCCATGTGACTGGCACTGAACAATCCCAGCACGCGGCCCTGCTGCTTGCTCTGATCGGCTTCCAGACGCGCCAGCTCACTGGCGCTTTCGACATAGCTGCCAGCCGGATTGCGCTGTTGCCAGAGCTTGATCAGATCACGCCCATCCAGGCGTTGACCACTTTGCTGCTGGGGCAGAAAATTGCGTCGTCCACCGCCCAGTATCACCTCGATACCGTCGAGCTTGCGGCGACTGCCATCTGCCTGCGGGTAGCTGCGCTGATCCAGCTCGAGCAACTGTGTGGCGATGTCCCGGCAATCGCCGATATTACTCATGGTGTCGGCGTCGGCGTCGCTTTCAAAATCCCGCTCCGGAGACTTGGCATAAGTCGCTGCCGGGGTGGCATGGGTGATTCTGGCGGTGGAGACGATGCCGGTGGCCATGCCAGCCAGTTCGGCATATTCCAGTGCGCTCATCAATGCCGGGCCGCTGCCACACACACCACGAGTGGTTTCTGGCCCCATGGCGATCAGCCCGGCATTGGTTTTGACGCCGGTCAAAATGGCCGATATGGTACCGGCAGAATCGGCAACCTGCTGATTCACGTTGTAGGTTTTGGCCAGCGCCGTGTGCGGAAATCGCTCGAAAAACAGTATGTTTTCTTCACCACTGTGCCCCCGTTTCTGACCGCCATAAATGCGTGCAGCGGTGACGGTCGCAGGCCCCATACCATCGCCGACAAACAAAATGATGTTTTTCGCTGGCCGATGGGCATCGAGCAAAGCCTGCAGCAGTTGCTCACGATTGGCTGCAGCCTTGGCAGCACCGCTTTGGTACCAGTC
>JAJFKZ010000117.1 GCA_021772955.1 Gammaproteobacteria bacterium | reverse complement strand
CGCAAAACCATTCTTTCAGTCAACAGGAACTGGCCGCCAAGTTTCAGCAGGCATTCGGCTACAGCTACTTGTAGGTCTTTGTGTGTCGGGCATGCTGTCGTTGCCGCTCGGCGCAGCTGACGCGGCAACCCGGCAGGTGATTGTCCACCGATTACACCGATTACACCGATTACTCAGATTTTTGTCAGAATGTTTACCGTCTGTGTAATCTGTGCAATCGGTGGATTAATTTTTCATCGCTACCTGATCCGAAGCAGCTGAACAGGAACGTGCATACGGTAGCTGGCATCAGGCGCAGCTGAGCAGGCCGGTGTGCACAGTGCCAGCGTCAGCCAACTGCAGCCAGCGCCCGCGCGGACCGCGCACGTCCAGCACAAATTCGCTGCTGCCAGGCACTACGCAGGCCGAGCTTGATGGCGCGCCGAGCAGAGCAATGTTGCGCTGATTGATGGTCCGTTCACCCCGCCAGGCGTGATGTATGTGACCGAAGCAAATGGCACGAACAGTGTGCTCGTGCTGTTGCAACCAATGCCAGAGCAACTCCGGATTGCGGCAGGCGTAGCGATCGATCCATGGCGTGCCGACCAGGTCCGGCTGGTGGTGCATGAACAGCAGGGTTGGCGCTTGTGGATCAATGTGGTTCAGCACCGCCAGCTTGTCGGCACTCAGCTCGCCGTGCGGCTGCCCTGCCACATTGCTATCGATCCAGACCAGTTGCCAGGCGCCGCAGCGCAGTGGATTATCATGGTCGAATACGGCCGCATCGAGATACCGCCGCAGCATCTCGCCATCGTCATGGTTGCCGGGAAAGGCCATGGTTCTGACCGAAAGCGCATCGATGAAGCGGTTCAGTCGCTGATAGACTTGTGGCTGGGCGCATTCGACCAGATCGCCACTGAGCACCAGCAGGTCAGGTTGCCAGTTCAAGGCGGCGCTCAGCATTTTTTGCAGATGCTGTTCCGGATTGATGCCGCGATAGAAGTCGGCGGCGTTTGCTAACAAATGGCAGTCGGATAATTGCAGCAGTCGTACAGTCATTGCGTCATCATAAGCCAAGGAGAATCCTGCATGTCCAGATACTCGAAATTCATTGACCCGGGAATCGCTGACTACGTCAGCCGGCACACATCTGCCGAGCCGGCATTGGCCAAAGCCTTGCGTGAGCAAACTGCTGCCATGCCGCAGGCCAACATGCAGATTTCCGCAGATCAGGGGCAGCTGCTGCAACTGCTGTTGCGGCTGATGGGTGCGCGTCGCTGTCTGGAGATCGGAGTGTTCACGGGCTACAGCAGCATGCTGGCAGCATGGGCCCTGCCGGACGATGGCCAGATCATCGCCTGCGATATCAGTGCCGAGTGGACTGACATTGCCAGGGATTACTGGCAGCGCGCCGGGGTGGCAGAAAAAATTGATCTGCGCCTGCAACCAGCCGCGCAAACCTTGCGACAATTACTCGCCGACGGCGCTGCTGCAAGTTTTGATTTTGCCTTCGTTGATGCCGACAAAGTCAGTTATGACGAGTATTACGAGCTGTGTCTGCAGTTAGTGCGACCGGGCGGTCTGATCATGTTCGACAACGTGTTGTGGTCGGGGCGGGTAGTGTTGGATTCTATCCAGGACGATGATACCCAGGCTTTGCAGCAGCTGAACCGCAAGTTGGCCAAAGACGAGCGCGTGCAAACCCTGATGCTGGCAATGGCCGACGGCATCAGTCTGGTGCTAAAGCATTGATGGTTGCGACACACTGAAACCACAAACTGGTGCTGCCGGATGCGCGATGCTTATCCGGCGAAGTGCGCGAGATAATAACTGTGGCAGATTGGTCCGGGTTCTGCCGCGCTGCTGGCGCAGACAGGTGCTTACAGCTAAAGGCTGTACCCTGCGGCGCCGCAATGATGCACAGGTGAGGCTCCCAAACCTCACCGGCGCGAGAAGGTTGAGTCAGCCTTCCTGCACGTCGACCTTGGCATCCGGCGCGCTACGCTGCACTGAGGCGATACCGTTTTTGCAGCCGGAACCGGATTTGTACATCTGGCTCTGACCGATCACCTGGCCATTGCTGGCCTTCAGTACAAAGTATTCGCGTCCATCCTTGGCGGTCTTGGTTTCAAAGCGACTTGCATCGGTGCAGTTTTTGCGTACCGACTCGACGCCGTTATCACAGCTCTTGCGCGTGGCGTATTGCTGTGAGGTCAGGATCACCTCACCGTTGCCGGCCTTGAGCACGAAGAAATCCTTGCCGCTGGAACTTTTACTGATGATGAACTTACCCGCCATGTGTTGCTCCTTATGTCACTGAATGAAATACAGATTGTGGCAGACTTGATTATACACAGGTAATCGACAGGTGCCAGCGCGCTGTCTTTACAAAGGTGTCTGGCGGGAATTGCATAACCCACTAACCCGCCTATTGCACGAGGACGGACGTTCAGGTAAGAAAAGCGTATGCACACCAATAAGTTATAACGAAATTGATCGAAATTGCAAAAGTACAGTTTGTCCTATTCGGTGTTAGGAAAAATCTGC
>JAJFKZ010000116.1 GCA_021772955.1 Gammaproteobacteria bacterium | reverse complement strand
TCAAGCGAGCGAAACGCAGCCCACGGTGCTTGTGCGACGGCCCACCGGGAGCCAATCTGCCGGTGCGACTCGGCATTGCGTTTCTTGGCAAGGGAGCGGCCATTGCCTGCGAACCGCGCCTTGATTCGCACCGGCACATTGACTCTGAGTGTTACCGATCTACTCGCGTGGCCCACTGGCTTCTGCTGGCGATCGTCCAATCTGCTTAGCCAGCTTCGCCCTGCTCCTCGAACCCTTCATGAAATATGCGGGCTAGCTACTTGCGCTTATTATACTTTTGTGGCATCTTTGTTAAAAATTAGATAAGCGAAAAAGCATATCGGCCGAAAAAATCATCGGCAAGGGTTTAAGACAACAATGGAAGTTGTCGCAGCAACCCAAGGGTAGCGATGCTGACCGTTGGATTGCAGGGTTTGTAATGTTGCTATATGGAGAGCGTAAATGTCAGATGTTCGAAGTAAACTATCCCAATATTTGCTGTCAGCCATGCCCCTGGTGGCGCTGGCGCTGTTGCTGAGCCCGGGTGCAAACCTGCATGCCCAGCAAACCGGTGAGGACGAGGAGGCGGTCGAGCTGGAACCCATCCAGACCACCGGTTCGCGCATTCGCCGGGTGTATACCGAGGGCTCATCACCGGTCTACACATTGACCCGTGAAGATTTGGAGCGTACCGGTGAAACCAATATCGCCGATGTGTTGCAACAGTTGAGCACCGCTGGCTCCTCGTTGAATTCGCGCCTGAACTCTTCCGGCAACTTCGGTTTTCCGCCATCCGGTGCCGGTGTTGGTGCCGGGGCCGCGACTGTCAACCTGCGCCATCTGGGTGCGCAACGGACCCTGGTACTGGTCAATGGACTGCGCTGGGTGAATGAGTCATCGGCTTCCGGGGTTAGCTCCATTGTCGATTTGAACAGCATTCCGCTGGCGATCGTCGAGCGCATTGAAGTTCTCGAAGACGGCGCCTCGGCAGTGTACGGTACCGATGCCATTGGCGGTGTGGTCAATATCATCCTGCGCGACGAAATGAACGGCGGTGAAGCGCTGGCGTATTTTGGCCAGTTTGATGAAGGTGATGGCGAAAGCATTCGCGCCGAGGCCACCATTGGCGGTACTTTCGAAAAATTGTCGTTTATCGTCAACGCCAGTTATAACAATGATCGCGCAATCAGCGCACGCGATCGCGAGCTGTCCAGCTTCCCGGTACCGGGCACCGGTGTGACGCGTGGTAGTTCGGGAACACCCAATACCCGATTTGTTTTCATCCCACCTGAAGCCAGCACGTTGTGTCCACTGGATGACACCGATGGTGATGGTGTTGGTGATACGCCGTTTTGTAGTATCACCACACCCAACGGCAGCAGCTTCCCTAATGGCGGACCCGGTTTTCCGGACGATTTCATTGGCTTCACCAACGACAATCGATTCAACTTTTCACCCTTCAACCTGCTCGCCACACCAAACGAGCGCACCAGTGTCTACACCCAGCTGAACTACGGTGTATCTGATCATGTGAATCTGTATTTCCGTGGCATGTTCAACGAGCGCACATCTACCAATCAGGCTGCGCCGGAACCGATATTTTTGGGTTCCGATGCTGGTACCGGCAATCCCTTTGCCGACAACATCACCATTTCAGCCACGAACCCGTTCAATCCGTTTGGTTTTGATCTGGTTTCCAGTGAAAACCTGATTCTGATCGGTCGTCGCCCGATCGAGGCCGGACCGCGTATTTTCAAACAGGATGTGGATACCCGCTATCTGGCCACCGGTGCCAACGGTGATTTCACGGTTGGCAGTCGGGCTTTTTTCTGGGATATCAATCTGGTGGATGCCGAGAGCGAGGCCACCCAGACCACCCAGGGTAGTTTTAATATTCGCCGTATCAATGACGCTCTGGGACCGGTGGATCGCTGTCTGAATGATATCCCCGGTTGTGTGCCTCTGGATATCTTCAGCGGACCGGGCACCTTGACCCAGGAAATGATCGACTTCATCGAGTTTCCAGGCGTGGATACCTCGAAGCAGGATCTGGAAATCGTCTCGGCCAACATTTCCGGCGGGCTGTTTGACCTGCCGGCCGGTGAGGTTGGTATTGCGGTGGGTTTCGAGCATCGTGAACTCAGTGGCTTCTTCCAGCCTGATTCGGTGATCGTCGCCGGTGAAAGCAACGGCGTGCCAGCACTGCCAACAGCAGGTGGCTTCAATGTTGAAGAAATCTATGGCGAGCTGGACATCCCTGTGCTCAGTGATCTGCCTGGAATTCGCCGACTTGATCTGAATGGCGCCATCCGCTTATCGGACTTCAGTACCGCCGGTACCAGCACCACAGTCAAGGCCGGTTTCCGCTGGGAAGTCACCGAATCCCTGTTGTTCCGTGGTAGTTATGCAGAGGGTATTCGTGCGCCAGGTATTGGTGAATTGTTCGGTTCGGCATCGCGCTTTGATGCTGTGCTGGATGATCCGTGCAACAACTTCCCGAATTCCGGTGTCAGCCAGGCGGTTATGGACAATTGTATCGCCCTCGGCGTACCGTCCAACTTTACCCAGGCCAATCAGCAGATATCGGTGACCACCGGTGGTAACGACCAACTGCGTCCGGAAACGTCGGATTCGTATTCGACCGGCCTGATTTACAGCCCGCGTTGGGTGGACAGCATTAACGCCATTGCCAGACTGGACTTTGGCGTGACCTGGTATCGGCATGAACTGGAAGATGCAATCCAGGCCGTAGACGCCCAGACCCAGCTGGATGCCTGCCTGAACGACATCAACTCGGGCTTCTGTGACGGCATCACGCGAGCAACATCAGGTGGCATCAACAGCTTCCAGAACCGCTTGCAGAACATTGGTGGCATTAATACCTCCGGCTTCGATTTCAGTATCAACTACTCATCTCCGGATTATTCATTCGGGCGTGTTTTCATGAACTGGAACACCACCTTTGTGGATAATTTCAGTGAACTTAACATTAACCCGGATGACCCGAATGACCCGGTGATACGCCGTCTGGTTGGTGTCGAGGTCAACGACAGTGCCATTCCGGAATGGCAATCGAATATGGTGTTGGGTTGGAATTATGATCAATGGCAGTCCAGCTTCAACCTGCGCTACACCGATTCGGTGACTGAGTCATGCAGTGATTTTCTTGATGGTACTGCAAACAGCCTGACTGCTCTGGGGCTGTGCAGCAATCCTGATTTTGACAACAACGGCAATTCCGCCAATACGCTGGAAAGCCGCATTTATGTGGATTTCCAGGTGGGCTACAGCTTTGATCTGACCGATACCTACAAGCTGACCCTGACCGGCGGGGTGGAAAACCTGTTCGACAAAGATCCACCGCTGTGCTTCAGCTGCTCGCTGAATGGCTTTGATGTCACCACGCATGAGCTGCCGGGGCAGTTCTGGTATTTCAGAGGTGTGCTGCGGTTCTGATCAACCGGTCAGAATTCAGCCTTGATCATGGCCACGCCGGTATCCGGCGTGGCCATTTTTTATGGTGTTGTGCTTGCGCAGCAACGGTAGTATTGACTGGATACCGGCCTTTGCCGGTACCCAGTTCTTTTCAGCATCGCGCCTGTCTGCGTGCGGCGCACAGGCAGGCAGTGGCATATAACCCAAAACGATGATCCTCCACAACGCCGGATGCGCTATGCTTATCCGGCCTACAGCCTGATTTCTCTCGTTCCCACGCTCCTGCGTGGGAATGCATACGACCTGACGTTCCCACGCAGAGCGTGGGAACGAGAAACCCTCTATCGTCATCCCGAGCGAGCGTAGCTAGCCGAGGGATCTCAAGCAATC
>JAJFKZ010000115.1 GCA_021772955.1 Gammaproteobacteria bacterium | reverse complement strand
TACAGTTTGTCCAATTCGGTTTTAGGAAAAATCTGCCGTCGTATTTTGGCACATCCTCCTTGAACCTTAGCCAGCTATGGCTCTGCGGACGATGCACCAAACTACTTTGGCAGATTTCCCCTAAAATCCGAATCCCTCATGCACTATGCGGGCTAGGTCTGGCCGTGCTGCGCAGATCAGGCTGGTTGCACTCAACTGTGTTTCAGGATGCGTTCTTTTTGCCGTTCCCAGTCACGGTCTTTGCTGACATTGCGCTTGTCGTGCTGCTTCTTGCCGCGCGCCAGACCGATGGCCAGCTTTACGCGTCCCTGTTTCCAGTACATGTCCAGTGGCACCAGTGTGTAGCCCTTGCGCTCGATGGCGCCGAGTAGTCGTGACAATTCGTGTTTATGCAGTAACAGTTTGCGTTCGCGAATTGGATTGGTGCTGACATGCGTGGATGCCGTCGGCAGCGCGGTAATGTGCGCACCGACCAGCCAGGCTTCGCCTTTGCGCAGGAAAATATAGCTCTCGGTGATCTGCGCCTTGCCCGCGCGGATGCTTTTCAATTCCCAGCCCATCAGTGCCAGACCGGCTTCCAGGGATTCTTCAATGAAATAGTCGAACCGCGCGCGCTTGTTGCGGGCAATGCTGCTGCTGGATTTTTTGGGTGGCTTGCTCATGTCATCAACATGGGGGCTGTGGGACGGATTTGAAGCATTTGTGGCTGGACACTCGAATAACCTGCCATTATGCCTGATAATATCGTGCTGATAAAACCAGTCTGATCACGATGTCCTTAGCCCGAAGCCACAGCAGACAGCAATGACCCGCATTGAACACAGCGCCTTGCTGCGTTACAGCGCCGAGCAGATGTACGATCTGGTCATTGATGTCGAGCGCTACCCGGAATTTCTGAGCTGGATCGAAGCTGCGCGCATCATCGAACACAGCCCCGAGCAGCACCTGGCCAGTATGGATCTGTGCATTGCCGGTGTCAGTACATCAATGGTGACCCGGAATCAGTTTCGCCCGGCGGAATCGGTGACCCTGCAATTGCATGAAGGTCCCTTTGAGCAGTTTCAGGGTGCCTGGCACTTCAAGAGTTTTGGTGAAGTCGGCTGCAAGGTATTATTAAGCATGAGTTTTCAGATGCACAATCAGCTTTTCAGTCACGCCATGCAGCACGGTTTCAAGCACATTGCTGATCGTTTGATTCAGGATTTTACCCACCGCGCCGAACAACTGTACGGCAAGCCGTTGCCGATGGACGAGTTGTGAGTGCGTGCGCCGATCAGCACACACAAGCCGATGACATGATCAGCGTTGAGCTGGTGTATGCCCTGCCACAGCGCCAATCAATCCAGATCTTGCATTTACCCAAAGCCAGCAGTGTGACCACCGCGGTACAGCAGTCAGGACTGTTGCAGCAGCACCCCGAGTTAATGGATCAATCAGCTCCGTGGCAGCAGCGTGTGGGGATTTTTGGACGAATGTGTGCAGCCGATCGTGTCCTGCAGCAGGGCGATCGCATCGAAATCTATCGGCCATTGCTGATCGATCCCAAGGAAGCACGCCGCCAACGCGCCAAAGCGCAACAACAAATCGATTGAGCGCATCGTCATGGCATTACTAACATGGCATAATCTGCCGCTAAACTGGCAACCTGATAACGCAGAGTAAACAGTATGCTCAAAACCCAGACTACCGAACAAATTAGCGGCCACGGTATGTGGTCATCCAAATTGGCGTTCATTCTTGCCGCCACCGGCGCGGCAGTGGGGCTGGGTAACATCTGGCGCTTTCCTTATGTCACCGCAGAAAATGGTGGTGGCGCCTTTGTGCTGATTTACCTGGGCTGTATTGCGCTGGTTGGTATTCCCTTGCTGATGACAGAAATTCTGCTCGGGCGCGCCGGTCGGCACAGTCCGATCAACAGCCTGCTGCAGCTGGCCAGGCGCAGCAACGCCAGCCGGACCTGGAGCGGCGTTGGTGTCATCGGCGCGCTGGTAGGGGTTCTGGTGTTGTCGTTTTATTTCGTGGTGGCCGGCTGGACCTTAGCCTATGTCTGGACCTACGCGGTTGAGCTGGTCGGCAGTCACGCATTCCAGGACACGCCGCAAGCGCATTTTGATGCGCTGTTGGCTTCACCGGCCAGACTGCTGTTTTGGTCGTCATTGTTTTTGGCGGTCAGTGTTGGGGTGGTGGCGATGGGGGTGGAAAAAGGCCTGGAGGGTTCGGTTCGTTTGCTCATGCCATTGCTGTTCGGGCTGTTGTTGATCATGGTTGGTTATGGCATGGCCAGCGGTCACTTTTTGCAGTCGGTGGTGTACCTTTTCGAGCCGGATTTTTCTGCGATCAACGGGAATGTGATCTTGCAGGCAGTGGGACAGGCGTTTTTCAGTCTGAGCCTAGGCATGACCGGCATCATGGCTTATGGCGCCTATGTGCCACGGGACATGCACATCGGCAAGACTGCCGCCATTATTGCTTTGGCTGATACGTCTGTTGCCATACTCGCCGGGTTGGCGATTTTTCCGATTGTGTTTGCATTCGGGCTGGAAAGCACGGGTGGCCAGGGGTTGATTTTTGTCACGCTGCCACATGCATTTGCGGCGATGGAATTTGGCAATCTCTATGCGCTGGCGTTTTTTACCCTGCTGGCGGTGGCCGCATGGACCTCGGCGATCTCATTGCTGGAACCGGCCACGGCCTATCTGGTGGAGCGTACCTCATTCAATCGACCGGTGTCGGTTCTGATCATCGGTGGCAGCACCTGGCTACTGGGTATCGGCAGCGTACTGTCGTTTAATTACTGGTCCGAATTTTTGCTCTGGGGCAAAAATTTCCAGGAACTGATCGAATATGTCTCGACCAACATCATGCTGCCGGCAGGTGGTCTGTTGATTGCTGTGTTTGCCGGCTGGATAGTCAGTCGGGTGATCGTGCGCGAGCAGTTAGCCGATATGAACGATGACTTGTATCGGGTCTGGCGTGTGCTGATACGGTTCGTCGTGCCAATCGCTGTGTTGCTGGTGTTTTTGGTCGCTGCCGGGCTCATATAGGCAACCCCCGCATTACCACGCATAGGCGCGCATCGGAGTTCCCTCGCTACAATCGGTTAAGCCCGACAGGCTACTAGCGGGTTTTTCGTGCCGGTTTGTTAGCTGAGCCGGTGCGGCTGATGCGAATGATTTTGTATTCCGGCGTGTCGACCACTTTAATCAATTTCAATCCAGCCGAGTTGATGATCTGTTCATACGGCAGGAACCGATTTGCCACCAGCCAGCACTGACCTCGGGGCGCCAGCAACTGTGGCAGCTGTTGCAGAAAACCAGCCGCGGTGCTGGTGGTCTGGAGGAAGTTCTGATGGAACGGCGGGTTACTGACAATCAGGTCATAACGACCATCAATATCACCGGCTTTGGCGCTGGGCAAGATGTGCAGCTGATCCACGCCAGTCAGGGTCTTGTTGGCCGCCTGCAACGCCCAACTGTCAACATCAACTGCGGTAATGGACAGCATCGGCAGCAGCTGATGCATGATCAGACTGAGCACGCCCGAACCACAGCCATAATCCAGCAGGCTGCCGCTGCGGGGCAGTTGTTCACGGTGCTCAAGCAGCGTTTGCAGCAACAGGTGTGAGCCCGGATCCAGATGGCCACTGGCAAAAACGCCGGGCAGGGTGGTGATAGGCAATCGCTCGGTGTTGTGCAATGCCGCATTGTCTGGGTCGGCTTCGACTTCGACATTGGCGGATGCTGGTTGCAATTCTGCCATTGACAATGACCAGCTGCCGTACAAAGTGTCAAAAGCCACATCGACGTCAGGCTGGTTTGGACGCTTGGTCAGCTTGCCATGCAAGGCCTGGCAATGGCGAGCTGCATCCAGTTTGCTCACCTCGCTACAGTAGGTGGACATGATTTTACCGGCGCTTTTGATGCCGGATTTTATCGCGCCGATCAACACCACCTCGCTGCCAGCAGACAAACTGCTGGCCAGCAATTGCAGTTGCGCGGCCAGGCGCGCCTTGCCCTTGGGCAAAAACATCACGACGGTGGTTGGTGGACTTGCAGCAAGCGAATATTCTGCTGTCGGCAGCCGGGTGTCAAACCATACCGGCACTGTATCGGTCGCGGTTGCTGACCATCGCAGAAATTGATCATAGCGATCGTGTAGCACGCCGCACAGATTCAGGTCTGAGTAATGCGTGGGATCATCCGGTGGGTTCAGCAACAGCAGTGCCTGCTGCTGTTCCCAGCTGTGGGCCAGGCGTTGCAACAGTGCGGTTTCAGCGTGCATCAGTTGCTGGCCGGGTGTTTGGCCGACCATTGCTCGTGGGTTGCAGGTTGCGGGTTTGTGTTGTTGGGCATGCTCGAGTTAATCCTGGTTGTCTGGTTCAACGAACGACCAGACCACCTGCGGATAGGCACGCTGGAAGTCTGCCTCAAGCAGGTTGATGGCGTTGATGAGCAACTCCTGATTGTCAAAATCACGCATCTTCAGCTTCATGGCCACCATGACATCCCGGCCCAGATGCAAGGTAATCAGGTTAAACACCTGCTCGACCTCATCACGTTCGGCCAAAAACTCATGCATTTGCTGCAGCACGTATGGCTCCACGCTTTGTCCCACTAACAGGGCTTTCACTTCAGCTGCGATGAGAATGGCCACAACGATCAACAAAATACCAATCATCAGCGTACCCAGAGCGTCATACAGCGGGTTACCAGTGAGCATGGTAATGATCACAGCTGCCAGGGCAAAGACCAAACCCAGCAGGGCGGCCAGGTCTTCACCAAAAATCACCACCAGCTCGCTCTCGCGGCTTTCCCGGAACCAGCGCCAGTAACTTCGCTTACGTCTGACCTTGTTGATTTCCGTGGTGGCGGCACGAAATGACACCGACTCGGCCATGATGGCGAACAGCAGTACGCCAATCGCCACCCACGGATAACTGACCTCATGCGGGTTGTGCAGTTTGTGCCAGCCTTCGTACACTGAGAACATGCCGCCAACACTGAACAAGATGATGGCAACGACAAACGACCAGAAATAAGTGTTATTGCCGTAGCCAAGCGGATGCTTGGGTGACGGCGGGCGCTGTGATTGCTTGATGCCCAGCAACAGCAGCAACTGGTTACCGGCATCTGCTACCGAGTGAATACCTTCTGCCAGCATCGCTGCCGAGCCGGTGATGACCGCGGCGGTCAGCTTGGCAACGGCGATCGCGCTGTTTGCGCCCAGTGCATAAAAAATGGTTTTTAGCGAGTTAGCGCCAGCCATACAGTTCGGCCTGATTCAATCAATCCAGCATTATGCCAGAATTGAGCTCAGCACTGCAGCGACAAAACGCGACGTTTTCACGTCCAGACGATGCTTATGGTCGATGCAGTATGCGATCATGGATGACTGGATTCATAACTGACGGAGATCACACCATGAGATTGACATTGATGGCACTACTGCTGGTGCCTGTGCTGGTTCTGACGCAACCAACCGCACAGGCTCAAAGCCAGGTTGAAACGCAGGCCCATAAGCAGGCCATGGTTGGCGGACGATTGTTGGATGGCTTCGGTAACCGGCCGCTGGCCAATAGCGTGATACTGATCGAAGCTGATGAGATTGTCGCCGTGGGTACGGTGGAAACTTTGCCGGTGCCCGATGATTATGAAGTCATTTCCACCGAGGGCATGGACGTGCTGCCTGGGCTGTGGGAAAGTCATGCGCATCTGATGCTGGTCGGGCATGCCGATTATGTGCACTGGCAAAGCGCCTATGCCGATCGTTACGCCAGCGAAATCATGCCCGCTGCGGCCGTACAATTGCTGTTGGCCGGCGTGACCTCTGCGCGTGATTTGGGCGCACCATTGCAAGCGTCCATCGACATTCGCGATGCCGTCGCCAAGGGTGAGATCCCCGGTCCACGCCTATTCATGTCCGGGCCATTTATTCAGCACGAAGTTGAGGATTGGCAGACTACCTACCGTTGGGCTGTGAACGGTGCCCGGGATGCGCGCAACAAGGTCAATGAACTGGCCGATGCGGGTGTCGATTTCATCAAGCTCATCGATCAGGACAAGATGACGCTGGAAGAAGCTCAGGCAGTTGTTGATGCTGCCCATGCCCGTGGCCTGAAAGTTGTCGCACACTCGCACCGCCCCGACGAGATACGCCGCGGCCTGGAGATCGGGGTGGATAATTTTGAGCATACCGGGTTGACCACTGCACCTGAATACCCGCCAGATATCATCGCCAAACTCAGGGAACGCACCGCCACCGGTCGTGTTGCCGGCGGCCCGCTGTTCTGGACGCCAACGGTTGAAGGCCTCTACAGTTACACCGACATGGTGGACAATCCGGAGCAGCTCGATGACACCTGCTGGAATCGCGGCCTGCAGCAGTCAACCATTAACGATATTCGCGCTTCCATCAGTTCACCGGGCAAACTGGCCTACATGCAGCTGACCCCGTTGCGCGCCCCCACCTTGAAACGCAAGATTGCCCAGTTGCGCGAGGCCGGTGTGGTGTTCATGGTCGGCACCGATTCCGGCGTACCGATGAACTTCCATTGTGATTCCACCTGGCGGGAAATGGATGGTCTGGTCAATGTGTTTGGCCTCACTCCGATGGAAGTGATTCGAGCGGCCACCTATTGGCCAGCGGTGATGATGGGCGTTGATGATGAGTTGGGCAGCATATCTACCGGCAAGAAGGCCGACATCATCGCCGTGCGTGGCGATGTGTTGAAGCATATCAACCTGTTGCAAAACGTCAACCTGGTCATGAAGGGCGGTGTCATCTATCGGCAGCACGGTCTGCC
>JAJFKZ010000114.1 GCA_021772955.1 Gammaproteobacteria bacterium | reverse complement strand
ATTTATATATATCAATATCTTGATGACAACAGTTAGTACAGAACCGATGACACCAAATACCAATGACGCACCCAATTCTTGTGACCAGCGGAATATCACATAAGCCACGAAGCCACCAATCATGAGGGCCAGACCGATGTCCGGCAGGTCAATCTTGCTCCTCTTGGTTTGCTTGCCAGCATCTTTCATCGACTGAAAACCACTAGCCCGAATATTTCATAAAGGGTTCGAGAAGCAGGGCGAAGCTGGTTAAGCAGCTTGGACGATCGGCCGCAGAAGCCAGTGGGCCACGCGAACAGTTCGGTAACACTCAGAGTAATGTGCCGGTGCGAATCAAGGCGCGGTTCGCAGGCAATGGCCGCTCCCTTGCCAAGAATCGCAACGCCGAGTCGCACTGGCACATTGGCTCCCGGTGGGCCGCCGCACAAGCACCGTGGACTGCGTTGCACTCGCTTGAATTGACTACGGCCAGTCCTGCGCTCGCGCGCCTTGTCCGCGACGCTTGTGCGAAGGCTGAGTGTCACCGAACTGTTCGCGTGGTCCACACGCCCGTAGCTATGGTTCAAGGGCGATCGTTCGAGGTGCAACGCCAGATTTGGCCTGAACTCGAACAGGACAAATCGTAACCACTCCACAACGCATAAATTCATTGCTATCGCCTTGTGTATTCGTAAACTATGACCAGTAACTGTCCGCCTTCATGAAATATGCGGGCTAGATGTTACTGGTCGGTTTGCGGTGTGAACTGTGTGACCTCCACCTTGTCGCCGCGAATTTCGACAAAGCTGGACTCTTCCAGCAACAACCAGTCACGATCGCAGTCATCCAGCGGCTCCGAGAGCACCAGATGGCCGGTCTCGGGTAACTCCTCCTGCTGACTGACCATGCGTCTGAGCGCGTCCGGGCCGTCGTTGATGTACAAGGTCTTGGATTGATGATCACTGGAATAACGCACCGCATACAGGGCTTGCCCATCGGCCACCGCGCAGGTCAGACGAAACGGTCCGGAAATGCCGTGCGCAAGCCTGGCCTGCTCGATACGTCCGGTCATGCGCTCCAGACCGGTCTTGACATCCTCGGCCATGCCCAACGTCAGGGCCAGGTAAAAGCACACTTCACTGTCGGTGGTGCCATGCACACAGTTGAAATAGCGTGGGTCCAGTTCCAGCATCAGTTCGCGCCGCATACAGGCAAAATCCATTACCTCACCATTGTGCTGAAACAAGAAACGATCATGCGCAAACGGATGACTGTTGGTGCGCTGCACGATGCCATCGTAGGCAGCGCGCAGATGCGCCATGAACAAGCGCGATTTGATATTGCGCGCCAGACTGGCGAAGTTCTCATCACTCCAGGCCGGCCGCAACTCCCGGTACAGGCCGGGATCGCGCTGCTCGCCATACCAGCCAAAACCAAACCCGTCGCCATTGGTGGGAAACGCCCCATCGGGAAAATCCGGCAGACCGGTAACGTAATTCTGGCGCGCGAAACGGCTTTGCATCAACAATGAATGTTTCGGACGCAGCAATAGCGTGTCCATGTAAATTTCCGGGCCCGAATAGGCCAACCAACGACACATAGCTTTCTCCAGTTTGCAACGACGATCAGACCCAAGTCTGCCACAGATGCGTGCAGGCATAAACCCGCAGCAGACAAACCCAAGCTACCGTTGCAGGCCGAATGCGCCAGGCAGATCCTGGCCACTGACTGCAATTGATCCTGACCCGCGCGAAAACGGCTGTATTGACTCCTGGCTGACGATTTTGGCGCGGACACCGCCACCGGCATGCATAAAAAAAAACCACACCAGCGAAAGGATTCAAGCCTCAAACTACGATCCCATCTGATAATCCGCACGATCGAAAGGATTTCTTGCAATATACACTGAATGGGTGCAAAATCCTTACAAACGTGAGGATTAATCATGAAGATACCCATCGACAACGCAGCGGCCATCGGCGGGGTGGTGCGCGCCAGCCGCAAGGCACAGAACATCCGTCAGGACGATGCCGCGGGCAGCATCGGCGTCAGCGAGAACTTCCTGGGCAAGATCGAGCGCGGCAGCGAGTCCGTGCAATGGGGCAAGCTGTTTCAAGTCCTTGAGGGCTTGGGCATCCGGGTCATGGTGGATGTCCCTGAGAGCGTCGCAGTTTATTTGAACGATGCAGCAAACAGTAAGAACAAGCCATGAACGGCCGGTCTTTGCGCGCCTCGATTAATCAGGCGCAAGTTGGCACCCTGCAAGAGGTGGGTGGGCTCTGGAGTTTTCACTACGCAACAAACTGGCTGGATAACCCTCTGGGCTTCGCGCTCAGCCCGCATCTTCCGCTGACCACAGAGTCCTTGCTGGACGGCGCAAGCCAGCGCCCCGTGCAATGGTATTTCGACAACCTGCTGCCGGAAGCTGGCCAACGTGATCTGCTGGCCAGAGATGCCAAGCTGGATGTGGCAAACGCCTTCGGCTTGCTGGCCTGCTACGGTGCGGAATCGGCAGGGTCGCTGACCTTGCTGCCACCGGATGCAGCGCCGCAGACAGACGAACCATTGCGCCCGTTACCAGACGATGCCCTGAATGCACGCATCCGTCAGTTGCCCAAGGCACCGCTGACGCAAGCGGCCAGCAAGCGTATGTCGCTGGCCGGTGCCCAGCATAAGCTCGCGGTTGTTCTGCAAGATGGAGCGCTTTATGAACCTGCTGGCGCCACACCATCAACCCATATCTTGAAGCCTGATCACCCGGATGAGGACTACCCACATGCCGTGATCAATGAATGGTTCGTGATGCGGCTGGCCAAGCGACTAGGGCTTGATGTGCCAGATGTGCATCGTCGCTACGTGCCATCTCCGGTGTATCTGATCGATCGCTTTGACCGGATTCCAGATACAAACGGCTGGCAACGCCGACACGTGATCGATGCCTGCCAATTGCTGGGGCTGGATCGCAGCTTCAAATACAGCCAGGGCAGTATGGAAAGTCTGGCGGCGCTGGCCAATGCCTGTCGCAGTCCGGCAGTAGCACGACACCGGTTGTTTGGCTGGCTGGTGTTCAATGTGCTTGTCGGCAATAGCGATGCTCACCTGAAAAACCTGAGCTTCCTGGTCTCCCATGAGGGCGTTCAGTTGGCACCGTTCTACGATCTTCTCAGCGTCGCCACGTATGCCTCTCCTGCCTTCGACAAAAAAGGATGGCCCGCACACACCCAGTTGGCTTGGCCGATACAGGGCATGCGCCACTTCTCGGACATCAACCGTGGATTGCTGCTGGAAGCAGGCAAGTCGCTGAATCTGGCCAAAGGCACGGCGGAGCGCCTGCTGGAAAATCTGCGCAGTCGCGCCATGCCAGCGGCGGAAGCGCTGTACGCCGAGGTCGAAGCCGAAAATGCCCAGATTGCCCATGCGCACCCCGGACTGTCTACCACGATGACAGGCGAATCCCGCTGTCTCAGAACCATTCTGCACACCATCATTAAAGGTATGACGAGTCAGATCGCCTGACATAAAAGAACCAGATCCGAGCGCATCCACTCCACTACGCATAAATTCACTGCTATCACCTTGGTTATCCGTAATATATGACCAGCAACTGTCCGCCTGCATGCAACTGCATTCCGTCCCGGCTTGTCCATACCAGCAACCCCCACTGCCGGCGAGGACTGTCTAATCATGGATGTGGATCTGAACACACAATCTCTGGATGCGCTGTTGACTGAACAAAGCATCGATTGCCCCTACTGCGGCGAAGTCATCAGCATTCTGATTGATCATGACAACCTGCCCGCCAGTTACATCGAAGACTGCCAGGTGTGCTGCCAACCGATACAAATCAATATCAGCATCGACAGCGACGCCAGCGACGCCAGCGAAGGCGCTATTGCAGTGATCGACGTGCATCGTGACAACGAATAGTCAATGCCCGGGCCGCTGGTCGGCGCAGCCCATGCGCCATCAGTGGCAACTGAACTCGAGCCGACATGGCATGTCACAGCTAAAGTTGATATAGTGACAGAACTACCGGGGGCGTCCTGGTTTCGACGTGGATAGTGACGTTCATCGGTGCATGCCGAGCATTGAAGTAGACTCGTAAAACCTCTTCAAAACTTTTAGTTGCCAACGACGACAACTACGCTCTAGCGGCTTAAAAACCTGCTTTGCGCCTTCTCCCGATGTGCCTGTGGTTCGGAATCGAAGGTCATTCAACAGGATCGTCAACTGCCGGGTTCCCAGGGCAAATTGACTAAAACACACTGGAACTGGCTGGTGGACCGCCCCTGCCCTTCGGGCTGAAATCAGCGAGATATAATTGAAGGGATAAGCATGTAGAGCCGAGAAAAGATCATTCGCGGACGCGGGTTCGACTCCCGCCGCCTCCACCAATCCACCACAGGCCAGTTGCAACACTGGCCTTTTTTTATGCCTTACGACGGGGAGTCGAACCCGCTCTCTTGATATGACCCCACTCTTGTTTTCTCGCCCCTCAGGGGCAAGACTATCTGCATTGCCTCGCAATAATTTTTTTGCGAGCATAGCGGCTCGCAACGCCCCGCCGCCTCCACCAACAACCGCAGGCCAGCCTCACAAGCTGGCTTTTTTTATGCCTGCCTGTCAGTGGATGGGCGTCAACCCCAGGCTGTCATCATGTCGAGCAATACCTTGGGCTGTCATCATGTGAAGCAAAACTACGGGCTGTCATCCCGACCGAGCATAGCGAGCGGAGGGATCTCATATCTACCAACTGCCTACACAACGGCAAGCAATCAGCGATCAAACTAAAGCCACTGAAGAGATCTCTCCACTGCGGTCGAGATGACAGCCTAATATCATCACGTGGAACAAAACCTTGGGCTGTCATCGTGTGGAATAAAACCTTGGGCTGTCATCATGTGGGGCAAAATATTAGGCTGTCATCCCGACCGAGCATAGCGAGCGGAGGGATCTCATACCTTCCGACTGCCAGCACAACGGCAAGCAATCAGCGATCAAACCAAAGCCACTGATGAGATCTCTCCACTGCGGTCGAGATGACAGCCTAATGTCATCACGTGGAACAAAACCTTGGGCTGTCATCATGTGGGGCAAAACTATGGGCTGTCATCCTGTGGCGCATAATATTGGGCTGTCATCCCGACCGAGCATAGCGAGCGGAGGGATCTCGTATCTACCGACTGCCTACACAACGGCAAGCAAGCAGCGATCAAACCAAAGCCACTGAAGAGATCTCTCCACTGCGGTCGAGATAACAGCCTAATGTCATCCTGTGGAACAACCTTGGGCTGTCATCGTGTGGGGCAAAATATTAGACTGTCATCCCGACCGAGCATGGGGACACTGGCGCACCAGGGCATCGTCAAGGCACCTAATCGTAGCCGTCATTCCAGACAACCATTGCGCCACAAGCGACAATACCCGTCGATGTCAATCGCAGCCATGCACGATACAAGACCTGACCCCACAAACAATACCCGTCGATGTCAATCGCAGCCATGCACGATACAAGACCTGACCCCACAAAGACGCAGGGCACCATATCGATGAATCGACAGACCCGGTGCTTGAAAACCATACACCTTGATTATTCATCACAGTCAGACATATTGTTACCACTTGTGAATAAGTGGCGACAATCTGCCTGGTCGATGCCTAACCTAAGGCAAGACTAACCAGCATCAATCGGCCTGCAATGGTTGTCTTTGCTGTCCCGGCCAGGTTGTCGCACTCGCTGAGGCTTCTCGCAAAGCCTGCGTGTCTTTTCCAGCTGTCAAAGCACCAGTGCGTTACCGCTGAACTCGAGATCATCAACAATTTCCAGTAGCCGACCAAATAAGCTTCGTTCATAGCTTGACTCCGTACTCAGGTACGGTTGTATGCTTGCACCTGTTCTTCCTTCTGGTAACGGTACATGACATGACTGACACATCTTCCGACCCTCAAGTTGGGCTACAGGCTGCGCCACAAACCGGACGCGGTGCACTGTTGGCCGGTGGGCTGGCGGCCATTCTCGCATCGACCTGCTGCCTGGGGCCGCTGATTCTGGTCATGCTCGGGTTCAGCGGCGCCTGGATCGGCAATCTGACCGTGCTGGAACCGTACCGGCCGTTGTTTATCGTAGCTGCGCTGGTGGCGATGTTTTTTGCCTGGCGGCGTATCTTTTGGCCCGCGCAAGCCTGCCAACCCGGTGATATTTGCGCCGTTGCGCAAGTAAACCGTGCCTACAAGATCATGTTCTGGATCATCGCCGGCCTGGTATTCATTGCGCTGGTTTTCCCCTATGCCATGCCCTTGTTTTATTAGCCCGCACTAACCCGGAGTTCATCATGAAAAAAGTTATCGCCACCTTCGCCCTGCTCGCATTTGTCACCGTCGCTGTACCGGTCTGGGCCGCCCCCCAAACCGTCACCCTGGACGTTCCGGGCATGACCTGCCCTGCCTGTCCATTCACCGTGAAAAAAGCGCTCAGCCGCGTGGAGGGCGTGGAAAAGGTCGAGGTCAGCCTGAAGCAACGTGAAGCGGTCGTGACCTTCGACAATACCGTCACCAGCCCGCAGGCACT
>JAJFKZ010000113.1 GCA_021772955.1 Gammaproteobacteria bacterium | reverse complement strand
TAGTAGCTCACTGAGGTTTTGGAAGAATAGGCGATTGGGGGATTTGTTGCGCCAGCTCATGTAGATTTCTCGATGTAACGGGTAGTCATGAATATCCACTGCCAGAACATGCGGATCGGCGTGGGTGATGATTTCAGATTGTATATAAAAGTGGGGCAATACCGCTATACCCATGTTCAGACCTATCATTTGTCGTAGTGTGTCCAGGCTGGTACCGGCGAATTCATACATGATTTCAGCCGACATCTCACGGGCAAAGTTCTGCATCAGGTCGTGCAAATGATGCTGTTCCTCCAGAATCAGTAGCTTTTCACCAGCCAGATCCTGCCGCTGGATGCTGGCTTTTTCTGCCAATCTGTGTTCTGTGCTGATCACCAGTTGCAAAGGTTCGTGAAACAATTTCTGACTGCGGGTCTGGTCACTGCTCAGTGGCAATGTGGAGATGATCAGGTCGTGTTCACCTTCCAGCAGACCTGCTTCCAGAGTCGCACGCGTGCGCTCGCGACAATACAGTTGCAGGCGCGGATAACGCTTATGCAGTTCTGGCAGAATCGCCGGCAGGTAATATGGCCCCAGAGTCGGCGGGATGCCAAGCTTGTAAATACCGGCCGGGCCATGATCATTGTAGCTGGCCATGGTTTCCAAGGTGTTGACTGATTCCATGGTCTGTTTCGCCAATGGCAGCAGTTCTCTTGCCACCGGGGTCAGACTGATACCGGATCGGGTACGTTCGAACAGTTTGCAACCGAGCAATTTCTCCAGCACCTGAATCTGTGTGGTGATGGTCGGTTGACTGACATGCAGTCTGGCAGCTGCACGATGATAGTTGGCGCTCTCGCTGACGGCAATGAAGTAGCTGAGTTGACGCAAGGTCAATTGTCTGTTTCGCATGTGAGCATGATAGCATTTAACTATCAATAATTATTGAAACTTAATGTTTTGAGTATCATCACAATAGCTTAATATTATTGCAACCAGGTTGATTCAGGAGTAAGGCCGTGAAGGAAATTATTGAAGGTACGATCAAGTTCCGCTTGGAAGTTCTGCCGCAGCTGTCCGAAATGTTTGACCGCCTGGCGATAGCGCAATCGCCTGAGGTGCTGTTTATTACCTGCTCGGATTCGCGCATTGATCCCAACCTGATTACCCAGGCCAACCCCGGCCGGCTGTTCATCTGTCGTAACGCCGGCAACATCGTTCCGCCGCACCAGTACCATGCCGGTGGCATGACTGCATCCATCGAGTATGCAGTGCAAGCCTTGAAGATCAAGGACATCATCATCTGCGGTCATTATGGCTGTGGCGCGATGGCTGCGGCGATGGATCTTGATGCGATCAAGGATTTTCCGCACGTGTTGGACTGGCTGGTGCACAGCAGGGCGGCCATGGCCGTGGTCGACCACACGCATCCCGATGCCTCTCCCGAGCGGCGCCTGGACATGCTGTGCGAGCGCAATATCGTCCTGCAGATGCAACATCTGGCCACGCATCCTTACATTGCGGCAAGGCTCGCAACTGATGAGGTGGAATTGCATGGCTGGATTTATGACATTGGCAGCGGCATGATCAAGGCTTACGATAGCAACAGCAATGGTTTTATTCCGGTCGAAGAGCATTATGCCGGTACTGTGCATCTGACTGACAAACCAAACACGGTAGCTGGCGCATGATTCCAAGCTTGAAGCATTTGCGCGGCGACATCTACGGTGGTATCACCACTGGTATCGTCGCGTTGCCGCTGGCCCTGGCATTTGGTGTTGCTTCCGGTGCTGGCCCTATCGCCGGTTTATATGGCGCTATTGTTGTTGGCTTTCTGGCTTCATTGTTCGGTGGTACGCCAACCAATATATCTGGCCCGACCGGGCCCATGGTGGTGGTGTTTGCCGGTCTTTTTGCGAGCATGGCGGGGCGTCCCGAACTGGTTTTTACAGCTGTGATGCTGGCTGGCCTCATGCAGGTGTTATTTGGCGTTTTGAAATTCGGGCAGTACATACAACTGGTGCCGTATCCGGTGGTCTCAGGGTTCATGAGCGGGATTGGTGTGATCATTGTGGTGCTGCAGATTGGCCGTCTACTGGGTGCAGAACCTCCCGGTGACGTTCTTGGTGCCATGCTGGTGATACCGGACGCGATTGCCGCGATCAACTGGCAGGCGCTGATCATCGGCGCAACTTCACTTGTAGTCGGGTATGCATGGCCGGCGCGCTATAGCAAATTCTTGCCAGGTGCGCTGGCAGCATTGGTAGCCGGTACCGTGATCAGCCTGTTTTTGCCGGGTGCTCCAATTCTGGGTGATATTCCATCGGGACTGCCGCAGCTGCAGTTGCCAAGCTATGATCATGACTCCGCCTATCTGGTTGTCCAGGCAGCGCTCATTCTTGCGGTGCTCGGCTCCATCGACAGTCTGTTGACCTCGTTGGTTGCTGACAACATGACCCGCAGCAAACATGACCCTGATAAAGAGCTGATCGGCCAGGGCATTGGCAATGGCGTCGCTGGGTTGTTTGGTGGTTTGCCCGGTGCCGGGGCGACCATGCGCACAGTAGTGAATATTCGCGCTGGTGGTATGACCAAGCTTTCCGGCATGATTCACGCCGTGCTGCTGCTCTTGGTTGTCTTCGCTCTGGGGCCACTTGCTGAACAGATTCCGCATGCGGCATTGGCGGGCATTTTGGTCAAGGTGGGCATTGATATCGTTGACTGGGGGTATTTGAAAACAGCGCATCGTGGCCCGCGCTGGGATCTGGCGCTGATGGTTTTGGTGCTGTTGTTGACAGTTTTTGTTGATCTCATTACAGCTGTTGCTGTAGGTGTGGTGCTGGCGGCATTGGCGTTTGTGCGCCAGGTGGCGCAGCTGCAGCTCAAGCGCATTGCGGAGCACCCGAAGCGGGAACTGGTAGCCAATGAACTGGAGTTGATCCAGCAGGCCGGTGATCGTATCAACGTGTTTGATTTTGGCGGCCCGCTCAGCTTTGGTGCTGCAGCGAACATGGGGCATCAAATCCGCACTCACGCCCACGATGATGCCTATATTCTGATTCTTGATTTTTCTCGCGTGCCGTTTCTGGATGTATCATCGGCACGGGCGATCGCCGACATCAGTCATGACGCGCATCAGGCCGGACGCCATGTCTATGTGGCAGCCATGCATGAGGATCTCAAAAAGGTGCTGCGTTCACTGCAGGCTGACAAGTACTTCGATCGGGACATGGTGTTTCCTACACGTCTGGAAGCGTTGCAGGCTGCGGTAGCGCATGTCCAGTCGGTGCGAGATGGTGCGGTGGCTGAGCACCATTGATCGGTGGCGTGCTGACCATGGTCAGCGGTTGGGGGCAAAGCTGGAATTGACCCGGATGGTCGGCACCTCGTTGATGGTTATTCCGCATTGGTGGCAATGAACCCAACAGGCTTGCCGGCGGGCAGAGCCATTTTATTTACTTAGAATAAATCCATGGCGTTACGCTACAATGCGCAACTATGAAACGCACACCAAAACCAACAACAAGACTGCTGCTGTCGGGCATGCTGTGGCTGCTCTGCAGCGGTGCAGCACTGGCGGCTGAAAAAGAGATCATGGGCTGGGTCGAGCGAGTGGAAATTGCCGGCAGTGAGCTGGCCATGAAAGCCAAGCTCGATAGCGGCGCCAAGACATCCTCGCTGGATGCGTCGGATATTGAGATATACCGTGTCGAGGGCAA
>JAJFKZ010000112.1 GCA_021772955.1 Gammaproteobacteria bacterium | reverse complement strand
TGCGCAGCCAGCTCGGCAGTGACGATGAAGACGATCCGCGTGTGCAGGTGTTTGCGGATCAGTACCGCAGCAAATTGCCGTTTCCCTTTGCCACGGTCAGCGATGTCGCCGATCATATTGACCATGTGGTCGAGCTGGTGGCCATTGATCACGTCGGTATCGGTTCCGACTACGACGGCGTCGGCGATTCACTGCCGACCGGTCTGAAGGACGTCTCCACCTACCCCAACCTGGTTGCTGAGCTGCTGCGTCGAGGCTACAGTGAACAGGACATCCGCAAAGTACTGGGTGAGAACTTTATGCGTGTGTGGGAGCAGATTGAGGCGGTTGCTGAGCACTAAATTCGCAGCGGGCAGGTGTACAGACTTGCCCCAATCGATACACAAATGGATCTGTAGGAGACTGCTTGCACGCGAAAATAGGCAAGCCCAAGGGCTCGATGGCTGTTCGCGTGCAAGCACGCTCCTACATATACATCGTAACTCCCTGTAGAGGCTGGGAGTCGATCTACAAACGTGGTCGCGCCTCCGCAAGGCCCCCGAGAAAACCACATGTCACTGATTTGCGTTAAAATGATCGGCTAGGTCATAGCCAAACTACGATGAACTCATGAGCGGTAAACTTTTTATCAAGACCCACGGTTGTCAGATGAACGAGTACGACTCGGCCAAGATGGCTGACGTGCTGGCGGCGTCGCATGGCCTGGAGTTGACCGACACTGCCGAGGATGCCGACGTCATTCTCATCAATACCTGTTCAATCCGCGAAAAGGCACAGGAGAAGGTGTTCTCGCAACTGGGTCAATGGCGGCCACTGAAGCACAAAAAGCCTGATCTGATTATCGGTGTGGGTGGCTGTGTGGCCAGCCAGGAAGGTGCCAACATCGTCCGCCGTGCACCGTTGGTGGACATTGTGTTTGGCCCGCAGACACTGCATCGCCTGCCGCAGATGCTGGATCAGACACGCACCCAGAAGCGTGCAGCGATTGACATCAGTTTTCCCGAAATCGAAAAGTTCGATCGCTTGCCCGAGCCACGTGCCGACGGCCCAACTGCGTTCGTCTCGGTGATGGAGGGGTGCAGCAAATACTGCACTTTCTGTGTGGTGCCCTACACCCGAGGCGAGGAAGTCAGCCGACCGTTTGAGGATGTCATCACCGAGGTCGTGAGTCTGGCCGGGCAGGGTGTGCGCGAGATCAATCTGCTGGGCCAGAATGTCAACGCTTATCGCGGACGCATGGGTGACAGCGAGGTGTGTGATCTGGCCTTGTTGATCCGCTATGTCGCCCAGATCGATGGCATCGACCGCATTCGCTTTATCACCTCGCATCCAGTCGAGTTCAGCGACACGCTGATCCAGACCTATGCCGATGTGCCGAAGCTGGCCAGCTATCTGCATTTGCCGGTGCAGTCCGGTTCGGACAGGATTTTGTCGGCGATGAAGCGTGGCCATACCGTGCTGGAATACAAGGCCAAGATTCGGCGCTTGCGCGAAGCACGACCGGAGCTGGCATTGTCATCGGATTTTATCGTCGGTTTTCCCGGCGAGACCGACCGCGATCACGCGGCAACCATGCAGCTGATTAACGAACTGCGTTATGACCAGAGTTTCAGCTTTATCTACAGTCGGCGTCCCGGAACACCAGCGAGCAACCTGCCCGATGCAGTATCGCTGGAGACCAAGAAAGCGCGTTTGCAGGAACTCCAGACCACCATCAACGGCTTCGCTGCTGAGTACAGCCAGGCCATGGTGGGCAGCACCCAACGCGTGCTGGTTGAAGGCCACAGCAAAAAGGATGCACAGCAACTGGCAGGCCGGACTGACAACAATCGCGTGGTCAATTTTGACGGACAACCACGACTTATCGGTGCGTTTGTCGATGTCTTCATCACCGAAGCCATGAGCAACAGTTTGCGTGGCCGCATCGCCACGACCGATTCGGTTTTGACTGCCAGCGCAGCACAGCAAGTCGCATGAGCAGACCTGCTACCGAAACTTACCAACTTCCATTTCGTATTGAGGCCGCTGACAGTCAACGGCTGGCTAATCTCAGCGGGCCGCTGGATGCACATTTGCGTCAGATCGAGAAACGCCTGGCCGTGCAGATAGCGGCCAATGGCGAACAATTTCTGGTCTCCGGTGAACGCAAGGCGACGCGCGCGGCCAAGCGTATACTCGAAGAACTGTATCGGCAAACCGCCACTGATGTGCTCACGCCAGCGCAGGTGAACCTGCATCTGCAAACGTCCAGCCGCGTCGAGGCTGCCACTGCCGAGCTGGCGCAGATTGCAGCAGTCAGCGAAGTCATGATCAAAACCCGGCAGGGATTGATTCGCGGTCGTGGCCCCAACCAGAAACACTACTTGCGCGCCATCCACGAACACGACATCACCATTGGCGTTGGTCCGGCCGGAACCGGCAAGACCTATCTCGCTGTGGCCTGTGCTGTCGAGGCACTGCAGACCGAGCGGGTGCAACGCATCGTGCTGGTGCGGCCAGCGGTGGAAGCAGGTGAGCGTCTGGGTTTTCTGCCGGGTGACATGGCGCAGAAAATTGATCCTTACCTGCGCCCGCTGTATGACGCGTTGTATGAAATGCTGGGTTTTGATCAGGTCAGCCGCCTGATCGAACGGCATGTGATCGAAGTTGCGCCGCTGGCATTCATGCGTGGACGCACTTTGAATGATGCCTTTGTCATTCTGGACGAGGCGCAAAACACCACCAGCGAACAGATGAAGATGTTTCTGACACGCATCGGCTTTGGTTCCTGCGCGGTGGTCACCGGCGACATTACGCAGATTGACCTGCCAGACCAACGCCGTTCGGGGCTGGTGCATGCGCTGAAGATTCTGGAACACGTCGATGGCATCAATGTGACCCGCTTTACGCATCATGATGTGGTACGCCATCCGATCGTGCAAAGCGTTTTGATCGCCTACGAGCGCGATGAGCGACGCATCAAAGCAGCAGCGCAGCACGACGACTGATTGCCATGAGGATCGCCTGTTGGCTGCGCGCATAGCGGTACAGTATGCTCTGACCAGCCGAGCCGGCTTGCCTGCGGCCAATACCTTGCGGCGCTGGGCGCAAGCTGCATTGCTGGCGCAGTATGCCGATGCGGAGTTGACCATCAGACTCGTGGACGTGCAGGAAATCACCTCACTGAATCAGCACTATCGGCAGCGGGCGCAGGCCACCAATGTGCTGTCATTCCCGGTACCAGAAGCCATCGCGCAGCAACATGGCGTGTTGGGTGATGTGCTGATCTGCGTCACGGTTGCAGCGCAAGAGGCCGGCCAGCAGCAGAAAACCCTGGCCGCGCATCTGGCCCATCTGCTGGTTCATGGGGTGTTGCATTTGCAGGGCTATGATCATCAGCAAGACCAGCAAGCTGACATCATGGAGGCACAAGAACGCCGGATTCTTGCCGCGCTGGGTGTGGCTGATCCCTACACTGAAGCCTGATTACGCTATACTGATAGACTTCATTAATAACTGGAGCAGGGCCCGGGCGGGTCACGCGCATGAACGAAGACCAATCGAGTAACGGTTCCGGCAATTCTCCGCAGGATGAGCTCCGGAACCGGCACAAGCGCTATGGCATCTGGTCATGGCTGCATCATCTGTTCGGTGGCGAACCACGCAGTCGCAGTGAGCTGATCGAGCAACTCAAGGAAGCGCACGCCAGAGGTGTTCTGGATGCCGATGCGCTGGCCATGGCCGAGGGTGCCCTGGCGATGAACGAGCTGCAGGTTCGTGACGTGATGATTCCGCGTTCGCAGATGGTCACGCTGAACAAGGACACCGCAGTGCGCGATGCACTGGCCGACATCATCGACAGCGGTCATTCGCGTTTTCCCGTTGTTGGGGATGATAAGGACGAGGTCTGCGGTGTGCTGCTGGCCAAGGATCTGCTGAGCAGTTTTATCGAGCACGACCAGGAGCAGGCCGAACCGCAGACGCTGGAGCAGTTCAGTCGCCCGGCTTCCATCATTCCAGAAAGTAAACGTCTGAACGTGCTGCTGCGCGATTTTAGGGTCAGCCGCAATCACATGGCCATCGTGGTCGATGAATACGGCGGCGTGTCCGGCCTCATTACCATCGAAGACGTGCTGGAGGAAATTGTCGGTGACATTGATGACGAAACCGACAGTGAGGAACAGGTGCCGGACATTCTGTCACTTGGCGATGGCAAATACCGGGTGCAGGCACTGACCGAAATTGAGGATTTCAACGACGCTTTGAATGTGCATTTCAGCGACGAAGAATACGATACCATCGGTGGGCTGGTGGTGGCAGCGTTTGGCCGCCTGCCGGAACAAGGCGAGAGCATCGAGCTGCAGAACATGCAGTTTCTCATCCATCAGGCGGATGAGCGACGCATACACGAAATGGTGATCAATTACCTTCCGGTCACGCCTGACCAGTATTGATTGCAGCTACCCTGCGATGGAATTACTTTCCCACCTGCGCGGTCAACATCGGGCAATATGATCAATCACGCTCCACACACTAGCCCGCATAGTGCAAGAGGGATTCAGATTTTAGGGAAAATCTGCCTAAGTAGTACGGTGCAGCGTCCGCAGAGCCATAGCTGGCTAAGGTTCAAGGAGGATGTGCCGAAATACGACGGCAGATTTTTCATAAAACCGAATAGGACAAACTGTACTTTTGCAATTTCAATAAATATCGTTATAACTTATTGGTATGCATACGCATTTCCGGCCTGAACGTCCGCCCTCGTGCACTATGCGGGCTAGCACACGTAGCAATCGGGCCTGCAGCAGCGGCCTGTTGCTGCTGTTGATTGTGGTGGCAAGCATGCAGCAGGCAGCTGCTCAATGGGATCCATCGCTGCTGCAAAACCAGCCGCAGCCCAATGTCGACAAAGTGCAGATAGCGTTGGTTACCTTCGGTCCGGGTGAGGA
>JAJFKZ010000111.1 GCA_021772955.1 Gammaproteobacteria bacterium | reverse complement strand
GGGTATTGGACTGAAAGTGAACACGCTGCCGGTGGTCGCGCTGGGTGTTGGTATTGGTGTGGATTACGGCATCTACCTCTACTCACGCCTGCAGGGTCTGCTGCAGCAGGGCTTGCCCCTGAGCGAAGCCTACTACCGCAGCTTGCGCTTGACCGGTCGGGCCGTGGTGTTTACTGCGGTGACGCTGGCAGTGGGTGTTGGCACCTGGCTGTTCTCGGATCTGCAGTTCCAGGCAGATATGGGGCTGTTATTGGCGTTCTTCTTCCTGTTGAACATGCTGGCTGCGGTTATCCTGCTGCCAGCCATCTGCCAGCTGCTGTTGCCGGAGCGGATCAAGAACCCTAGCAACTGAAATCTGCTGTATTTTAGTCTGAAGCAGAAAAGAATAGCCTGCAGGCCGGATAAGCATAACGCATCCGGCAACTGTAGCATCGCCTATTCGCTTGCAAGCAAGCTCCTGTAATTTCGGCTTAGATGGGCAGTGGGTATTGCTGCCAGGCCTGCACGGAGGTATGAATAAATCCACAGATCACACAGATTCCGCAGATTATTTCAGAGTGAGCTTTTGTGTTGCGGGTAAAACGACTGCACATATTATGGCAGGAAATTGTCTGCGGCTGTCTGAATTGATACGAAGCCATCAGTGCAATCCGTGCATTTATTTGCTTGACTGATAAGATCAGGCCAACATTTCCGCCGCGATTTTCTCGGCAATCATGATCACTGCAGCATTGGTGTTGCCGCTGATCAGGGTTGGCATGATCGAGGCATCGACCACCCGCAGGCCTTGCAGGCCACGTACCCGCAGCTGATGATCAACCACGGCCTGCTCGTCCTGGCCCATCTTGCAGGTACCCACCGGGTGGTAGATGGTTTCGGCCTTGGTGCGGATGAATTCATCGATTGCGGCGTCATCACGGGCCTGTTTGCCGGGAAAAATTTCCTCGCCGCGATAATCATCAAACGCCGGCGCGCTATGCACCTCGCGAGCCAGGCGCACGGCTTCACGCATCATGACCAAATCGTGTGGATCAGATAAATAGGCTGGATCAATCAAAGTATCCGAGTCCGGGTTGGCGTCGGCGAGGCGGATATGGCCGCGACTCGCGGGGCGCAAGAAACAGGAATGAATGGTATAGCCGTGGCCGGGCAGTCGATTGCGGCCGTGATCATCCAGTTGTGCGGGGACAAAATGCAGCTGCATGTCCGGGCGCATGTCCGGACTGTGCTGGCTGGCGATGAAGGCACCGGCTTCAGCGATGTTGGAACTGCCAATACCGCTGTGTCGGGCCCAGTAATTCAGCCCCACGGCCACTTCATTGATCTGATCATAGGTGATGGACTGGGTGCTGCTGCGCAACACGCAAATATCCAGATGATCCTGCAGGTTGGCGCCCACGCCAGGCAGATGGTGACCACTGTCAATGCCGTGCTCGCGCAAATGTTCGCTGGGTCCGATACCTGACAGTAGCAATAATTGTGGACTGTTGATGGCCCCACCGCAGAGCAGAATCTCCCCGCCTTCGGCATGCAGCTGCTGGCCCCGCTGCGTGTACTCGACCGCGACCGCGCGATCCTGGACAATGCGCAGTTTGTTGACGCGCGCACGAATGGCAATGCTCAAGTTAGCGCGCTCGCGCACCGGATCCAGATAGGCGGTGGCGGTGCTGCTGCGGCGACCGTCACGCTGCGTCACCTGATACAGGCCAAAACCTGCCTGGCGAGCAGCATTGAAATCATCGTTCAAGGCATGGCCGGACTGCCTGCCCGCCTCAATGAAACAGTCACTGAGAGGATTGTGGTGACGCAAATCAGCCACACCCAGCGGTCCTGCGTCATTGTGATAGCTGTTGCTGCCGCGAGTATTGCCCTCGGCGCGCAGAAAATAAGGCAACACATCGGCATACGACCAGCCTGGATTACCCAGTGCCTGCCAGTGGTCGTAATCCTCAGCCTGACCGCGGATATAGCACATGGCATTGATGCTGGATGACCCGCCAAGCACCTTGCCGCGAGGCCAGAACAGCCGCCGTTGGTTGAGCTGGGCCTGCGGCTGGGTGTGATAATTCCAGTTCACGCCGACATGCTGAACCAATCTGGACAGACCAGCGGGCATGTGGATGAACGGATTCCAGTCGTTGCCTCCCGCTTCCAGCAACAGCACCCGGTTCGAGGATTGTGCTGACAGACGGTTGGCCAATACGCAACCGGCCGAACCGGCACCAATGATGATGTAATCAAAAGAACTCATTCAATGCTCACAGAATACAGATAAGCGACAGAACATCGCGTCAATCAGGCATTTTAACGTGTTCAATGAATGGCTGTGCTGATTCGCGGTCAATTGCTGCATCCATTTGGCCGTGTGGCTGCGATAATAGCGTAATGAACCGCCTATTTCATAAAGACGGACTGTTGACGGCAAACTTAGTAGATTACATGCAAAGAGCAATGAACTGAAATGATTCTTACAAAAGCATCACTAGGCAATCCGGTGGCGGTCGCTGTGGGCGCGATACTCGCGATAATGTTCGGCCTACTCAGTTTGCTGGAGCTGCCCATCCAGCTGACGCCAGATGTAGAGCGCCCGCGTATATCGATTCGGACCAACTGGCGTGCAGCAGCACCCAACGAAGTGGAATCAGAACTACTGGAACCGCAGGAAAACGCGCTGCGCGGCCTGCCGGGTTTGCGGCGTATGGTGGCCGAGGCAGAACAGGGAAACAGCAATATTAATCTGGAGTTTGGTGTTGAAGCCAATATGCAGGATGCCCTGATCGAGGTCATCAATCGACTCAATCAGGTGCCAGCGTACCCGGTTGATGTGGATGAGCCGCGGATTACCGTGGGCAGTAACAACCGGGAAGATTCGATTGCCTGGTATTCGCTGCAAACCGTGCCTGGCAATGATCGCCACATCAGCAGTTACCAGGACTTTGCCGAAAATGTGATCCAGCCGCGACTGGAGCGAGTCTCTGGTGTGGCGAATGCTGATGTGCGTGGTGGCCGCAACGAGGAAGTGCGCATCACTTTTGATCCTTACAAGGCGGCGAGCCTGAATGTTGATCTGACCACCATTTCCTCCGCACTGGGCAGCAATACCGATGTCTCCGCTGGCTTTCAGGAGATCGGTCGGCGCCAGTATACGGTGCGATTCGAGGGCAAGATGGAGGTCAGTGATCTGGGTGATCTGGTGCTGCGCTGGGATGGCGGTCGACCGGTGCGGCTGCGTGATGTGTCCATCGTCAGCAAGGATCAGCAAGACACCACATTCATGATGACCGGCAATGGTCAGGAATCCATATTCATCAATGTTGTGCCACGCTCAGGTGCCAATATCCTGGAAGTGATGGCGCAAGTACACGTGATCGTTGATGAACTCAGAAACGATGAAATCAAGCAGGCCGGGCTGGTGCTGAACCAGCGCTCCGATGATACCCGGTACGTGAATGATTCCATCGCCATGGTGCGGGGCAACATGCTGCTGGGCATGGCCTTGGCGATCGGGGTATTGTGGTGGTTTTTGCGAAAATTTCGCGCCACGCTGATTGTGGCCCTGTCCATACCGTTGTGCCTGATGGCTGCCTTCATGGTGTTGAAATTCACCGGGCGCTCGCTGAATATCATCTCATTGGCCGGCCTGGCGTTTGCCACCGGCATGGTGCTGGACGCGGCGATTGTGGTGCTGGAAAACATCTTTCGACAGCGTGAAAAAGGCCTCAGTGGTGATGAGTCCGCCTTTCGCGGTACCACCCAGGTCTGGGGTGCATTGCTGGCATCCACAGCCACCACGGTGGCAATTTTCATGCCGGTGGTGTTCATGCAGGATGAAGCGGGGCAGCTGTTTTCTGATCTGGCTGTGGTCATTTCCGCTGCGGTGGTGATGTCGCTGCTGGTCGCGGTCACGGTATTGCCAGCGGCAGCGGCCAGATTACTGGGCGATGTGACTGTTATTGACAAGCATCAGTCCTGGTGGCGCAACAGCAGCGATTTCATCATGCGTATCACCGATACTCCGAAGCAGCGTATGTTGTGGGTAGTTGGTTTGATTGTGGTGCCGCTGTTGCTGATGGTGGTGCTGAAGCCGCCGGCTGATTATCTGCCTGAGGGCAAGCGCAACAACGTCTCGGCCTTCATGACCACGGCGCCGGGCATGGGCTTTGAGACCGCCAGACACGAGCTGATGGACGTCATCAATGACCGACTGAGCCCCTATCTGGAGGAAGGCAGCGATCCGCAGCTGGACAATTTCTTTGTTGGTTTTTTTGGTACCGGTGCATTCATGAATGCCCGTGCCAGCGATCCCGGTGATGTCGACAAAATCACCGAGCTTTTGAACACCGAAGTCTTGCGCGGCTTTCCGGATACTTTTGGTGGTGCCAGTCGCCGGGCGATTTTCGGCGGCCGCGGTGGTCGCAATATTGATATTGACTTGCAGGCAGCGGATTTTGAGTCGCTGCTGGCTGCCGGCCGGGCCGGTTTTGATACCATTCAGGAAGTCCTGCCAGGTGCCAATATCCGGCCCCAGCCAGGGCTGGAACTGGCTGAGCCTGAGCTGCGACTGGTGCCCGATGACCGGCGCATAACAGAAGTCGGCTGGAACCGTGAACGCACGGCAACCGCCATTCGCGCATTGGGTGATGGCATTTTCCTCGGTGATTATTTCGATGGTGATCGCAAGATCGACATCATCTTGCGCGGACCGGAGTGGCAAACCCCGGAAGAACTCATGGCCATGCCGCTGGCACTGCCGGATGGCAGCATTCAGACACTGGGCAGTCTGGCCAGCATTGAACGGGTTGCCGGACCATCTGAAATTCGTCGCATTGATCGGCGCCGGACGCTGACTCTGCAGGTCACACCACCATCCGGCATGCCCATGGAAGTGGCGATCAATACCTTGCGTGAACAGGTCGAGCCGGTGATTCGCAGCCAGATGCCGCCGGATGGTCGCATTGCCTATACCGGCACTGCTGAAGCACTGTCGCAGGCGCTGATAACCATGTCCAGCAGTTTCTTGTTGGCCATCATCATTTTATATTTGCTGATCAGCGCCTTGTTCAAATCCTTTGTCGACTCGTTGCTGGTCATCACTACCATCCCGATGGCTACTGTCGGTGGGGTGATCTGTTTGCGCATTGTCGATCTGTTCTTCGGTCAGCCGATGGATTTGCTGACCATGATCGGCTTTGTGATACTGCTCGGGCTGGTGGTCAACAACGCCATATTGCTGGTCTACCGTGCTCGTGAGGGTGAGCGTGAAGGCGAATCCAGGCGCGAAGCTGTGGCACAGGCGGTGCGCCTGCGGCTGCGGCCAATTCTGATGAGCACCACCACCACCGTGTTCGGTATGCTGCCACTGCTGGTATTGCCCGGCGCAGGCAGCGAACTGTATCGCGGAATTGCAGCGGTGATTGTCGGTGGTATGCTGGTGAGTACTTTGTTCACGCTGATTCTGTTGCCCAGCATGTTGCGCTTCCGGGAAGAGCGGTACCCGGCCAGAGTTATTGCCAGCACAACCTCAACCAAAAATGATCAGTTCCCTGGTGGACTGCTACCGGAGCACTCCTGAATGTTGATGAGAAAAACCACTGCCACTGCTTTGCTGCTGGCGTTTACTGTCGTGGCCATGCCTGCCCTGGCGCAGTTCGGTGGAGGGCGTCCACCGGCACCGGTGCGCATTGCCGAGGTCATCGATACCGAACTGACGCCAACCACCTGGGTTGCAGGTACGGTGATTTCACGTTCAGATGCACGTCTGTCGGCAGAACAGCAGGGCCGACTGATGAGTATTCTTGATGTGGGGGTGCGGGTCAATAAAGGCGACATCATTGCCAGCATTGATCCCAGTGCATTGCAATTGCGCGTGGAAGAGCTTGAAGCTGATATCTCCAGGATTCAGGCGCGTTTGAGTTACTTGCAGGCGGAGTACAAGCGCCAGCAAAGGTTGTCGGAAATGCAGTTGACCTCTGACACGCAACTGGATCTGACGCGTTCGGATCAAAAAGTATCAGAAAGTGAACTCAGAGTGGCGCGCAGCAGACTGAGCCAGGCGCAGGAAGATCTGGCGCGCAGCAAGATTCGCGCACCCTTTGCCGGGATTGTGGTCGAGCGGCTGATACAGGCCGGTGAACGCGTCAGCATTGGTGATGTGGTGGTGCGGCTGAAAGACCCGGATCATCTTGAGGTGGTAGCCAGACCGCCACTGGAATTCATGCCCTATCTGCAGCTGGATGATCGTTTGACGGTGGATGCCGGTGCGCTGGGCATACAGCAGTGGCCGGTGCGAACCATGGTGTCACTTGGCAACGAAGACGTGCATGTGTTTGAAATGCGCCTGAATGTGGATGCGCAAATCTTTGCTTCTGGCCAGACCGTGCGCGTGGCCGTGCCGATCGCGCGTTCGCAACGGGTGACTGCGGTGCCGCGTGATGCGCTGGTGCTGCGTGGTGATGGTGTCTCGGTGTTTGTCATTGATGCAGAAATGACGGCGCGTAGAATTGACGTCACTGCCGGGGTGGGTAATCGAACCCACGTCGGCGTCAGTGGTGATCTGCAGCCCGGACAGCAGGTTGTGGTGCGCGGAAATGAGCGCTTGCAGCCGGGCCAGAAAGTCCAGGTCATCGGTGATGACGAGGTCAATATCAGTCCAACAGGAATAGCCAATCGCTAGGGAACCTCTGATTGATTATGCCTGGAGTGTGTTTCAGTCGGAAAAGCCGCAGCTGTACAATCAGGTAATTTATGCATTGATAAATCAACTCAATATGGACACGACCAGTCATAGCGAGGAAGCTCAGTTTGATCCCGGCCTGGTGCAAACGCACGCAGCGAAAACGCGTTAGAGAAGCTTGTTTCGACGGTAACGACACAAGTTCTGGGTCGAGAAAATAAACCGGTGTACAGTGGCTTCGTCATATTCGCAGACTGTTTACCGGGTCTGCGTATAATGACTCTGGTTCCATACCGATGCCGCTGATGCCCGATCACTCTTCCGTCAATATGTTCATGCTTGATGCGTCCGTACTGCTGTTGGCAGCGCTGGTCGGCTTGCTGGCATTTCGGCGTCTGGGTTTCGGCTCTGTGCTGGGCTTTCTGGTAGCTGGCCTGATGGTGGGCCCATCGGTGTTCGGTTTTATCAAGGATCCCAAAAGCCTGCTGGCTTTTTCCGAAATCGGCATCGTTTTGCTGTTGTTCATCATTGGCCTGGAACTGCAGCCCAAGCGGCTGTGGGAAGCGCGCAAGCAATTGCTGGGCCTGGGGCTGTCACAATGGCTGGTCAGCGCGGCGTTGTTGAGCCTGGTGGCTATGTTGCTCACCAGCAGTCTGCGCAATGCCATCCTGATCGGCCTCACGCTGGCACTGTCATCCACGGCATTTGCCTTGCAGCTATTGACCGAGCGCAATGCCTTGAGCACCGGTTGGGGACAAAGTTCGTTTGCCATCTTGCTATTGCAGGACATTGTCGTGGTGCCGATGTTGCTGTTGCTTTCGCTGCTGGGTGGAGGGGCTGAGGCACTGAGCTGGCGGCCGCTGGCAGGCATCGTCTTTATTGTCATATTGCTGCTGTCAGCACGCTATATCGTGGAGCCGGTGTTTCGCGCCGTGGCTTTTTCCAAAAGTCCGGAGGCCTTTACCGGTGCTGCCTTGCTGCTGGTGCTGGGTATAGCCTTACTGATGGATCAGGCCAATTTGTCGATGGCCTTGGGCGGGTTTGTCGCGGGTGTGCTGGTGGCAGATTCCGACTACCGGCATGAGCTGGAAGTGGCAATCCAGCCCTTCAAGGGCTTGTTGATGGGGCTGTTCTTCGTCACCGTCGGCGCCAGTATTCCGGTGGCCCTGATGTTCAATCAGATTGGCCTGGTATGCTTGCTGGTAGTGCTGCTGCTGGCAGCAAAAATTGCCGTATTGTATGTCCTCGGCCGCTGGCAAAAACTCTCGGCCGGCGGTGCCTTGCAGATGGCGTTGATTCTCTCCCAGGGCGGTGAATTCGCCTTTATCCTGTTGCCGGATCAGGTCAAATATGGCTTGCTGGATGCCGACGCCGCCGACCTGTTGACGCTGGTGGTGTCATTGTCCATGCTGATGACGCCGATCTTGCTGTTTGTTTTTGATCGTTACAGTCGCTCGCGTGAGCGTGGCAAGGGCAAGCGTGCCTATGACCAGTTGGATGCAGAAACGCCACAGGTCATCATTGCCGGCTTCGGTCGATTCGGCCAGATCATTGGCCGCAATCTCAGTATCAGACGGATACCCTTTATTGCCATGGACAGTGATCCGGACCAGGTCGAGCTGGTCAAGCGCTACGGCAACAAAGTGTATTATGGTGATCTGTCGCGGCTGGAAATGTTGCGTGCAGCGGGTGCATCTCAGGCCAGGCTGCTGATCATCGCGCTGGCCGATGTTGACACCAGTCTGCGTCTGGCCAGACTGGTACGAGCCAGTTTTCCCGAGTTGAAGATCTACGCCCGTGCGCGTAATCGTGAGCATGCGCAGCGCTTGTTACAGCTGGGTTGTGAGATTGTCGTGCGCGAGACTTATGCCAGTAGTCTGGAGCTGACGCGCGAGACTTTGCTGGCTTCGGGTTTGACTGAATCAGCCGCAGCCAATACAGTCAGAGTATTTCGACAACACGATGAAAAGCTGCTCCGTGACGCGGTTGAGCATGTGGATAACCTGGACAAGCGCATCGAGATGACCAGGATTAGCCAACAGGAGCTGGCTGAGCTGTTCGCCAGTGATGATGCGGTCAGTGAAGAGCATTGATACCCAGTGGAAAATGAGTGGAGACACACGATGAAATACAACACGCGATTCTGGCTGTTGCTGGCGGTTGCATGCTGCAGTAGCAGTAATGCTGCAGACTTGCCATTGCAGCAAGTCGACTTGCCGCCAGGTTTTAAAATCACGGTATTTGCAGATCAAGTGGACGATGCTCGTCAACTGGCGCGCGGTGATCAGGGCACGGTGTTTGTCGGTAGTCGCAGGGCTGGCAAGGTGTATGCACTGACCGATGCGGATGGTGACTTTGTTGCTGATCAACTTTACACCATCGCCAGTGGCCTGAACATGCCATCGGGTATCGCCTACCGTGACGGCAGCCTGTACGTGGCGGCGGTGGATCGCGTGTTGCGCTATGACGATATCGAAAACCATTTGGCCACGCCACTCGAACCGGTGCTGGTCAGTGCTGCGTTCCCGACGGATAAGCACCATGGCTGGAAATTCATTGACTTCGGACCGGATGGCATGCTCTATGTGCCCGTGGGCGCGCCGTGCAATATTTGCGATGCAGACGGTTATGCCGAGATCAAGCGCATGCAAGCCGATGGCAGTGGCCTGCAAACCTATGCCAGCGGCGTGCGCAATTCCGTTGGTTTCGACTGGGATCCAGTCACCGGTGAGTTGTGGTTTACCGACAATGGCCGCGACATGCTGGGTGATAACACCCCGGCCTGCGAACTCAATCATGCGCCGCAGCAGGGCATGCACTTTGGTTTTCCGTACTGTCATGCCGGTGAAGTTACAGATCCCGAGTTCGGCGCGGGTCAATCCTGCGCAGATTACGTTGCTCCAGCCCAGAAACTGGGCCCGCACGTGGCGCCACTGGGAATGATGTTTTACACCGGTACGCAGTTTCCCGAGCAATACCGCAACCAGATTTTCATTCCCGAGCACGGTTCCTGGAACCGCAGCGAGAAGATTGGCTACCGCATCATGCTGGTGACGCTGGACGCGGATCGAAAGGCCATCAACTATGCCCCCTTTGCCAGCGGCTGGCTGCAGGGACAGCAAAACTGGGGTCGACCGGTGGATCTGATGCAGTTGCCGGATGGTTCGA
This sequence comes from Gammaproteobacteria bacterium, assembly GCA_021772955.1. GTDB lineage: Bacteria > Pseudomonadota > Gammaproteobacteria > Xanthomonadales > Wenzhouxiangellaceae > JAHJQV01. The sequence continues at coordinate 3,601 of JAJFKZ010000111.1, read as the reverse complement.
TGCTGTTATCTGATGATCAGGCAGGGGTCATTTATCGCATCAGCTACAGTGGTGATCAACTGGCTTTTCAGAACAAGACACAAGAGGCAGAGTAATCATGCAGCTAAGATCAGAAGATCTGCTCGATGGTCAGTTGATCGAGCCACAGTTTGCCTTTGCCAGAATCCACCGTGATGAGCATATGCAATGGTCGGACAATCTCAATCCACAGTTGTCGTGGAGCGAGGTTCCCGCTGCTGCACGCTCATTGGTGTTGATCTGCGTGGATCATGATGTACCGGCGGATGCAAGCCATGTGAATGAAGAATATTACAGTCTGGAATTTGGCCTGCCCAGAGTCAGTTTCTATCACTGGCTGATGATTGATCTGCCGCCCGTAGCTGGCAGCATTGCGCGTGGCAGTTGCAGCAAGGGCGTTGTCCAGGGCGGTAAACAGCCACCGTTGCCGGGTCCGGAACATACCCGGCAGGGGCGCAATGACTACACGCAGTTTCTGGCCGCATCGGCCATGGCGGGCGATTATTATGGCTACGATGGCCCCTGTCCGCCGTGGAATGATGAGCGCATGCACGAATACCATTTTCAGCTGTTCGCGCTGGACGTAGCGACGCTGGCGCTTGCCGATGGTTTCGATGGTCGCGAGCTGATGCAGGCCATGCAGGGGCACGTGTTGGACAAGGCCGATTTGCTCGGCCTCTACAGTCTCAATCCAAAAGTCCTCAATGATCGAGCCTGAACACCATGTCATTCAATGAGCAGGCACACGAGCCGATGCTTTTCGTGCACAGCGAACTGGCATGACGCTTTATCAGGTGCTGCTGCTGTCGGTGCTGCAAGGATTGACCGAGTTTCTACCGATCTCCAGTTCCGGGCATCTGGCACTTCTGGGCCAGATACAAGGCCTGGTGGATCAGGGGCTGGCCTTCGATGCGGCGATACATCTGGGCACCTTGGCTGCGATCATGTGGTATGCCCGCAGCGAGTTACAGGAGATGTTCTGGTCGCTGGCGGGTAATGGCTCGGTGGCAGGCAGACAACTGGCAGTGTTTTTGCTGCTGGGCTCGATACCGGTGTTGCTGGTCGGTTGGCTGCTGGTGGACTGGATTGAAGCAGCGACCCGCAGCATGGCAGTGATCGCATCCACGACGCTGGTGTTCGGAGTATTGCTGGGGCTGGCAGACAGCTTTGGCAGACGGCACATGAGGATCACCCAGCTGAAGTTGCCGGCGGTGCTGTGGATCGGTCTGGCGCAAGTGCTGGCGCTGGTGCCTGGAACCTCACGCAGCGGCATCACCATGACTGCCGGACTGGCGCTGGGACTGACCCGAGAGCAGACAGCAAAGTTCTCGTTTTTGCTGGCCATTCCGGTGTTGGCTGCGGCGGGTGGCTACAACCTGCTGCGCATGATCAACGACCCGCAGGCGTTGCCACAGGCACTGCCGATGCTGCTGCTGGCGATGCTGGTCAGTGCGTTAGTTGCATTCGCGACTATCAGGTTGTTCATGCGCGTTACCGAGCGCATCGGCATGTGGCCGTTCGCCATCTATCGCATGGTGTTGGCTGTAGTGCTGTTGAGCCTGTTGGTTTGATGCTGCTAGCAATTTCATAAAATTGGCAGGCTAAAGACAATGCTGTTGAGTTAGCCCGCATATTGCATGAGGGATTCGGATTTTAGGGGAAATCTGCCGTCGTAGTTTGGTGCATCGTCCGCAGAGCCATAGCTGGCTAAGGTTCAAGGAGGATGTGCCAAACTACGACGGCAGATTTTTCCTAACACCGAATAGGACAAACTGTACTTTTGCAATTTCGATCAATTTCGTTATAACTTGTTGGTGTGCGTACGCTTTTCTTACCTGAACGTCCGTCCTCGTGCAATATGCGGGTTAGGTCACTTTTGTAGGAGCCTGCCTGCAGGCGAACGGCTCGGAGTTCCGTCTTTGTTCGCCTGCAGGCAGGCTCCTACAGAGTGCCGAGACTTAACTCAACAGTCTTGGGGCTAAAGATCACCCAAGTAGTTGGCAAGAATGCCATCATCGTCTTGACCGGCAAGAAATTCAGCCAGTTTGATGTTGAAGTCGAGCAATTCCTCGCCGCTGGTGGTCAGCTTGCTGAACATGTAGCTGACCGGAGTATTGGCAACGACGATGCCAGCGCGGTCTATCTCATCGTCCCAGGCTTTCTGGTGCACGATCATATTGACCACATAAGGGTCTTCGACGATCAGGCCGACGTTGCCATCGATCAGTTTCAGCATGCTGCTTTCGGCAATTGAACTATAGATGAATGCATCCGGGTGCTGCTGTTGCGCCAAATCGACCAGTTTGCCGTAGAAATAGCCATCTGTGAGTCCGATCTTGATGTTGCTGGCTGCAAGTTCGACAATGTTTCTTGATGACAGAGTTGTGCCTGCACGCACGAATACTTCAAAAAGTTCCTGACGATAAGGTACCGAAAACCAGGCATACTCTTCTCTGCCGGCCACAGCAGTGGCACCCGGTACCACATCGATTTCACCTCGCTTGATCATTTCCAGCAGGTTGACCCAGTCCGCCCTGACGAATTCAATCGTGCAGTTCTGATCAGCCAACAGTGCGCGTATCAGATCAATTTCGATACCCATGACGGTGCCGTCGGGGGCTTCGAAGTGGTAGGGGGCCCAGAGATCATAACCCATGGTCAGAGTACATGGCTGGTCGGCCTCTGCAATGTTGCTGGTCGCCTCGGCTGCAGGTTCCGTAGTACTGCTGCTTTGCTGATGAGCTTGTTCGCCGCTACCGGCTGCTGGGTCAGATGCCGACTCCTGATCGCAGGCGGTTAACAGCAACATCATCGTTAATGTCAGCAGCGACGAAGCGAATCTGATAGTCATGCCGGGCTCCTCTGATTATGAGTCAACAGTATTGCTTTATAGCAATCTTTCAGAATTCAGCATACTGCGATTTGCCGCGCTTGACAATGTCAGCGGCCGTTGGTAAGCCGCCTTATTCACCACTTCCTCTACTGTGACGCCGCCAGGCTCCGTATCTGCGCCGTTTCGCTCAGTCGTGCATCCTCACTGTAGTGGCGAGTACGTTGCCGGTGCGTTCGGCCATGAAACGCCCCATCAGAACCCCGGATCTAGCCCGGGGCAGGCTCTGGTGACGCCTCACGACTAGCCCGCATATTTCATGAAGGCGGACAGTTACTGGTCATAGTTTACGGATAAACAAGGCGATAACAGTAAAATTATGAATTGTGGAGTGGTCACGGATTGTCCTGTTCGAGTTCAGGCCAAATCTGGCGTTGCACCTCGAACGATCGCCCTTGAACCATAGCTACGGGCGAGTGGACCACGCGAGTAGTTCGGTGACACTCAGCCGTCGCACAAGCGCCGTGGACAAGGCGCGCGAGCGCAGGACTGGCCGTAAGTCAATTCAAGCGAGCGGAACGCAGCCCACGGTGCTTGTGCGGCGGCCCACCGGGAGTCAATGTGCCGGTGCGACTCGGCGTTGCGTTGCTTGGCAAGGGAGCGGCCATTGCCTGCGAACCGCGCCTTGATTCGCACCGGCACATTGACTCTGAGCGTTACCGAACTGTTCGCGTGGCCCACTGGCTTCTGCGG
>JAJFKZ010000012.1 GCA_021772955.1 Gammaproteobacteria bacterium | reverse complement strand
GCCGGCGTCATATTGCTGCCAGTACTCCTCGCCACGATGATGGCTCATATCGATGTCAGGCAGATCGGGGTTCAGCGATTGGAAATGGCCCACTGCTAGTGCCTCGTAGGTAGCGTTGATGACTTCCGCATCGTGTGCGTTATAACGCAGCATGGCCGGGTAGATTGCGGCCAACATGGCGCACAACAGCATGACACCGACCGCACTGCGTTCCAACTTCGGCGCGCCACGTCCGCTGATGAAGATCAGCGCGGCAGCGACCATCGTCACCAGCAAAAACGGCAGCCTGGGCACAGCTTGCAGCGCCCGGTAAGGTGCCAGCATGAAATAATCAATGGCGAAATAGCCGCCAAACACAAACAGCAAAACCACTTGCAGGCCCAGACCCAGGTGACTGCCGAGCTGGAATTCCTTACTGTTTTGCGCAGTCGGCCGGGTACTGCCTTCAATTTCAATGCCACGTACTTGCAACAGATGCATCAATGGTGCGTCATGGATACGCTGCTGATTGCTCTTGCCGGAACCAAACAGCTCGCGAAAACCCATGCGGTGATCTGACCCGTTGGGGTTGTACCAGACGTACGGATTGATGCGCACCTCAGCTTTGCCGGTGTTGATGACCAGGCGGTAAAAGCGTAGCCCCTGTGCGGTACGCCGTGTGCGTTTGGGCGTTTCCAGCCGGACGCTGTCAATGTCACTCCAGCGCAGATTCCAGTTGCCACCGGTTTGCTTGAACAGCGGCCAGCCCAGCCATTTGGGCATGCTGGCCTGGATGCCTTCGATGTTCACACACAGCCTGGCCCGGCTTTGCTGCCATAACAAGATGATTGCTAGCAGCAGTCCTGCCAGCAGACTCAGACCCAAAGCGCGATCAGCGCGCGAGCCGGTGTAGGTGTCCAAGACACCCTGTATGCCAGCGTTGAACACTTCCGTGCGCGTCATGCTTGCGCTGCTCATTGCATCGATTATCAGCCAGAACAATACCCCCAGAGCCAGCCACAACAATGCCTGAATAAGGATCAGAATGCGTGTATGGCTACTGCGTAGCAAGGACAACGCCATGGACAGTTCGACACGACCGTGGCGGGATGCAGATGTGTTCATCATTGGCTCTCCCTGAATAATGGCTGCCTAGCAGCCTGTCGGACTTAACCGATTGTAGCGAGGGAAAGCCGGCTTGAGGCAGATTTTTCGATCTATTGCGGGAAATAGTAAGCCTGGTAGATGATTCAGACCGTTCTGCTGGCGCGTGCCAGTACCCAGACATCCACGCGTTTGCAGCCAGCCTGCTTCAATAGCCTGGCACAGGTTTCCACCGTGCTGCCTGAGGTCATCACATCGTCCACCAGACACACATGCTCTGGCACCGTTGCATGCAGGCTGAAGGCATCACGCAGATTGCGTCTGCGCGCGGCCAGATCCAGACCGGCCTGTGGCCTGGTGCGGCGTCTGCGTTGCAGCACCGCAGCCTGCACGGGGATGTCAATGGCGTGCTGTCGCAATGTACGTTGCCAGTCCATGGCGATCAGCCAGGATTGGTTGAACCCGCGCCGCAACAGACGCCAACGATGCAATGGCACCGGTAACAAGGCCTGCGGCGTGTCCAGATCTCCGGCATGGATGGCGTCGGCAATGTGTCTGCCGGTACTTTCGGCCAGCACTCTGCCCATGACTTGCTGACGTTGGTATTTGAAGGCGGTAATCATGCCTTGCAGCGGTGCGGCATAAAGATAGGCTGCGAATACCCGATCAAATGCCGGTGGCCGCTGCTGACAACGGCCGCACATTGCTGCCACCACGCTCAGCGGCTCCGCGCAGCGTTGGCATTGCTGCTGTAGCAGCGGCAGATCATCGGCGCAAGCCGCACACAAATCCATGGCTTGGCGGGCCGGCTGCTGACACAACACGCAGTACCACGGATGCACCAGACTGAGCATATGCTGCAACTTGTCGCCGTATCTCGGTTCCACCTTGGCGTTGTTATCTGGCATTTGTGTCCAAGCTAAGCCAACTCCGCAGGTGCCTGCAAAGCACGCACAGCAAATCCTTATAATAGAGCCTCTCGCTCACCATATCACTGATCTGTTTTATGAACTCAAATCTGCAACAAGCCAGCCTCGCGCTGGAACGTGGCCAGGTTGGCCGCGCCGACCGTTTGCTGGAACAGCTGCGCCTGACCGACACCACCAACCCTATGGTGTGGTTGCTGTCTGCCAGCTATTATCATCAGACCGGTGACCGCGACAGTGCCCTGCATGATTTGCACACCGCCAGCACCATGGCCCTGAATGATCGTAGCACACGCCTGCAGGTGCTGGATGCATGCATGAATCTGCAAGCCTGGGATCAGGCCCTGCAACTGTTGCAGCAGATGGACCCGCAGCAACAACAGTATCCGCTGCAATACGCCACCTGCCTGTGGGGCGCCGGTGAATACCAGCACAGCCTGCAACGATGGCAGCAATATGCCCAGGCTCTGCCGGAAGTTGCTGAAGTTCAGTTTCGCCTGTGGCAGAGCTATGAACGACTGGGCCTGGTTAGCGACGCCGAGCAACAACGTGCACGCTGTCAGTCTTGGAGCGGAAACCACATTGGCATCAGCATGATGGAGTTGGGTCATCTGGTGGCGGAACAACAGTTTGCCGACGGCTGGGCCTTGCTGCAACGAAGCTTTGCCGAGCACGGCGATGCCATCCAGCCGCTGATCAATGCCGCAGTGTGCCTGGCCAACTGGCCCGAAGCCGCTGATTGCCGTCCAGCGGAGCTGGACACCGAGCGCCTGCTGGACCAGCTCAATCCGAAAGGACAGGCACTGCTGGCCAGTCAGCGCTGGCTGCTGCAAAACGATCTGCAACGCGTCTATGGCAATTCCACGCGCATACTGCAAGACCAACCGCTGGTCGTTCCGGATGCACTGATGGCAAACGGGCTGGTGCTGGAATTTGGTGTGTTCCATGGTCGTAGCATCCGCATCCTTGCCGACACGCTGCGCAACTCCGGCAACGCAAGCACCGTGCATGGCTTTGACAGCTTCGCCGGTCTGCCAGAGGTCTGGAACGCCGAAGCCGCCGGCAGTTACAGCACGCAAAACCGCCAGCCTGAGGTGCCGGACAATGTGCGCTTGCATGCTGGCTGGTTCAATGCAACGCTGGATGACTTTCTCACCCAGCACGACAATCCGGTGGCACTGGTACACATCGACTGCGATCTGTACAGTTCGACCCGCGATGTGCTGCAGCGTCTGGCCGCGCGTTTGTGTGCCGGCAGTATTCTGGTGTTTGATGAGTTGCTTGGCTACCCCGGCTATGAGCAGCATGAACTGCGTGCTTTTCAGGAACTGGCCAGCGACTGGTCTGGTGGCTATCGAATCATTGGCGCCGCCTTTATGGCTCGTGCTGTCGCCATTCAGCTCAGCGATTGAGCTGAGCTGATCACGGTAATGACTTCACGCTGATGTCGTCAACCTGATAAACTGCGCAAAGTTGACAGCCACAGTCCGGCTGTATTGATTTCGCCTACAACAGCCAGCTCACAGATCATGCCTGCAACCGCCAACACCGACACCATTACCAGCAAATCGCCTGCCAGCAATGACCGCAGCGTCAGCATCGCCGCGCACCAGCTCGGCGCAGGCAACTTGCGCCACGACTGGCAGCTCAATGAAATCCGTGCGCTGTATACGCAGCCTTTCAACGACCTGCTGTGGCAGGCGCAAAACCTGCATCGGCAGCACTTTAATGCCAATCAGGTACAAATCAGCACCCTGCTCAGCATCAAGACCGGCGGCTGCCCGGAGGACTGCAAATACTGCCCGCAAAGCGTGCACTACAACACCGGTCTGGGGCGGGAAAAACTGCTCGACAAACAGCGCGTGGTGGATGCGGCCAGAGCCGCCAGGGAAGCCGGCGCCAGTCGCTTCTGCATGGGCGCAGCCTGGCGCCAACCCACCGATCGCAACATCGACAAAGTGATCGAACTGGTGCAGGCGGTGCGTGATGAGGGGCTGGAAACCTGCATCACGCTGGGCATGCTCAAGGCCGAGCAGGCGCACAAACTCAAAGCCGCCGGGCTGGATTACTACAACCACAATCTGGACAGCTCGCCGGAATACTACCAGCAGGTGATCACCACACGCACCTATCAAGAGCGGCTGGACACGCTGGAAAACGTACGCGAGGCCGGTTTGAAAACCTGCTGCGGCGGTATCATCGGCATGGGCGAAAGCCGTGACGATCGACTTGGGCTACTGCAGCAACTGGCGAACCTGCCCGAGCATCCGCACAGCGTGCCGATCAACCTGCTGGTGCAGGTCGAGGGCACCCCGATGCACGGCGTTGAGGAGCTGGATGAACTGGAGTTCGTGCGTACCATCGCCGCCGCGCGCAGCATGATGCCGGAGTCCATGCTGCGCTTGTCGGCCGGGCGCGAGACCATGAACGATGCCACCCAGGCCCTGTGTTTTCTGGCCGGTGCCAATTCCATATTCTATGGTGAACAACTGCTGACCACCGCCAACCCCGCTACGGCTGCCGATCAGCAACTGTTCCAGCGCCTGGGTTTGCAACCCATGGCGTGAACCCCACCTGTTTCTGATCTGATGAACCGGCACAGCGACTGGTCATCGACCATTCAGCAGCGGCTGCAACGACAGCAGCAACAGCAGCGCCAACGCCAACTGCATGCCTATGCTGTCGCCGGTGAGGGCTTACTGCGCGATCAGGCCAGCGGACAAACGCTGATCAACTTTTCCGGCAACGATTACCTCGGTCTGAGCCAGCATCCGCAGCTGCTGGCTGCGCTGGCCGGAAACAACGGCAACAACCATGAAAACACCGTTGGCAGCGGCGCCTCGCGGCTGGTCACTGGCACCCGACCTGAACATGCGGCACTGGAACAAGCACTGGCCGAGCTGTTTGAACGCGATGCCGCGCTGTGCTTCAGCAGCGGATTCGTGGCCAATCTCAGTATTCTGCAGGCGCTGGTAAGACGCCACGATGTGCTACTGCTGGACAAACTCAGCCATGCTTCGCTGATCGATGGCGGGCAGCTGGCTGATGGCAACTTGCTGCGCTACCGCCATGGCGATGTCAACGACTGCCGCGAGCAGCTGCAACACAGCAGCAAAACCGGCCTGCGTGTGATCGCCAGCGACGGCGTGTTTTCCATGGCTGGCGATCAGGCTCCGGTGCGAGCACTGGTAGCGCTGGCTAAAGCCGAGCAGGCCCTGCTGATCATCGATGACGCCCACGGTATCGGTGTCCTGGGTGATCAGGGTCTGGGTCTGCTGCAACAGGAGGGGCTGGACCAGGATGCTATCCCGCTACTGATCGGCACGTTTGGCAAGTCGTTCGGCCTGGCCGGCGCCTTTGTCACCGGCACACAAACGCTGATCGACTACCTGCGCAATGTCTGCCGCGGCCTGATCTACTCTACGGCCCCGCCGCCGCCACTGGTGCAAGCCCAACTGACCGCCCTAAAGCTGTTGCAAACCGAATCCTGGCGCCGCAACAAGTTACACACCAACATCGCCTGGTTTGTTGAGCAGGCAAGCCGGGCCGGCGTGCCTTTGCTGCCATCATCCAGCGCCATCCAGCCGCTGTTACTGGGCGACAATCAGCGCGCGCTGCTGGCGCAGGAAACGCTGCGGCAACAGGGTCTGCTCGTGGTTGCCATACGACCGCCCACAGTACCTGAAGGCACGGCGCGCCTGCGCATCACTTTATCGGCCCTGCACAGCGAGCAGCAACTGCGGCAATTGCTCGATGCACTGGCCAAACTGGAGTTGTCGGCATGATCACCGTGCACGCGCCTGCGCAACAAGATCCGCACCGGCCCGATCTGGTATTGCTGCATGGCTGGTGCATGAGCAGTCGCATCTGGGACTGTGTGCTACCGCAATTGCAGAGTTTCTGCAATCCCTGGTGTGTCGATCTGCCCAACCACGGTGCCAATCCGCCTGCTGAGTGGCCAGCAGATCCGGCGCCGATCATCGCGGCCATCGCTGCGCAAGTGCCAGCCAATGCCATGTGGCTGGGCTGGTCACTGGCCGGCTTGCTGGTGCTGCAGGCTGCCGCCACCCGGTCATTGCGCGGTATCGTGCTGCTGGCGGCCAACCCGAAATTTGTCCAATGCGCAGACTGGCCGGGTATGCCGGCAGCCAGTTTCGCCCAGTTCAGTGATGGCTTTGCCAATGATCCCGAGACCGCGCTGATCGGATTTCAGAAACTGCAGTTCGGCCAGCGTTCGCTACCGCGTGCAGCGCAGGAAGCGCTGTTTGCTGCCTTGACATCCCCGCAGACAGATCGCCTTTTGGGACTGCAACAGGCGCTGGATTATCTGCGCGACGGCGATGCTCGTCAGACCCTGTCAGCTATCACCTGCCCGAGCCTGATCGTAGGCGGTAGCGCCGACCGGCTGGTGCCGGTGCAGGCGCTGGAGCGCACTGCCAGCAGTCTGCCACAATCCAGACTGCGGCTGCTGCCGGATGTCGGCCACGCCCTGCTGCTGGAGCAGCCAGATGTTGTCAGTCCCCAGCTACAGGAATTTCTGCATGGGCTTTGATCGTCAGCGCATCGCCCGTGCCTTTGGCCAGGCTGCCGCCGATTATGAGCAACACGCCTGGTTGCAGCGTGAGGTGCGTGCGCGTCTGTACGAGCGGCTTGAGTATTTTCCACTGCAACCGGAGGTCATCGTCGACATAGGCTGCGGCAGCGGTCACGGCAGTGCCGAACTCAAGCGCCGCTATGCAAAAGCCACCGTCATTGGTCTGGATCTGGCCACCGGCATGTGTCTGCAGACGCGCAAACAATCCCGCTGGCGCCGACCCGTACACAGCATCCTGGCCGATGCCATGCATTTGCCGCTGGCCAGTCGCAGCGTGGATCTGTTGATCAGCAACCTGACCCTGCAATGGCTGACCGATCTGCCCGGTTTCTTGCGCGTCGTGCGGCGCGTACTCAAACCCGGTGGCCTGCTGCTGTTTTCCAGTTTTGGTCCGGACACGCTGCAGGAGCTGCGCCAGGCCTGGGCCAGTGTCGGCGAAGCGGCCCGGGTCAGCGAATTCATTGATCAACACATCGTCGGCGACTGCCTGGTGGCCGCCGGGTTTCGTGATCCGGTGCTGGACTGCGATCGCATCACCGCCACTTACCCCGCTGTGGAAAGCCTGTTGCAGGACCTGAAAAACATCGGTGCCGGTAATGCCCGTAGCGACCGACCGCGCCAGCTAACTAGCCGCGGCAAGCTGCAGGCAATGCAACAGGCCTATGTCAAACAGCACGCTGAGGCCGGGCGTATTCCAGCAACCTGGGAGGTGGTGTATGCCACCGCGCTTGGACCTGAGCCGGGCCAGCCGATTCGCACCGGCAGTGGTGAACAGGCCAGCTTTCCGGTGGATCAGATTCCGCTGCAACGAGCAAAATCTTGACCGCCTTTTATTTCATCACCGGCACCGACACCGGTATCGGCAAAACCTGGTGTGCCGTCAGATTGGCTGCGCAGTGGGTGGCCGCGGGTCAGCGCGTAGCCTGCTGCAAACCGCTGGCCGCGGGCGCCTATCTGGATCCGGCCCGACCCGAAGCCGGGCTGATCAACGATGACGTTGAGCAGTTGCAGGCCGCCAGCAATGTGGATCTGGCAACTGCGACGATCAGCCCGTATCGGTTCGCGCCCGCCATCGCCCCGCACATT
>JAJFKZ010000110.1 GCA_021772955.1 Gammaproteobacteria bacterium | reverse complement strand
GGCTGCAGGTCACCGGCAAAGACCACCCAGGCATTATCGCCCTGGCCATCGAAACCGAACCAGGCAGCGCCCACGCGGCCATTCTGGATTTCAAAGAAGAAACCTGTGTTGGAATCGTTCTGCTGTGACCATGCACCTGTTTCCGGATAGGGGAACAGTAGCGAAGTGTTGTTCAAGCCACCCGAATCTTGTGCCTGTAATACGGCACAAGCACTAACCAAACCGAGCAAAATGAAACATTTGGTTAAAAAGGATATTTTAGTCATGATAATCCTCCATGAATGTAATTGACTATAGACAGCTTGCAATTGCACTGGCAGCACGCTGATTACTGAAACCACTGCAGCCACCCGCATTGCAGGCTTTTACACGCAGATACCAGGTCTGGCCTTGCGGCACGTTGACCGTTGTGACCAGGTTTGTGCCAGTGAATATTTTGGTAGGGAATGTAAAACTTGACGTCAAGTAGCCAAGGAAAATCACCACCAGAACACATGCATATCTACATCGATGTGAATAGTTCATAACAACCCCACCTTTTCAATAACCCTGTGAACTGTACATTACTCTCATATCATTGAAAGTCAAGGCCGTTTCGATTGCAGGTTAGCCCTAGCAGCCTGTCGGACTTGACCGGCCGTAGCGAGGGAAAGCCGGGTTGAGACAGATTTATCGATCTTTTGAGGCGAATAGTGGACCTATTTAACGAAAAAGATCGGAAAATATGGCCAAATCCGGCTTTTCCGCAGTAGATCAGCGTTAAGTCCGACAGGCTGCTAGCCCGCATATTTCATGAAGGCGGACCGCTACTGGTCATTTTTCAAGAATAGACAAGATGATAGCGTTGAATTGATATGTTATCGAGTAGTGACTATTGATCCTGTTCGAGTTCAGGCCAAATCTGGCGTTATCCAATACACTATTGAATTGGGGCCGATCGCTACGCTGGCATCGATGCCAATGCCAGTAGACGCTCGGTCGCGTCCCCGATGTTGCTGCCGAAGACCACAATGCCCTCTTCGTGGCCGGCCATGACAGCGATGCCACTGTCGGCGAACGCCGTGTCCTGATACAGCCGGCGGAATTCCCTGGCCATGGCTGGTGTGCCGTAAGCCACGTCCGCTGCGGTGGTCGGCATGCGCCCCAGCAAGCACTGCCACAACTGTGCGCTGTGGGCATGGACAATGGCGTGGATGGCTGGGTCTAGTGCATAGATGGCGGCATGGGTGAGTGCTTCGGAAGATGCCTGCACCGGCCCCTCGCAAGTAAGCTGATTCAAATCGATATCGTAGCCGGTCACCAGGCTGTAATGGCGCTGGTCGGTGCACGCGATGGCGCCAGTGCCGGTGCCGCTGATGATAAAGCCTAGCCCATCAGGGGCGCGCTGGCTGAGGTTACCGTAACCGACCTGGTGCTGCTCATAATAGCCGATCAGGCCAGCTTGATAGAGGCGATGACGGCAGTCGTTCAGTGCCTGCAACAGCGCCGACGGCAAGGCCGGGGCGCGGTGCCAATCAACCTGGTACTTGGTATAGCCTTCGTCGATCATGCGCCGCTACCAGCCAGGCTGGACTGGAACGCTCGCATCAGGTGGTCGGCAGCGTCACACCGCGCTGACCCATGTATTTACCCTTGCGGTCCTTGTAGGTGGTTTCACAACGCTCATCGGACTGCATGAAGATCATCTGCGCCACGCCCTCGTGGGCATAGATTTTGGCTGGCAGCGTGGTGGTGTTGGAGAACTCCAGCGTCACATGGCCCTCCCACTCCGGCTCCAGCGGCGTGACATTGACGATGATGCCGCAGCGGGCATAAGTGGATTTGCCCAGACAGATGGTCAGCACGTCAGCGGGAATGCGAAAATACTCGACCGTACGCGCCAGGCAGAACGAATTCGGTGGAATGATACAGACATCGGTTTGCTGATCGACAAAGCTGCGCTCGTCAAAGTTTTTCGGATCCACCATGGCCGAGCTGATGTTGGTGAAGATCTTGAATTCATTGGCACAGCGAACGTCGTAACCATAGCTTGAAGTACCGTAGGAAATCAGTCTTTCGCCATTTGCGCCGAGCTTGATCTGGCCGGGTTCAAACGGTTCAATCATGCCGTGTTGTTCGGCCATCTGTCGTATCCAGCGATCGGATTTAATGCTCATATGCGTACTTTGCCCTGGCTTGGTAGTGACTGCAGCTCATTGCCTGATAATGCTCAGGCAGCGCTGGTGAACCGCGACAATTATGCCGTATGGCGGCGCAACCTGCATACCTTATCCAGCGCTGCTCAACTGGTCAGTTTGACTTTCAGCTCGGGCGCGGCCTTGCTTGCAGGCTGCAATGACAATCTGCCGGCTACCTGCAAGGCCAGTTCCTGGAAGGCCAGTGCTTGCGGCGATTCTGGTGCTGCGACCACCGTTGGCTTACCGGCATCGGTGTGTTCCCGGTACTGTTTGTCCAGCGGCAACTGCGCCAGCAAGGGCAGTTGATAGCGCTTGGCCAGACGCGCGCCGCCGTCACTGCCGAAGATCGCTTCCTGATGACCGCATTGACTGCAAACATGCTGGCTCATGTTTTCCACCAAGCCCAGCGTTGGCACCTGCAACTTGGCGAACATCTGCACCGCCTTGCCGGCATCCAGCGTCGCGACCTCCTGCGGCGTGGTCACCACCACGGCACCGGCCACCGGCACTTTCTGCAGCAGGGTCAGTTGAATGTCACCGGTACCCGGCGGCAGGTCGACGATCAGGTAGTCCAGCTGCGCCCAGCGGGTTTCATTCAGCAGCTGCTGCAAGGCCTGGCTGACCATCGGCCCTCGCCAGATCATCGGTGCATCGCTGTCCACCAGAAACCCGATCGAATTGACCTGCAGGCCATAGGCCTCATGCGGCAGCATCTGCTTGTCAGCGGTGATTTCCGGTCGACCATGCAAATTCAGCATGGTCGGTTGTGATGGCCCGTAAATATCGGCATCAAGCACGCCCACCCGCGCGCCCAGGCTGGACAAGGCCAGCGCCAGGTTGACGCTGACTGTGGACTTGCCGACCCCGCCCTTGCCGGAGCCAACCGCGATGATGTTGCGTATCTGTGCGTGCGGCTGCAACTTGCCCTGCACCCGATGACTGCGAATTTTTTGCGCCATGCTGATGCTGATTTGCGCAGCAATGCCAGCCTTGCGCAATTGCTCGGCCAGCCGCTTGCGACTTTGCTCTGCGCCCGGATAGCCAATCTGCAGTTGCACTGCAGCGCTCGGTCGCTCAGCCTGATCAACACAGGCGATTGACTGCACCGATTGCGACCAGGCCTGTCCGGTATAAGGGTTTATCAGCTGCGCCAATGCCTGCTGAAGTTGCTGTTCCAATGGTTGCTGGGTAGTGCTGTTTTGACTCATGCTGGTTGGCCATTGTCCTGCGGTTGGGCTTGACCCTAGTAGTTGGGGCGTGCAGTGGCTTTGATCAATGCTTGGGTAGGCACTTTCCGCGCAGTTTGCAATGATGCTCCGGCGGGTTCTGATAGTGCTTGCATCATGCCATAATAGCAGCATGAAACAACGTCGTATTCTGATCACTGCCGCGCTGCCTTATGCCAATGGCCCGATTCACCTGGGCCACATGGTGGAGTATATCCAGACTGACATCTGGGCCAGATTCCAGCGTGCTAGAGGTCATGAGGCTTATTTTATCTGGGCCGATGACACCCATGGCACGCCAATCATGCTGCATGCACGCAAGCGCGGCATCAGCCCGGATCAGCTGATTGCAGAAATGGCCGAGGAACATCAGCGCGATTTCCGCGATTTCGGACTCTCCTATGACCATTTTGGCTCCACCAACAGTCCCAGCAATCGCGAGTTAGTGCACGGCATCTGGGCCCGTTTACAGGCCCAGGGCCATATCGAATCGCACACCATCGAACAGTGCTATGACGCTGAACGCAAGATGTTTCTACCGGATCGATTCATCCGCGGCACCTGCCCCAAATGCGGCGCCGAAGATCAATATGGCGACAGCTGCGAAGTCTGCGGTGCCACCTATGAACCCACCGACCTGATCAATCCGGTCTCCACGCTTAGCGGCAGTGCGCCGGAACTGCGTCAATCCGAACATTTTTTTGTGCGTCTGGCAGATTTTACCGACATGCTGCAAGACTGGATGCGCTCACCGGCGCTGCAGGATGAGGTGCGCAACAAGTTACAGGAATGGTTTGGTGATGGTCTGCGCAGCTGGGACGTGTCGCGTGATGCACCGTATTTCGGCTTTGAAATTCCCGGCCAAAAAGATAAATTTTTCTACGTCTGGCTGGACGCTCCGGTGGGCTACATGGCCAGCTTTGCGGATTTTTGCGCCAGCCATCCGCAGCTGGATTTTGCCGAATGGTGGGGGCCTGACAGCGACACCGAGCTGTATCATTTCGTCGGCAAGGACATCATCTACTTTCATGCGCTGTTTTGGCCGGCGGTGCTGCACGGCAGTGGTTACCGCATTCCAACCGCAGTCTTTGCACACGGGTTTTTAACCGTCAACGGTGCCAAGATGTCCAAATCTCGCGGTACCTTCATCATGGCGCGTACCTACCTCGATCATCTGCACCCCGATTATCTGCGCTATTACTTTGCCGCGCGTCTGGGTTCGGGTCTGGGTGACATTGATTTGCAGCTGGATGACTTTCGCCAGCGTGTGAATGCCGACCTGGTCGGCAAGCTGATCAATATCGCCAGCCGCTGTGCCGGCTTCATTCACAAGCTCAATGCTGGTCAACTGGGCCCGGTACTGCCGGATGCAGATCTCTACCAGACGTTTCTGGAGCAGCAGAATGCGATCGCCACAGACTACGAGCAACGCAATTATCAGGCCGCCGTGCGCCGTATCATGGCGCTGGCGGATCAAGCCAATCAGTATCTGGCCGAGCAGGCACCGTGGAAACTGGCGAAACAACCCGATCAGCAAGCCCAAGCCATCGCTATATGCACACAGGGACTAAACCTGTTTCGGCTACTGATCACCTGGCTGGCGCCGGTACTGCCTGATACCGCAACCCGTGCCCTGCAGTTTCTGCAGCTGGACGATACGCCACAAGCGCTGCTGTGGTCGCGATTGCACGAACCCTTGCTGGAGCATGCCATCAATCCCTATCAGGCTTTATTGCAGCGCATCGACGAACAACAGATTGCCGCCATCATTGAGGACTCCAAAGCGACGCTGGAAGCCAGCAGCAACGCGGCGGGTACGAGCACCACCGCAGCAGCTGCCGAGCAGAAAAAAACCGCGCAAAAAAAGCCAGAGAACGCCCCTGACAGCATGCAGCATCAACCCACCGACACCATCAGCATCGATCAATTTCTTGCAGTGGAGCTGCGCGTCGCCAGAATCGTCAGTGCCGAGCAGGTGCCAGGCGCGGACAAGCTGTTGCGTCTGCAGCTGGATCTGGGTAATGCCCAGCGGCAGGTATTCGCCGGCATCAAGAGTGCTTACACACCTGAACAACTGCAGAATAGACTGACCGTGGTAGTGGCCAACCTGGCACCGCGCAAGATGCGCTTCGGCATCTCCGAAGGCATGATCCTGGCAGCTGGTGAAGCTGACGATGGTGGCCCGTTTCTGCTCAGCCCGGACAGCGGTGCGCAACCCGGACAGCGCATCAGGTAAGCCATGCTGCAGGATTACCTACTGATCATCATTGCCACCGTGTTTGCCAACAATTTCGTGCTCACGCGCTTTCTCGGGCTGTGTCCATTGCTGGGGGTTTCCAGCCACATGGACAGCGCCCGCGGCATGGCGCTGGCGACCATGTTGGTGCTCACCCTGGCCTCGGTCAGCAGCTATCTGCTGTATCAGTATGTGTTGCTACCGCTGCAGATCGAGTACCTGGCCACGCTGGGTTTCATTTTCATCATCGCCGCCATGGTGCAGTTGGTGGAGCTGGCCATGCGCCGCTTTCAGCCTCTGATGCAACGCATGCTGGGCATTTTCCTGCCGCTGATCACCAGCAACTGTGCGGTATTGGGCGTGGCCTTGCTGAACGTGCGCGAACAACATAACCTGCTGCAATCGGCCTTGTTCGGTTTTGCTGCTGCCGCCGGCTTTGGTCTGGTGCTGATGGCGTTTGCCGCGATGCGGGAGCGGCTGGAGCTGAGCGATGTACCGGAAGCCTTTCGCGGCGCACCAATCGCCCTGGTCAGTGCCAGCCTGATGGCCATGGGGTTCATGGGCTTTGCCGGTATGGGCCAGTGACTCTGCGACTGGTCAGGGTGACACTGGCATGACCCAGCTGTGGCCAACATTGATAATTCTGGGTCCTGCCGGCCTGCTCATCGGCATCGGTCTGAGCATAGCCGCCAGGCGCTGGCAGGACCACAGCGATACCATGATCGAGCGCATCAACAAGCTGCTGCCGCAGACCCAATGCGAACAATGCGGACACCCCGGTTGTCGGCCTTATGCCCGGGCCATAGCCCGCGGCGAAGCAGACATCAACCGCTGTCCGCCCGGTGGCGACACCACCATTCGGGCGCTGGCTGATTTGCTCGGTAAGCAGGTCAAAGCACTGGACAGCAGTTGTGGCGAACACAAAGCCCCACTGCTGGCGGTGATCGACGAGCAGCGCTGTATCGGCTGCACTTTGTGCATCCAGGCCTGCCCGGTGGATGCCATCGCCGGCGCCGCAAAGTGGATGCATACCGTGATTGCTGCCGAGTGCACCGGCTGCGAATTGTGCCTGCCACCCTGCCCGGTTGATTGTATTGATCTGGTGAGCCTGGCAGACCAGCCGCAACGACGCATACCCGCGCACGTGCAGATTCCCGATCTGGCCGCCTGATGTCTGGCGATCTGCCTGTCATGATCCATCCCGCCGGAGCCTACCTGCATGGTTTCCATGGTGGGCTTAAACTGCGTCATTACAAGCAGATATCCACTGCCCGCGCACTGGCGCAACCGCCCTTGCCCGAGTATCTGCAGCTATCACTGCAACAACATGCCGGATCGCCCGCTATCGCCGTGGTCAAGCCTGGCCAGCATGTGACCAAAGGCGAACTGCTGGCGCGAGCTGGCGACGGTCTTTCGGCACCGGTTCACGCACCGACATCCGGCACCATTGCCGAGATCCAGACTTTGCCATTGCTGCGCAAGCCGGCACGGTCGGCGCCATCGATCCGTCTGCACCCGGATGGTGAGGAGCGTTGGCACCCCGATTGCGAGCGAAGTATCGGCAACTGGCGGGATTTTACTCCTGCGCAAACAATGCAGCGCATCGCCGCCAGCGGCATCGTTGGACTGGGCGGCGCAGTGTTTCCCACCGCCAGCAAGCTGTCCTCTCAGTGGCAGACGCCAGCGCACACACTGATCATCAACGGTGCCGAGTGTGAGCCCTACATCAGTTGCGACGAGATGCTGATGCGCGAGCATGCCAGTGAAGTCATGCTGGGCGCTCGTATCGTGGCCCACGCGCTGGGGATCACCGAGATCGTCATC
Organism: Gammaproteobacteria bacterium; assembly: GCA_021772955.1. Taxonomy (GTDB): domain Bacteria; phylum Pseudomonadota; class Gammaproteobacteria; order Xanthomonadales; family Wenzhouxiangellaceae; genus JAHJQV01. The sequence continues at coordinate 5,740 of JAJFKZ010000110.1, read as the reverse complement.
GCTATCGAGGATCAGCTTGGCGCGCTGGCCAGCGCACTGGAAACGGCGCGCAGCCAGTTGAATGATGAGCACATACTCGTGGTGCGCGTCCCGGCGGTTTATCCTGAAGGTGGTGAGCGGCAGCTGATCAAGATGTTGACCGGGCTGGAAGTCCCCAGCGACGGTTATCCGCAGACGCTGGGCCTGGCCTGTATCAATGTCGCCACGGCCTGGGCGGTGAAACGCGCGCTGCTGGATCGTGAGCCACTGATCGAGCGCGTCATCACTGTGACCGGTGCGATCGCAGAGCCACGTAACTGGCTGTGTTTGCTGGGCACACCCATACAGCATTTACTGCAATGCAGCGGTGGTCTGACCGACCCCGGGGCACGGCTGGTGATTGGTGGTCCAGTCATGGGCGAGCAGGTCACGGACCCGGCATTGGGCATCGACAAGGGCAGCAATTGCCTGCTGGCGCTGGCGGCAGAACAACTGCGCGAGCCACAGCAAAGCATGCCATGCATCAATTGTGGCGAGTGCGTTCGCGTGTGTCCGGCCATGCTCATGCCGCAGTTGCTTTACCACGGCATCCGCAAGGGTGATCATGCGCTCAGCAATCGCCTGCAACTGACAGACTGTATCGAATGCGGCTGTTGCGATCTGGTTTGCCCCAGCCAGATACCACTGACCGACTATTTCCGCGCCGGCAAACAACTGCAAGCTCAGCAACGACAGCAGCAGGCACGGGCAGACAAATCCGCCCTGCGTCACGCGGCACGCGAACAGCGGCTGCAGGACGAGGCGGCACAGGCAGCGCGCAAGGAAGCCGAACGACAAGCTCGAGCCAGCAATCCGGACCAGGCCCAGGCAGTGATCGGTGCCGCCTTGCAGCGCGCGCGCTTGCGCAAGCAGGCGCAAAAACATAACCGCAACGACACTGACGGAGACACATCATGACGCGCATGGCAGCCGGTGCACCGCATATCCCTGCGCAAACGTCGGTGCAAAAAGTCATGGCTCAGGTCCTGCTCGCATTGCTGCCCGGTATCCTCGCGTACATGTATTACTTTGGTGTCGGCATTCTGGTGCAGATCACGCTGGCATTGCTGTTTGCCTATACCTTTGAATACTTGTCACTGAGCGCTCGCCAGCAACCGCTGCGCAACTATCTGTGCGACCTGTCCGCCGCCGTCACGGCGGTGTTGTTTGCCTTGTCCTTGCCGCCATTGGCGCCGTGGTGGTGTAGTCTGATTGGCATGCTGTTTGCCATCGTCATCGCCAAACACCTGTTCGGCGGACTGGGTCAGAATCGCTTCAATCCAGCCATGGTGGGCCTGGCCGTCTTACTGATCAGCTTTCCGCGCATCTTCACGCACTGGTCACCACCGGCGATGCTGGTGGACAATCCGCTGTCCATGCTGGAAGTGCTGCGCACCATTTTTACCACGCAGCCACCACCCGGCATGAGTTGGGATGCCATCACCCAGGCCACGCCGCTTGATCAGCTGCGCACCGGCGCCGCCACCGGGCTGTTGGTGACCGAAGTCCGGCAAGGCCCCGTGTTTGGTCATTTTGGTGGTCTTGGCTGGGAATGGATCGCCAACTGGTATGCACTTGGCGGCCTGTGGTTGCTGTGGCGGCGGGTCATACATTGGCGGGTTCCGGTGGCGGTTTTGCTGACCACGTTCATGCTGACCACGCCATTTTATCTGTTCGATCCGGACGCCAATCCGCTGCCGTTGCAGCATATTTTCAGCGGCGCCACCGTGTTTGTCGCTTTTTTCATCGCCACCGACCCGGTGTCCGGCAGCGCCACCCCCCGTGGACAGCTGTTGTTTGGTGCCGGCGTGGCAATTATCATGCTGGCAATCCGGCGCTGGGGTGTGTACCCGGATGGTGTCGCTTTCGCCATACTGGTGATGAACATGTTTGCGCCATTGCTGGACCAATACACGCGACCGCGTGTGTTCGGTCACCCACGCTGAACAGGGCCAGTCACCGATGCCTCCATTACCCCCTGAAACCGAACACAGGCCACACCGGGCCGGGCGCTGGCAGGCCGCACTGCTGCTGGCGCTGGTTGCAGCGATGGCCGGCATTGTCATCAGTCTGGTGGCGCAGAACACGGATCAACGTATCTTCGACAATCGTCAGCAGCGCGTGCTGGCCGTGTTGGCTGACATGCTGCCCAGCGGCAGTTACAACAACAACCCTGCCACCGCGCTGATCGAAATCAATGCCCCCGGTCAACTGCAGACACGTGCGCCGGTGATCGCCTACCTGGCCGGTAACGACGGCGTGCTCAGCACGGTAATCTATGCCTTCACCACGCACGATGGCTACAGCGGGGACATTGGCCTGCTGGTGGCCATCAACGCGGCTGGTGAGCTACTCGCAGTGCGTATCAGTCGGCATCACGAAACTCCCGGTATCGGCGCTCGTATCGAACGTGGCAAATCTGACTGGTTACAGCAGTTTCGCGGCATCAGCAGCGCCGTTGCAAACTACGAACAATCCCACGATCAAGCCTGGAGCGCTCAGTTCGACCAGATCAGTGGCGCCACCATCACCACTTCGGCAGTCATTGCTGCAGTGCAGCGCATCAGCAGTTATCATCAACAACATGTGGCCTTTCTGCGTTCTGAATTGCATCGACTCATGGCAGACCAACCATGAACCAGGATAGCTTGCTGCAACCACATCCCTGGCGCCAGGGCTTGCTGGAAAATAACCCGGCACTGGTGCAGCTGCTCGGACTGTGTCCGCTGCTGGCAATCAGCAACACACTGGTCAGCGCCATTGGCCTGGGCCTGGCCACCCTGCTGACAGTCATGCTCAGCAATACCCTGGTGGCGCTGCTGCGGCCGCTGTTGCGTCAGGAAGTGCGTATCGCCATGTTTGTCATCATCATCGCCGGCATCGTCACCGTGATTGATCTTTTGATGGAAGCCTGGCTTTACGAACTGCATGGTGTTCTGGGCATCTTTCTTCCGCTGATCGTGACCAATTGTCTGATCCTGGCGCGGGCCGAAACCTTTGCTTCGAAAACCACACCACTGCGGGCGCTACGAGACGGCCTGGCCATGGGCTGTGGCTTCATGCTCGTGCTGGTCCTGCTCGGCGCAATCCGCGAGTTGCTGGCCTACACTACCTTGTTGCGTGATGCCGACCTGTTGCTGGCGGGCCTGATGAGCAAAGAGCAGGCGCAATCACTCACCTGGCATCTGGTTGGCGGTGATTACCAGTTTCTGCTGTTCAGTCTGCCGCCAGGTGCGTTTTTGATCCTCGCTTTACTGGTCGCGGCTCATCGGCAACTGCTGCAGCGGCGCCGACAGCAGCGTGACACAGCAGCAGCCAGCCAGCCTGAATTGACCCAAGCCAGCACATGAACCAGGCCCAGCGTGATGAAATGTTCCGGCGCTGGCAACTGCAGAACCCGAAGCCGCAAACCGAACTGCAGTATCAGTCTGCCTTTGAGCTGCTGGTCGCGGTAGCCCTGTCGGCGCAGTCCACCGACGTTGGCGTCAACAAGGTCACCAGCAAACTTTTTCCCATCGCCAACACGCCCAAGGCGGTACTGGCGCTGGGCGAACCGGGCCTTAAAAAGCATCTGCAAAGCCTGGGGCTGTACAACAACAAGACCAAAAACCTGCTCGCCTGCTGCCAGATGCTGCTGGATCGCTTCCACGGCGAAGTTCCCAACACCCGCGCCGAATTGGAGCAGTTGCCGGGCGTCGGGCGCAAGACCGCGAACGTGGTACTCAATTGCGCCTTCAATGAACCCACCATGGCGGTGGATACACATATCTTTCGAGTAGCCAATCGCACCGGGCTGGCTCGCGGCAAAACGCCGCTGGCAGTGGAAAAGCTGTTGTTGAAGCGTATTTCGCCTATCTTTCAACAATATGCACATCATTGGCTGATACTGCATGGGCGCTATACCTGCAAATCCAGAAGCCCGCGCTGCAGCGAATGCATCATTAATGACCTGTGCGAATTTAGTCACAAAACAGATCAGGCCAAGCAGCGCTGAGTTGTGAACTCGTTAATGGTATCCTCATACATTAGTGCTATGATTACGAAACAAGTAGTGCAAGACACAAGCATGCAACGAATTCTGCATGGTCCTGTAATATCCATGCACCGTTGCGGGTCTTGTTCTGCGAGATGTACAGATCAGCCCTGATCTGCACTAAAGTTCTGGCAGGTGACTGTCAGAGAGTACGAATTTGGTGAGAGAGTCAGCTCAGACGGACAATGTGTACCAAGTTCATTTATTTGGAAAACGGAGATTAACCTATGACTACGCGTAAACTGATTGTTACTCCACTTGCTGTTGCCATGGGCACCGCATTCATCGCATCTTCAGCCATGGCTGCAGACCTTGACTCACACGAATTGGCTTTTGGTTCTGTTGATCTGAATCAGGGCTATATGCTGGGCGGCGACAAGGGCGAAGAAGGCTCTTGTGGTGAAGGTTCCTGCGGCGAAGGCGACAAGGGCGAAGAAGGCTCTTGTGGCGAAGGCGACAAGGGCGAAGAAGGTTCTTGTGGCGAAGGCGACAAGGGCGAAGAAGGCTCTTGTGGTGAAGGCTCATGCGGCGAAGGCGACAAGGGCGAAGAAGGCTCTTGTGGTGAAGGCGACCATGACAAGGGTGAAGAAGGCTCTTGTGGTGAAGGCTCTTGCGGCGGACTGTCCTGATCCCGGCAAACTTTGCCTGTTAGGATAACCATGGCTGGTTCTACCGGCAATGGAACAACACCAAACCGGCACCCTGTCAAGGGTGTCGGTCTTGGTTTGCGGCGTGCCTTGTTGAGCAAACTCAACAGTGAAGCTAACACCGAGCGCATGACAGCCGTCGACTTCATGGAAGTGGCGCCTGAAAACTGGATCGATGTCGGCGGACACCTGGGGCACAAATTTCGCAGTTATTGCGAGCGCTATCCCATGCTGCTGCATGGTCTGTCACTTTCACTGGGCAGCCCGGACCCACTGGATGAAGACTATATCCGCCGTATCGGCCGATTCATGGATGACTGCAACATCCGTTATTACAGTGATCATCTGACTTTCTGCAGCGATGCAGGCCATCTTTACGACCTGATGCCAATCCCGTTTACCGAGGAAGCAGCAGCGTACACCGCACAGCGCATTATGCGTGTACAAGATATTCTTGGACGCCGTATTGCCATCGAGAACGCATCCTACTATGCCGCTCCCGGTCAGGAAATCAGCGAGATAGATTTTATCAGTTCCGTCTTGCAGCAGGCAGATTGTGATTTGCTGCTGGACATCAACAACATTTACGTCAACAGCGTCAATCACCGTTATGACGCAGTCGAGTTTCTGCGTGCCTTACCGGCCGAACGCATAGCCTATGCCCATATCGCCGGACATCATAACGAGGCTGAGGATCTGATCATCGACACCCACGGTGCCGCTGTGATCCCGAACGTCTGGGAATTACTGGACGTTGCCTATGAGTCATTCGGGGTTTTTCCAACATTGCTGGAGCGCGATTTCAACTTTCCGCCAGTGCATGAGCTGATGGATGAGGTTGACCACATCGCTGCCATCCAGCAACGCCACCAGAACCACGCCGAAGAAACTCTGGCCGCAGTCAGTCACGGCTGATGACATTGACTTGTCTTATCCCGGATTATTCACCACCCAATCTACTGCGGCGGCCCCAAGCCTTGCGCCTGCGGCGTTTCACTCGGTCGCGCATCCTCACCGTACAGGTGAGTACGATTCCGGTGCG
>JAJFKZ010000109.1 GCA_021772955.1 Gammaproteobacteria bacterium | reverse complement strand
CGTTCGAGGTGCAACGCCAGATTTGGCCTGAACTCGAACAGGACAAACCGTATTCACTCCACTATGCATTATTCCACTGCTATCGCCTTGTTTATTCATGAAATATGACCAGTAACTGTCCGCCTTCATGAAATATGCGGGTTAGTGTTTAATCGATAAACTGGCGCGCCCGATTTGGGTCTTGCGGCAGATAGCGCTGCAGCAACAACTGCTGACGAGAGGGCTGCTGCACCGGCTGACCGTCAATCCAGACCTGTTCGGCATAGCTGGTGACTTCCAGTGGATCGCCGCTCCAGAGCACCAGTGTGGCCGGTCGTTGCTCGGCGATGGCACCATGTCGGTTGGCCACGCCGAGCATCAGTGCCGGGTTTCGGGTCAGCGCCAGCAGTGCCTGCTGTCTGCTCAGGCCATGGGCAACGGCATTGCCGGCCAGTTGTCTGACCTTGCGGGCATTGTGGGTGCCCATGCCGGCCACGGAAAAGGCAATGCGGACACCGGCTTGCTGCAGGATGGCAGCATTGTCCATTCGTGCGCCGAGCTGGTCGAAAGAATTGGGCAGGTTTTCCAGGCTATCGAGTATCACCGGCACATTGGCCGTGGCGAGTTGTTTGGCCACGCGCCAGGCTTCCGCGCCGCCGTGCACGATGATATCGAGATCGTATTTTTTCGCCAGCGCCAGCAGCTGCAGAATATCGACCGCGCGATCCACCTGTATCACCCACAAACCGCCATCGATGTATCGCATCAGCACCGCGCGGCCCTCACGGGTTAGCAGCGTTTGGTTATTGGCCAGCTCACGAGCGCTGATTTGTGTTTCACCGATGGCACGCTGCAGCATCATGTACTGCGCTGCGCGGGAGTTGCCGGTCAGCGTCGATGCATTGCTCCCCAGTGCCACGAACAGAGCCCTGGGTGCAGTAGCGGCAACCGGTTTCAGCTTGCCGTCGAGACTGACCACCGCGCCCTGACCGGCAATCAACCCACCCATACCGGCAGCGGAGCCCGCTTGTTCGCCACCGGCGCTGTTGGCGCCCAACAGCGTCCAGGTCAGGCCCTCGGCACGGTTCACGCCAATCACCGCAGACAGAGGATTGTAGGCCAGGGTGATATCAAACTCCGGGTACATGCCGTTGCTACTAAGAGCAGCATCGGCGGTGGCTTCCTCGGCACTGACCTCGACGATGCCCAACTGGCTGATGCCGGCAAACAGGCCGGGGGTCACGGGTCGTCCGGCAGCATCGATAATCGTGGCATCGGCACTGGCTTCAAGCGCGCTGCCGATGGCTTGTACCTGGCCGTTGCGCAGCAGCAGGTCGGTGTTTTGCTGTGGCTGTTCTGCCAGCATGGTGTACACGGTGGCGTTGCGAATCAGCACATCCTGGGCCAGCAGGCTAAAACTGAATCCGGAGAGCAGGGCAGTGATAATGATAGTGCGCATGATTATTGCTCCAATGCGGCAGGCTGGCCGAGCATGAAGTCAGAGACCGCCTGGTGGTCGGGGTTGCTGCGCTCGTGCATCAGCGCGCCATCGATGTAGACTTGGTCTGCCAGCGCATAAACGCTGAGCGGATCCTGGTTCCAGATCACCAGATCGGCGTTTTTGCCCACTTCGAGGCTGCCGGTCTGGTCACCAATGCCCATGGCTTGAGCAGGATTCAGGGTAATCCAGCGCAGCGCCTGGGCAGAACTGATCGTGAGGCCGGCGCGGTTGCCACGTGCCATGGCCTTGGCCGCTTCCTGGTTAAGCCGCTGGATGCCTTCGGCTGAGTCTGAATGCACGATGGCGCAACTGTTCTCGGGGCGATCCACCAGCGCGATGTTTTCCTGGATGCCGTCATAGGCTTCCATTTTGAAACCCCACCAGTCCGCCCACATTGCCGCACACACGCCGTTTGTGGCCAGCAGGTCGGCAATCTTGTAGGCTTCTACAGCGTGGTGAAACGCGGTGACCTTATAGTCAAATTCTTTGGCAATATCTAGAACCGTGGCCATTTCATCGGCCCGGTAGCAATGCATCTGAATCAGAATTTCGTCGTTCAACACGCCGGCCAGGGTTGCCATGGCCAGATCGCGCTGCGGTGGTTCGGCATCCTCCTCCTCACTGTTCCAGTAGTCCTGCCATTGCTGCAGGTAGTCGCGGGCCTTGATCCATTCGGCTCGGTAACCGGCCACATTGCCCATGCGCGTCATCGGTGACTGGCCCTTGCCGCCGTACACGCGCTTGGGATTTTCACCGCAGGCCATTTTCAGGCTGTGCGGAGCATCTGGAAATTTCATGTCCTGATAAGTCACCGCTGGCACATTTTTCAAGACCGTGCCACGACCACCGAACAGATTGGCCGAGCCCGGCAGCACCAGTAGCGAAGTCACGCCACCGGCACGCGCCGCAGTAAAGCCGGGATCCTGTGGCCACACGCTGTGCTCGGCCCAGACCGCAGGAGTTGAGGCCCCGGTCACTTCGTTGCCATCGGCATGCGCTATGGCGCCCGGACTGGGATACACGCCCAAATGCGAGTGGATGTCGATAATGCCGGGTGTGACCCAGCGACCGCTGGCATCAATCTCCTCAGCGTTGTCGGGATTGGGCAAATCCACACCCACAGCGACAATGTGACCATCGCTGATGGCAACGTCGGCATGGTCCAGCTGTGTACCGGTGCCGGTGAGTACAGTAGCGTTGCGGATCACCAGCGCAGCGGATGGCACCGGCTGGTAAGTGGATGGATAGGCCTGTTGGCCGCTGACAGTTTGTTGCGCCAGCAGCGGCAGGCTGACGCTGCCAAGTAGAATGGCGATCAGAAGGGTTTTAACATGCATGGGGTGTCTCGTCATAACGGTTTAGTGTGCGGTATTAAGCATATCAGATTGCTGGATTCAGTAAGCGCTCGATTTCCTGCTGCAGCTTCTCCAGCTCCTCGTTGCTGTCGCCGCCGCCGAAGATGAACATGCCGGACGAAAACACGGTGCCGAATGTGGCTGCCGCGGAGAAAGTTTGATACACGGCACTGGACAGCTGTTGTTCATTCAGTGGTGATAGCGGGTGGATGAATACTGACCAGAGTAATTCATTGGCGACCGCATAGCGGGCATCCAGGGCGCTGTCAAAGTTGGCTTGGAGCAGGCGAAACATCAAGTCTTCGCTGAGTTCATCGGCGCTGATGACTGGGCTCATCATGCGCATGCGGTCGGCGTTGGGATCTACCACAACGATGATCGGGCGATTGCGCAGCTGCAATTGCCAGGAATTGTTCTGGCGGGTCAGATTCGGGTCGATCCGACGCAGCAACAGATCCAGCTGTGCAACGGTCATCTGATCGGTCACAGCAAACGGGGGTAACCCCGGTTCGGGTACTTTTGACCCCGGGCTTTCTGTCTCAGGTACAGTTTCGGGCGCTGACTCAGATGGGGGTTGCTGGCAGCTTGCCGCAACAGTGAACGACAAAACAACGAAGAGTAGCAATGTGCGCATAAAATAACCTTTTTTATTGCAGCAGACCAGCACAAGTTATCATAACGGTATGCAGGAAAAAAACGGACATTATGATGCAGACCGGTGTCTGCAGCAAACGCTGACAGCGCCGGACTTTGGCGACTGGATCCAGCGTTCGCTGGCCTCCGGCGAGCACCTGATCGCGACCGGCAATCAGGGCATGGTGCTGCGCTATTGCGATCACCAGCATGACCTGGCGATCAAATGCGTCGGGGGCAATGCCTTGCTGCGTGGTCTGCGCAGCTGGATGTTGCGACGCGAATACCGTGCCTTTCAGCGTTTGCAGGGGGTGCCCGGTATACCGCGCTGTTACGGCATGGCCGGGGCCCAGGCGCTGGTGCTGCAATACGTGCCCGGCAGTAGTTACCGGCATGCGCAGCTGCAAGATCGGGAGCACTGGTTTGTGCGGCTGGAACAGACTGTCAGACAAATGCATGCGCGTGGCGTCAGTCATGGTGATCTGAAGCGCAAAGCCAATCTGCTGGCTGCAGACGACGGTCAGCCCTATGTGCTGGATCTGGGTACCGCCGTGTTCAAGAAGCCGGTCTGGCATGTGTGCAACAACTGGTTGTTCAGACAGCATTGCCGGGCCGACATCAATGCTGTGCTGAAGCACAAATACCATGGGCGCTACGATCAGATTCAAGGCACAGATCTGACCAAGCTGGATGTCACCAACGCCGAACGTGGCTGGCGCAGGTTGCGGCGCTGGCTGGGCTTGCAGCACTGATGTACAGGCCCGTTATGGACATGGATCAGCAGCCCGAACTGCACACGCTGCCGCTGCGAGAGCTGGATCTGCCAAGCGGGGAGGTGCATGTCTGGTATCTGGATTTTGATGCGCTGCCGGCACCTGACCCGATCACCGGGCCTGTGCCTGCGCGGCAGCAACGCTTGCGCCAGCGTTTTTACCTGCGCTTGCTGCTGGCCGCGCATTTGGGACGCCCGGCGCATACCGTGCGCCTGGACAAGACCGCCAACGGCAAACCCTATATACGCATGGATGATCCAGGGTTACCCGATGCCAGGCCGCCGCTGTATTTCAGTCTCAGCCATGCCGGATCAGCGTTGTTGGTGGCGCTGTGCCGGGATGCGCCCGTGGGCGTGGACATGGAGCGGCCGGGTCGGCAGGTGGCCGATCCGCTGCGCCTGGCGAAGCGCTATTTTCACCCTGCCGAGCATCACTGGCTAGAGCAATTACCGGCGACGCAAGTGGCAGCGGCCTGGTTGCGAATGTGGACCTGCAAGGAAGCGGTGGTGAAGGCCACCGGCGGCGGTATTGTCTCCGGCTTGCATCGATTCGCCATTACTTTGCAGCAGCGCAGTGCCGAGATCACTGCGGCCATCAATGAACCCGGCGACGATGTGCTGCACAGTCTGCGCATCAGCTTGCCGAATTTCAGTGCAGACAGCTATGTGGCGGTGGCGCATCATCACCAACTGCAGCGCTTGCGTATGTTCAGGTTGACATCCAGTTGAGAATGGTTTCATTCAGCGCCTCAATACAAAAGCTCGTGTCCAGTGAGTTGGGTGCTCACTAGTGGTCCTTCTCACAGCAAGGCTGGCCACCGATGCCACCGGATTGATCATCTGGCGCTGGGAAGGCGAAGCGTTTGGTGATGTGCAGCCGCAGGAGATGTCACCAATCAGTATCAATCCCTGCTTGTATGCATATCTTATGGTGTAGATTCATCTAAATTGTTATTGTGTTTTTCAGAGTGTTGTACAAATACTGAAGCCAATTGTGAGCCGTGTGAAAATGATTAACTCAACTATTAAAATCGTTTTAAGAGGAATTATATTAATTAGCTTAAATGAAATTATATATAGATCAATGCTTCAAATTGAAAACTTTCAAACAATTGCGATAATCTATACAATTATTGCGAGTATTACTATATATTTGTATATTGGAGTTTTGTCTTCATCAATCGGGAATAGCCATGAGCATAATATCGTCATTGTGCTACTTCTTTCATTATTTGGTCATGTAGTTCTTCGTCTAATAATCTTTATCGTACCAATCTTTGTGCCCAATATCCCCATGAATGTGGCTGTATTCCATGGGATGTTCAGATCATATCCATTTGTTTTATTCCTATCTTTAATATTAGTCTATACCGGATTTTATTCGTATAAATTAATATCTAATATAAAAAAATAATTACAATTATATTTACGGCATCGGCCGCCTGTGCCAGGTGACTGACGAAGCCGGTCAATACGACTACAGTTATGATGTCTTTGGCAACCAGTTGACACAGGACTTTACCCCCGTCAATACCACAGGTACATCCACCACCACGTACGCCTATGACAGCGGTGACTACGTCATGCAGATCAGCTACCCTTCCGGGGTGTGGTCAACTACGCGCGAGATGTGCTGCGCAGGATCACTTCCATCAGCACCGAGCTCAATGGACAAACTGTTGCTATAGTCAGCGACATCCACTACCGCGCCGATGGCCTGATCACCCAAATGACCCACGGCAACGGCACATTCACTGTGCTAAGCTATGACCTGCAAGGCCGCATGCTGGATAAAACCCTGTTCGCGCAGGACGGTATCACGGTTATGGACGAACGCTTCTATCAATACGACGCCGACAGCAACATCACCGCCCGCACCGGCACACCGGGTGAGCAACGCTATGCCTATGACGCTGTGGATCGACTGGTTGAACAGATCATTGCCGGCGACAAAAGCATTCAATACAGTTATGACCTCAATGGCAACAGACTGACAAGAACAATGGCTAGCGGCACGGACAGCAAAGAAGAAACACTGAGCTATCAGCCAGACAGCAACCGCCTGCTCGAGGTCAACGCCACCGAACTGCCCAATCGCGCCACACAAAGCCAGCAGTCGTGGAACTACAACCAGGCCAACCGCATGACAGCCTACCTGCAAGACGGTGTTATCAGTACACAATACATCGTCAACAGCCAGGGCCAGCGCAGCCACAAGATCGACACAGCATCAGGCACACAGACGATCTACCACTACGGTCTGGCGGGCTATCAGATCATCAGCGAAAGCACCACAGACGCAACAAGCAATACAACAGGCAAAGACTACATCTGGCTGGATGGCGATCCGGTGGCACAGATTGACAACAGCAACGGAACTGAAACCATCAGCTACCTGCACACTGATCACCTACTCACAGCAAGGCTGGCCACCGTCGCCACCGGATTGATCATCTGGCGCTGGGAAGGCGAAGTGTTTGGGGATGTGCAGCCACAGGAGGTGTCACCAATCAGTATCAATCTACGCTTTCCCGGTCAATACTCCGATAAGGAGTCCGGACTGTTCTACAATATGTTCCGGGATTACAATCCGTCTACAGGGCGGTATGTGCAGAGTGATTTGATTGGGATGGATGGCGGGCTAAACAATTATAGCTATGTTTTCAATAGACCTATTAACCCGTGAATTCGCAGGATAACTGCGACACTTGAATGTTTACCCCAAAGAGAGCCAGTGCCGGTAGAATCTTAAGCTCTCAAACAAAGGATTCAAGTGTTATGTCAACAACATACCGACAACTGACTCTGGCACAACGATACC
>JAJFKZ010000108.1 GCA_021772955.1 Gammaproteobacteria bacterium | reverse complement strand
TCAGTTGACGGTGGGCGGCACCAGATCGGCCTAAGCATGTGTTGCCGGCCCACCCAGAGCAGCGCTGATAAACGCTACGCTAGCAGCCAGTCGGATTTAACGCTGCTCTACTGCGGAAAAGTCGGCCGTGGCGATTGTTGTGTGGCTCTGTTTTCCGATGGCCCAGTTTGCCGATCTTTTTCGTTACCTAGCAGCCTGTCGGACTTAACGCTGATCTACTGCGGAAAAGCCGCCCATGTCTATTGTTATGGGGCCATATTTTCCGATCTTTTTCATTAAATAGTTCCACTATGCGCCTCAAAAGATCGATAAATCTGTCTCAAACCGGCTTTCCCTCGCTACGACCGGTCAAGTCCGACAGGCTGCTAGGCCTACTGTTCGCCGCAAAAGATCGAAAACTCTGCCGCAGCCTGGCTTTGCCTCACTGCGATCGGTTAAGTCCGACAGGCTGTTATGCGCTTGGCAATACCGGTAACGGCTGTTGCTGATCTGCGGCATGCAGCAGCCGAAACAATTTTCGACTGGCTGCAGCAGGTTTTCCGGCTTGCTGTTGCTGCTGAATCTGACGCAACAATGCGCGTACTGATTGGCTCGTCAGCAGGCTGTTATGATTCGCACTTTGCTGTGCTAGCAAGCTCTGCAGCGCCTGGTCGCCATGTTCGAGCAAATAATCGCGCCATTGTTCTGCGCGCTGGTGACCGGCGGTCAGTTGCCGGGCCTGCTGGTCAAACTGTTCCAGCATGATGATTAGCTCGCTGGCATCGATGCGTCGCAACAGTTTGCCCAGATACAGCATCTGGCGTTTGTGGGCGCCATGGCTGCTGATGCTGTTGAGATCGTCTATGGCGGCCAGAATATCCGCATCCAGCGACAAGCTGGCGCGTTGCTGCGGCTTTAATGCCGCCAGGCGCTGGCCCATCTGCTGCAACGCTTTTGACGCTTCCTTGCGCTTGGTGCGGCTCAGCGATTTATCATGCGGGTTCGGGCCGGCGGCCGATTCCGGTGGCTCGACTTCGACTGCAGTCACACCGGTTGAGGGTGCGGATCGGGACTGTGATTTGCGTACCATCAGCTTATTCTACAATCATTCCATGAACGAAGGACCCAGTGTCTATGAACAATCAGAACCTTGAGCAAAGCGTGGCGCAGGCTGACCGTCTGGTCAATCAGGCGCGCAACGATGATTTTGCGCCGGAGCAGTTACAGGCGCTGGTCAGTGATGTGGTGGCGGCAGCCCGCAAACTCGGCGCCACGGCGGTGGAAGCCGGCATAGCCGGGCATCGCGGCTTGTCCGCCACGGTGCGCATGGGGCAGGTCGAAACGGTTGAGCACCACCGTGATCGCAGCCTGTCGATCAGCGTTTACAAAGGCCAGCAAAAGGGCAATGCCAGTTGTGGCGATCTGCGCCCGCAAAGCATTCATGAAACCCTGCAGCGGGCCATGGATATCGCCACTTACACCGAGCCCGATAGTTGTGCCGGACTGGTTGCTGCTGACTTGCTGGCAGATGAATTCCCGGATCTGCAGCTTTGGCATCCGCACGAGCTGAGCGCCGCTGAGTTGATTGAGCGGGCCACGCGCATGGAGCAGGCCGGGCGCGATGTTGATCACCGCATCCACAATTCCGAAGGCGCCAGTGTAGGCTTTGATCAAAGCAGTAGCGCCTATGCCAACAGCCATGGCTTTTGCGCTGCCCAGCGTGGCACCAGCTTTTTTCAGAGCCTGTCCCTGGTGGCCGCCGAGACCGGCGACAGCCATAACATGCAGCGCGATTACGACTGGGACAATTGCCGCCGCTTGACCGATCTGCTGGATGAGCAGGAACTGGGTCGGCGCGCCGCGCAGCGTACCATTCGACGACTCGGTGCCCGCAGCGCCAAGACCACCCGTGCGCCGATACTGTTCACGCCGGAGGCGGCGCGCAGTCTGCTTGGGCACCTGATTGCTGCCTGCTCCGGTGGTGCCTTGTATCGCCAGGCTTCTTTTCTGCTGGATCAGCTGGGCCAGCCCTTGTTTCCGGAATTTGTCACTATTCAGGAGCGGCCATTGCTGCCCGGTGCGCCTGGCAGCGCCAGTTACGACCATGACGGCGTGGCGACCGGGCGGCACAACGAGTTGGTGGCGGGTGGGCGTCTGCTGCGCTATGTGCTGGGTGGCTATGCGGCGCGCCGCTTGGGCCTGGAAACCACCGGCAATGCCGGCGGAGTCCGCAATCTGCTGATTGCACCCGGTGCTTCCAGCCAGCAGGAACTGCTGCAACAAATGGGGGCCGGGCTGGTGGTCACCGAGCTGATGGGGCAGGGCGTGAACACAGTGACCGGCGATTATTCCCGTGGCGCCAGTGGGTTCTGGATCGAAAACGGCGCAATCGCCTATCCAGTGCAGGAAGTCACCATCGCCGGCAAACTGCGCGACATGTATGCCAATCTGCTGGCGCTGGGCAACGATGTCGACATGCGCGGCAATGTGCAGACGCCGTCCTGGCTGATCCGGGAAATGACCATCGCCGGTGACGCGGGCTGATGGTCTGCAGAAGCCGCTACCTGTCATTGCCGTAGCAGATTTGATTGAATTACACTACTTTTGAAAAAGTAATTCATCTCTGAGGACAGACATGCGTAGCACCATCACCGAGCGTGGTCAGACCGTGATACCGGCTGCGATTCGTCGCAAACTGGGGCTGCAAGCCAGTGATCGTCTGGAGTGGATACTGGCCAGTGACGGCCTGAGAGTGGTGCCGGTCAAGGCCGACCCGGTGAGCGCCTTTCGGGGGCGGGGTCAGGGTGGTGCCACGCAGCGGCTGATCACAGATCGCCACCAGGACATTGAGCGGGAATGAAGCGCTACCTGCTGGACACATCGGCTTTGTTGACATTGCGCGATGATGAGCCCGGCGCAGATCAATTGGAAACGCTGTTGCAATGTGTAGATGGGCAGTGATTGGGATGCTTCATGTCGCGCATGGAAGTGTTGTGTCGGGTGTGGAAAGATGAGGGGGAGTTGACCGGTAAACTGGCTCTGCAACAGTGTCTTGCCCTGCCGATGCAGTGGATCGAGTACAGTGAAGAACTGTTGCTGCAGGTGGCCGAGCTGAAGGCTGGCAACAGCCTGTCCGTGGCAGATGTCTGGATCGCTGCCGCAGCGATGACGCAGGATGCCATACTCGTGCACAAAGACCCGGAGTTTGCCTCTCTGCCGCTACCGCAAGCACCATTGCCATTCAAATCTACCTGATACCAGTCCAGGCGCAAGCTCCTGTGTAAGCAGTCATCACCAATACTCCGGCAGTGGCAGAGGCATTGATCTCCGGTGGTGTGGATCAGTGCTTATCGATCTCATGAATCCCGGATGACACAGATTGCTCAGATACAAAGCCCAAGCCGTCAGCACCTCCGGTTCAGCGACCATTCAATTGCTGGCGTTACAATGCAGACATGAAATCCATGCTTGCAACAAAACGGTCACTGGCGTGCGGACTGTTGCTGCTGGGGCTGTGCAGCCTGTCGGCGCAAGCCAGCCTGTATTGCGGCAGTGCGCTGGTCAAGGTCGGTGATCCGCAGCATCGCGTCGCACGTGCATGCCCGCAACCGTTTTACCAGGAGCCGCTGTACAGCAACCCTGCCTTCCATCATGCCTATGGCACTGCGGCACTGTTTGCGGCTGCTGAAGTGTGGTATCTGAATTTCGGCAGCAGCAAGCTGATGCGCCGACTGGTGTTCAGCAACGGTTACCTGCAACGCATTGACGAGTTGGGCTACGGCGTCGGTTTTGCGCCCGGCAGTCGGCGCTGTTCGGCGCGTGACCTGGCCAATGCCGGCAGCATGACCGCTGAGATCTTTGCCCACTGCGGTGCGCCGGACTATGTCTATGCCGGGCTGCCGGATCAGCATTATGCGCAGTATTATGGTCATGCGCGTCCGGTCGTGTTTTCGCGCTGGATTTATGTCGGCCATGGCGATGCACTGGACCGCGAACTGCT
>JAJFKZ010000107.1 GCA_021772955.1 Gammaproteobacteria bacterium | reverse complement strand
GCTCCCTCTCTCACCCCGATTGGCTACAATAGACGTCATGCAAGGGGCACCGGATTCTGAGTTGTAGCTCCCTCTCTCACCCCGATTGGCTACAATATGGCCAACAGCAACCCTTGCGCTGGTGTCGTTGTAGCTCCCTCTCTCACCCCGATTGGCTACAATCAAGCGATTCAGCCTCAGCGAGTTGACACTGTTGTAGCTCCCTCTCTCACCCCGATTGGCTACAATACCAGCTTGCGGCAGACGGCAACACGCAAGGTTGTAGCTCCCTCTCTCACCCCGATTGGCTACAATCTGCAGCTGGTTGCCAGCAAAGCCGAGTATGTTGTAGCTCCCTCTCTCACCCCGATTGGCTACAATCTGCAGCGCTGGGCCGCGCGGGTCACCGGCGTTGTAGCTCCCTCTCTCACCCCGATTGGCTACAATTGGATGGGCAAGCACACTCCGTATGTGGTGGTTGTAGCTCCCTCTCTCACCCCGATTGGCTACAATGGCGAGCCACTGCGTGCCATCAACTGGACAGTTGTAGCTCCCTCTCTCACCCCGATTGGCTACAATTAATAATGTTCATAATGTTCATAACTTTCTGTTGTAGCTCCCTCTCTCACCCCGATTGGCTACAATATGGCATGGCTGTACCAGCGCGGCAGCAAGGTTGTAGCTCCCTCTCTCACCCCGATTGGCTACAATCCATTTACCAACACTAGCACCAAAGGCGTGGTTGTAGCTCCCTCTCTCACCCCGATTGGCTACAATGGTTTATTTGGGCTGAACAGTAATAAAAGGGTTGTAGCTCCCTCTCTCACCCCGATTGGCTACAATGTATCCCACACCCATTTATAGTCGCTTAACGTTGTAGCTCCCTCTCTCACCCCGATTGGCTACAATCGCGTCACCGTTATAATAACTGTACACGCGGTTGTAGCTCCCTCTCTCACCCCGATTGGCTACAATGCACCTTGCCGCGACCTTCGTAAACCAACCGTTGTAGCTCCCTCTCTCACCCCGATTGGCTACAATCAGACGGATGTTTATGATGTTATGCCACAAGTTGTAGCTCCCTCTCTCACCCCGATTGGCTACAATAATTCCTCTTTCGCCAGATTTACTTTCATAGTTGTAGCTCCCTCTCTCACCCCGATTGGCTACAATGCGTTTGGCAGCGACCCCACCATCTACCGCGTTGTAGCTCCCTCTCTCACCCCGATTGGCTACAATCTTTTTTCATCGGTCTACTCCGAAGGTGAAGTTGTAGCTCCCTCTCTCACCCCGATTGGCTACAATGCGCCGAGGCTGATCACCGTGGCCGCGCTGGTTGTAGCTCCCTCTCTCACCCCGATTGGCTACAATTCTCTGTGTGCTTTATACATAATATATCACGTTGTAGCTCCCTCTCTCACCCCGATTGGCTACAATTCGGCGTCCAGTGTGCACAGCACATCGTCCGTTGTAGCTCCCTCTCTCACCCCGATTGGCTACAATATGGCCATGCGTCACTACGGCGACACCACTGTTGTAGCTCCCTCTCTCACCCCGATTGGCTACAATCAGTCCGTTAATCCGACTGCGCCGAACTTTGTTGTAGCTCCCTCTCTCACCCCGATTGGCTACAATACCAGGCGCACACAGACCAACGCGCCGCGCGTTGTAGCTCCCTCTCTCACCCCGATTGGCTACAATCATTAAGGCTGGAGTTCCTGAACGCTATGCGTTGTAGCTCCCTCTCTCACCCCGATTGGCTACAATGAACCCTGAGTCCTGCAGGTTGTTCAGGGAGTTGTAGCTCCCTCTCTCACCCCGATTGGCTACAATCGATCCAGCCTGATTCCTTGTGAATTGCGAGTTGTAGCTCCCTCTCTCACCCCGATTGGCTACAATAAAGCAAGGACAGCAGCGCAGATCGAATATGTTGTAGCTCCCTCTCTCACCCCGATTGGCTACAATATACCAACGATTGTTCGATTGCACGTAGAAGTTGTAGCTCCCTCTCTCACCCCGATTGGCTACAATACCTCGCCCGCAAAGCCGCTCTGGAGCTTGCTCCAGAGCACTTTTGCCGCGCGCAAAACCGGTTCAAAACAACAGAAACTGTTCATTGTTGACGATTTTTTCCTGATTTGTGCGTTCACCCAACAGAATCTTCATTTGCGTGAATTGCTTCTCGGTAATCTGCAGGCAGCGGATCGAGCCTTCTCTGGGCAAGTGCTTCTGCAGCCTTTGCAGATGCTTTTCTGCGGCATCAATACCATTGACGATGCGCGCATATACCGACCATTGCACCATGACATAGCCATCTTTCAGCAAATAATTACGGAACTGCACATAAGCGCGCTTGTATGCCGCTGATGTCGTCGGCAGGTCAAACAGCACCATCAAGCGCATAAAACGTCGCGTCTCATTGCCCATCGTTCAGATCATGTTGCAAAGCTTCTGGATGTAACAATAATCTGGTATCTTTGCACTTGATTGCACGACTCAGGCTGTTGACCTGTTCATTGGCCGCAGCACTGACACCATAACAATCGCCTTGCAATATCACTTCGGCAGTCAGGTTGGCTACCAGCTGCTGCTTGTGAGCGGGCAGCAAATCTGTGCTCTGATCATCATCATCCATCTCTTGCATCAATCTGATCACCCAGCCATCGACAATGGCACGCCAGGGCTCCAGCAAATCATCGGCGAGATTGAATGCATTCTGTTCGTTGTTGTGCCCCAGCCCCAAAGCTGGTTGATAACCTGAACCCACCAGCGACCTTGCGATTAAACCACGAATCAGGCAGTAACTGTAGTTCAGTGCAGAATTGATCCATACCGGCTTGCGTCGAGCAAAGCCTTGGCCGAACAAAACACGAAAATAGGCTGCCGCAGCCGGGGCTTCAATATTGTCAGGATCGCCAGAGCGTACCTTGCTGGCCATTCTCGTCAGCATTCTGGCCTGTGTTGCATGCTTCTGACGAAGCAGCAACTCGCTTTGATTGTTGATCTTGGCCTGCACCAGTTGCTGCCACAGACGTTTGCGCAATGGTTTGCCCATATTCAGCTGGCGCCGCAAGACCTTGAGGCCGCGGTGATGGCTGTTAAATGGCAGCAGCACACCAGCAGGCATATGCTTTTTATCACAGACGTAGACTGCAGACTGTTGCTCCATGCAGGCACTCAACAATTGTCCGCTGAGTCTTGTCTGTGCGGTATCCAGCACCATGCTGTCAATATCCTCCAGTGGCAGCGTGATGGGCGCTTTATCTTGACGGCAAATCTTCAACTGGCCATGCTTCAGGCGCAAATCTGCACCCTTGCTGATCATGATACTGCGCCAGCCCATGGCGGTGCCTCCTTTTTGATCACCCAGTATTTGCCCAGAACATCAATCTGGTACTTTTGCAGCGATTTTGCGGTCTTGACACCAACGCCCCTGAATAATCCCTTTTTACCAATCAATTGGTTCCTATCATGTACCTCAATATTGATAGCGCCAGTGGAACGATTCATACCATTAAAATAACCAAATATCTTGACTTTTCCAGTATCAATCTGGACTACATCATCATATTGAAAATGATATAAATACTGTGCATTGTCTTCCATTGGCTCCCATTCTTGCTCCGGTTTATAGGCAACGACAGCATGCATCGGTATGATGCTTTTTTCTATCTGCCAGGCATACACCGGCACCAGCCAGTACTTGTTGTTTTTACGATAGACATCCACCCTTACCATGGATGAATTATCCGCAACACCGTCTCGGATTGGTATGCCACTTTTCTGGATGGCCTCAATCTTGACCGCCGTGACTCTGGGCGCTTGCTTGCCCGGCGCCGCAGGTTTATAAAACGGTTCGGCAAATGCCTTGTCCGCCTTGCCGTCATGCTCTGAAAGCCTAGACTTCAATGCCTCGTAAAGGGGTTTGTCACGTTCACGACCATGTATCGTCTCTAACATGGGCAAAGTCAATTTGGTCAACGGTACGCGGGTGTAGCTGATCTGCTCGTCAAGTCGTTTGGCAGAGCGAATGATTTCTGCATGGCCAGGGCCGGTAACACTGCGTCGAGGTGCGCGCGAAACTGTGATCGGCCGAATCCAGGAAATATCCCGGTGCTGCCAGCCGTCTATGGCTCGCAATGCACGTTGCGGGTCTGGTTTCAATCTGGCCTGCAATTCGTATCTGAAATTAGGCCATGGTTCAGGGAACTGCTGCTCCAGCTTCCGTAGCGTGCTGATATCCAGCACTTCGCCAGTTTCAGGATCGATATAACCTGTGATTTTGACCCGATCAAGCTCATCAAATCTGGCGTAGTCCGACAAGCGCTTGATCATGCTGTTGGTGGTTGCAGCGACAACCACCGCATCCATTGCGTGATGCAAGTCGCTTTCTTCCCGTTTTTTGATCAAGCCGTAGCGTGCTCGCAGAAAACTGGTCAAACTGCCGGAAACCACTCGAACGCGTTGAGCATCACCGGATAGCTGCAGATTTTGTTCAACGAAGTTTTTCAGATAGCGCGCGATGTAGCGCGTATCATTGAGGTGCCGTTCGCGAAAATCCTGTTGATCTTCTTCAGTGAGGGAACGTTTCAATAAGCGATTGCGTTTGGCCTGTTTAAACCCAGGGTTCGAGCGAACCCAGGCCTCAAAGAACACCCAGCGCTGTTCATCGCTGCTGCCGAAGTATTCCCACGGTGTTTTATTGCCTTTGTTGCGATTTTCTTTGCCGAGCACCAGCACCTTGTTGTTCAATGAATCATCGAAAGTTCGGCTGTAAGGCAAAATATGATCGATATCTGCATAACCGGCTTCTGTCAGCCTATCTAGCTCAAGAGATTGCAGCGAATAAGCACACTTGCCGTTCTGTTCTTTGTAAAGTCGGTATTTCAGCAAGTCCTTACCACTTGGCTCTGCACCTAGATTCTCAATGTATTCCTTGACCAGGCCTTCTTTGTGATCGCGCCACTTTTTCTGTTCACGCTCTATGCGATTTCGCTCGATCTTTGGTTTGCTCAAATCTCTTGCCAATTCAATATGCACGCGCAATGGCTGACCATATTCACGGATGATGGCATTAATCACCTTGCGCGCCTGCGAGAGTGAACGCATCACTACCGGATTACGCACATCATCAGCATTGATTGGCGGCAATAGATCAGATTTATCAATATTGATAGGCAAACTGTGATCATAGCCCGCTGCAGTACACGCCTCGTCGTAGCGCATACCTGCTTCCAGGTGTGGAATCAGCTTGCGCAGCGCAAGCAACGATAGGTGAGAAAATTTGCTGAAGTTGACAGACAGCAAGGCTTGAATCACAACATCATCAAACCCTTTTGCCCGCAAATGGGTACTAATCTCTTTATCGTCTTTGAATACGCTCAATGCGTAGGCCAATTCGTCAAGCTCTTCGGTTCTGCTGGCAATTCCATGCCATTCAGTTGTCAGACCGGCATCCGAGAGTGCTTTTTTCATTTTGTGCCAACCTTTCAGTTCGATAAGCTTTTCGTTTTCTGCGTTCTCGTCATCGCGATAACGCAGACCCACAAACAGGATATCGTCTGGCAGGTCTAAGGCTCTGCGTACTTGTGCATACTTGACAACGACACGCTCGTAAGGAAAATCCATGATTACCTGTCTTTCTGCTGCGGTCAGTGAGCGACGGCTGCGATCACTGTTGAGTAGACGAAGGTTATTGAGTTTGGACAGCCAGACAAATCTTTCCGCACTATAGCTCGCTCTTGGCGCTCGATACTCGTGCTTCTCGAAGGTACATTTACCGAGCATTTTGAGCAGATTCTTGCCCGATAAGGCAGGACGTTGCTGCATTAAGAGAGTAATGATCTGCTCTCTAAAAGCATCATCTGTGTGCGGATTGCCAAATGCATGCTGCTTGTCAGCCAGAAGCTGTAACTCACTTCTCAGCATCTTACGATCAAAGCAGTGCCTGTAATCACCCTGTTTGTTGCGGATGGCATGGCCAAACTCTTCATTATCCATATAAGCCATTTCGCCAATTGTGCGCCAACCACCCGCTTCCAGACGCTCGTTCATGGCCTTGAGCGCAACCAATACCTTGCCGGTATCATTATCCGCGCTGTTATTGTCGGCTTTTCGTGTCGAAAGATAGCCGCGGTGTTTGATCATGTGATAGATCACCCCCGCCCACTCAAATGGTGTCAATAGTCTGTCAAGCCCTTCGGACCTCAAACGCCATGGATCTGCGCTGAACTTGATATTGCCACTTGAATCCAGATGTTCTTGTTTTACCAATCCTTCGCGTAATAGCAATCTTTTCAATCTCAACATGCGGTGTGCACGCCTTCGCAAGCGCCTTCTAGTCCCTCTGGCAAGCCTTCTGGCAAGATTAAGTGACTCACCTTTCTTGGCCGTTTCGCCACGTTCAAAGATTCGAACACCGAGATCGATAATGCCATCTACAACATTACCGTCATTACTGTTAAGTGCCGCCCAGCCAATCGATGCAATTCCGATATCCAGGCCGAGTACGTAATGGCGAGTTGTTTTTTTGTCAAAACTGTTCACTTTTCCCTTCACTCCCTGTATAGTTGTCCATGTAGCCAATCGGGGTGAGAGCCGTTGCTACAATAAGGCCGTCATTCATTTGATGTGCCGTGGGGTCACTGTCCGGTCGCAAGACCGGACATCCCCTAAATTTCTCACTCGACCACTGCTTTATCTCATCTTTTACCTCATCTGAATCATTAAATCAAATTGCTAACATTTGATTATAATTTGGTTTTGGCCTATTGATTGCACCGGTCAACGGGTCTTCATATATTGGCTTCGCATATTTTTATTGAAATATCAAGTAGATAATGCCAGCAAGCTTATGTTTTGATATGCCGACGAAGAGACAAAGCTTGCGAAATATCCAAATACTCAGATCTAAGTTTTCTAGAATTGCGTACGCACTCTTATTCACCCAGCCCCGCATGCAGCACGTATTTGATTTCCAGGAACTCTTCCATGCCGTGGTGCGAACCTTCGCGGCCGTGTCCGGATTCCTTGACTCCGCCAAACGGTGCCACCTCGGTGGAAAACAGGCCGGCATTAACGCCAACAATGCCATATTCGAGTGCCTCCTGAACACGCCAGATGCGACCGATATCACGGGCATAGAAATACGCGGCCAGACCGGCGCGGGTGTCGTTGGCGGCGCGGATAACTTCTTGCTCATTGCTGAACCGGATCAAGGCGGCGACCGGGCCGAATATCTCCTCTTTGGTAATGTCCATGCCGGTTTGCACGTTGGTCAGTAGCGTGGCCGGGTAATAGCGCTGCTGATCCAGGCCATTGATATCCGCGCGCCAGCGGCACTCGGCGCCGGCTTGCACAGCGGCATCCACCAGGCGGCTGACCTTGTCCAGCCCGCCGCGATTGATCAAAGGCCCCAGCGTGACATTGTCTGCGGTGCCCTGCCCATGCTTGAGCTCACTGACGCGTGCTTGCAGTTTGTTGGCAAAATTATCGTAGACTGCATCCTGCACAAAAATGCGATTGGCGCAGACGCAGGTCTGGCCGGTGTTGCGGAACTTGCTTTGCATCAAGCCATCCACGGCGGCGTCCAGATCGGCGTCATCAAATACGATGAACGGCGCGTTGCCACCCAACTCCATGGCGCTCTTTTTGACGGTCGAGGCGCACTGCTTCATCAGCAACTTGCCCACTGCAGTGGAGCCGGTAAACGACAGCATGGCGACATCAGGATGGGTAGACAGTACCTCACCCACTGCCGCCGCCTGATTGCTGGTAACGATATTGAACACCCCGGCGGGCAGACCCGCCTGTTCCGCCAGCACGGCCAGCGCCAATGCCGTCAGTGGGGTTTCTTCTGAAGGCTTGATCACCACCGGGCAACCGGCCGCCAGTGCCGGGGTGGCCTTGCGCGTGATCATCGCCGCCGGAAAGTTCCACGGTGTAATCGATGCGACCACGCCTATCGGCTGGCGCAGCACCTGTATACGGCTGCCTGGCCATGGCGACGGGATCAACTCGCCATAGGCACGCTTGGCCTCCTCTGCAAACCATTGCACGAACGATGCAGCATAGCTTATTTCGCCTTTGGCCTCGGCCAGCGGTTTGCCCTGTTCGCGCGTGATCAGCATGGCCAGGTCATCGCTGTGCTGCATGATCAGCTGATACCAGGCCAGCAAATACTCACTGCGCTGCTTGGCCGTGATGCTGCTCCAGTGCGCAAATGCCTGGCGCGCGGCAGCAACCGCCTGAGTGGTGGCTGCTGCATCCAGATCGGCGACCTCAGCCAGCAACTCGCCAGTGGCAGGATCATGCACCGCAAAGGTTGCTGCTGCGGGCGCATTTTGCCAGCGGCCATTCACATAGGCCTGGTTTTTGAACAAATCGGAACGGGCTAGCTTGATTGATGTCATGGTTACATGTTCTCCTGTCCAGGCTATGCATTAATGTCGGGATCAACTGGCCATTATAACAAGCGAAGCCCCCGGCTTGAGCCCACTACTGATTTGTCCAGGGGCGATCTGTCCAGGGTCGTCATAACAGAACTGTTGAGCTGTGGTCATGGCCGACCACGCAAGCAGTGAGTCAGACTTGAGCGGGGCCTGGTTAGTTTGGGGGTTTTTGTTCGGCGCCATCGGGCTGAGTTACTTCATCTACGGCAAAAAGCAGCAAGCCATGTTGCCCATGCTGTGTGGATTTAGCTTGATGATCTACCCGTATTTCGTTAGCAATGTGATGGTACTGATCGCTATCGGTGTCACGCTGATGGGCATCCCCTATTTCATGCGCGACTAAGCAGCATAGCCAACCACGCCCCAGCCTCAGCACGGTCTGTCGGACTACTGATCCCCAGGCCGCAGTGGTCTTGACAGTGATTATCGTGAGCCTGAATAAGACTGGCGCTGGATCGCCATCAAGCCATGGCCGTGGCCACTGCACTGCACACAAATACAGCGCAATACGGCAAGCATATCCGTTGCGCTGATGCGTATAATGATGCACGTAACAGCCACTCTGCAAGCCACATCCGAAGCCTTTTTACATGAGCAAAGACTACCAATCCGCCGATATTGAAGTCCTCACCGGACTGGAGCCGGTGCGTCGGCGACCGGGCATGTACACCGATACCGCGCGCCCGAACCACCTGGTTCAGGAAGTGGTGGACAACAGTGTCGATGAAGCATTGTCCGGTCACGCCAGCAACATACAGGTGATTCTGCACGAGGATGAATCCATCGAAGTGATCGACGATGGCCGTGGCATGCCGGTAGATGAACACCCGCAGCATAAGTTGACCGGGGTCGAATTGATACTCGGACGCTTGCATGCGGGGGGCAAGTTCTCGGACAAAAACTACCAGTTTTCCGGCGGTCTGCACGGGGTCGGCGTGTCGGTGGTAAATGCCTTGTCCAGACAATTGCAGGTGACCGTGTACCGGGATGGTCTGATCCATCAGATGGGCTTTGCCGGTGGCGACAAGACCAGCGAATTGCAGGTCACTGGCAGCACCAGCAAAAAGCACACCGGCACCAGCATTCGCTTCTGGCCGGACGTGAGCTATTTTGATCAGCCAAAGCTGTCCATGCGCCAGCTGCGCCACAACCTCAAGGCCAAAGCTGTGTTGTGCCCGGGGCTTGCCATCAGCTTGCAGCTGCCTGATCAGACGCTGGAAAGCTGGTACTTTGAAGATGGCCTGAAAGACTATCTGCTGGAGGCCGTCGGCAACGAGCAGCATCTGCCGGAACCACCGTTCATGGGCGATTTCAGCGGCGAGCGCGAACAGGCCAGCTGGGCGCTGTGCTGGCTGCCAGAGGGCGAGTTGCTGCAGGAAAGCTACGCCAACCTCATACCAACCCCCCAGCACGGTACGCATGTCAACGGTCTGCGCAGTGGCCTGGTCGAGGCCATGCGTGAATTCTGTGACATCCACAATCTGCTACCGCGCGGCATTCGACTGGCACCAGACGATGTCTGGGAGCGCGTGGCATTTGTGCTGTCGGTAAAACTCGGTGACCCACAATTCAGCGGCCAGACCAAAGAACGGCTCAGCTCGCGCAGCATCGCCACCTATGTCACCCAGGCCAGTAAAGACGCCTTCAGCCTGTGGCTGAACCAGCATGTTGAAACCGGCCAGGCGATTGCCGAACTGGCCATCAACCGTGCCCGCCAGCGACTGCAGGCCAGTAAACAGGTCAAGCGCAAACGCATCACCTCTGGTCCTGCACTGCCCGGCAAGCTGGCCGATTGCAGCAGTCAGGACCTGGCATTAACCGAATTGTTTCTGGTGGAAGGCGATTCTGCTGGAGGTTCGGCCAAACAGGCTCGCCAACGCGAGTTCCAGGCCATCATGCCGTTGCGCGGCAAAATCCTCAACACCTGGGAGGTTGAGTCCTCGCAGGTGCTGGCGTCACAGGAAGTGCATGATCTGGCCATCGCCATTGGTGTGGATCCCGGCAGCGATCAACTGGACGGTTTGCGCTATGGCAAGGTGATCGTGCTCGCCGACGCCGACTCCGATGGCCTGCACATCGCGACCTTGCTGGCAGCGCTGTTCATGCGCCATTTTCGGCCGTTGGTGGATGCTGGTCATGTGTTTATCGCGATGCCGCCGCTGTACCGAATCGACGTTGGCAAACAGGTGTTCTATGCGCTGGACAACGAGGAACGGCAGATGCTGTACGAACGCATTCAAAACGAAAAACTCAAGGGCAAGGTCTCCGAAACCCGCTTCAAGGGCTTAGGTGAAATGAATCCGGCCCAATTGCGCGAATCCACCATCAATCCGGACACCCGACGGCTGTTGCAGCTTACCGTGGATGACGAGGCCAAAACCGTCAAGCTCATGAACATGTTGCTGGCCAAGAAACAGGCGGCGGATCGACGCCATTGGCTGCAACTCAAGGGGGATCAGGCAGAACTATGAACAGCACCAGCAGCGATACACAAGCCTTTGAAGTCGAACCATTGCGCGCTTATGCCGAGCGTGCCTACCTGAATTACGCCATGTATGTGGTGCACGATCGCGCCCTGCCGCATGTCGGTGACGGTCTGAAACCAGTGCAGCGGCGCATCATCTACGCCATGTCCGAACTGGGGCTGTCGGCCACATCGAAGCCGAAAAAATCCGCGCGCACCGTGGGCGATGTCATCGGCAAGTTCCATCCACATGGCGACAGTTCCTGTTACGAGGCCATGGTACTCATGGCGCAGCCGTTCTCTTATCGCTATCCACTGGTTGATGGGCACGGCAACTTCGGCTCGCCAGATGACCCGAAATCCTTCGCCGCAATGCGCTATACGGAATCACGTCTGACCCCGTATGCAAAATCATTGCTGCAGGAACTGCCATTGGGCACGGTCGACTGGATACCGAATTTTGATGGCACGCTGAAAGAACCACAGCGTCTGCCGGCGCGGCTACCCAATGTACTGTTAAACGGCGCTTCCGGCATTGCCGTGGGCCTGGCCACCGATATCCCCCCGCACAATCTGCGCGAAGTGGTGGCCGCAGCCATTCACTTGCTGGAACAACCCGCAGCCACGCTGGCTGAGCTGTGTGAACATATACCCGCGCCGGATTTCCCCGGTGGTGCCGAAATCACCACCAGTCGTGAGGAACTGCAGCAAATCTACTCCACCGGCAACGGCATACTGCGCAGCCGCTCGATCTGGCATCGTGAAGGCGACAACATCATCATCACCGCACTGCCGTATCAGGTTTCACCAGCTCGTGTGCAAGAGCAGATCGCCGCCCAGATGCAGGCAAAAAAACTGCCCATGCTGGAAGACTTGCGTGATGAGTCCGATCAGGATCACGCCATTCGACTGGTGCTGATTCCACGTTCCAACCGCGTCAACCGCGAACAGCTGATGCAGCATCTGTTCGCCACCACCGATCTGGAACGCAGCCATCGCGTCAATCTCAATGTCATCACGCTGCATGGCCGCCCCGAGTGTCTGAACCTGAAACAGCTGCTGCAGCAGTGGCTGCAGTTTCGTACCGACACGGTTACACGCAGACTGGAGTACCGTCTGGATCAGGTGGTTGATCGTTTGCATGTGCTCGCGGGCTTGTTGATCGCGTACCTGAACATCGACGAAGTTATTCATATCATTCGCACTGAAGACCAGCCCAAGCCGGTACTAATGGCGCGTTTTGAGCTCACCGGCACCCAGGCCGAAGCGATCCTGGAACTGAAACTGCGCAACCTCGCCAAACTTGAAGAAATACGCATCCGCGGCGAACAAGATGAGTTGGATAGCGAGCGTCAGCAACTGGAAACACTGCTGAACTCCAAGCGCAAGCTGCGCAACCTGATTCGCGATGAACTGCTGGAAGACGCCAGGCTGTATGGAGACGAACGCCGTTCGCCGCTGGTGAGTCGCGCGGCAGCACAGGCTTTCAATGAGTCCGATGTGTTGCCCAGTGAGCCGGTCACGGTGATCATGTCACGACAAGGCTGGGTGCGCTCGGCCAAGGGGCATGACATTGAACCTGATAGTCTGAATTACCGCACCGGTGACGAGTTTGCCTATGCAGTCAGCGGTCGCAGCAACCAGCAAGTGGTGTTTTTTGACCAGTATGGGCGTGGCTATACCCTGCCCGCCCATCAATTGCCCTCGGCTCGTGGTCATGGAGAACCATTGACGGGTCGATTTTCACCACCGGCCGACGTGCGTTTTTGTGGCCTCGCCATGGCCCAGGAATCACAAGCTGTGTTGCTGGCCAGCAGCTATGGCTATGGTTTCCAAACCCGGTTCGAACACCTGCTCAGCCGGCAGAAAGCCGGCAAGCAGATCGTGACCATCGCCAAGGGTGCCGAAATGTTGCCACCGGTGCTGATTGATGATGTGCAAAATGCTGTGCTGGTGGCCGTCAGCTCGGATGGCTATCTGTTGGCGTTTCCGGTCACAGACATCCCGGAACTGGCCCGCGGCAAGGGCAACAAACTGATCAACATACCGGCAGCGAAGCTCAAAACAGGTGAGTTGCGCATGGCGGCGCTGACCACGCTGTGTGACCGGCAGGAACTGCTGATCTGGTCAGGTAAACGCTATCTGAAGATGCGCCTGGCCGATCTGGACAATTACCGCGGTGAGCGCGCCCAGCGTGGCCGCAAACTGCCACGCGGCTATCAACAGGTCAGCCATATCGAGCGTCAGGCGTACTGATTGCGCCACAGCAGCAGTTTAGTTTCATGCCTGGACCGAAAACGTCGGATGGTGCAAAATGCCAGCGCACATGGCCAACAGCAAAACCATAATGACGCCCACTGCAAGCGCCTAGCCCGCATATTGCATGAGGGATTCGGATTTTAGGGGAAATCTGCCAAACTACTTTGGCAGATTTTTCCTAACACCGAATAGGACAAACTGTACTATTGCAGTTTCGATCAATTTCGTTATAACTTGTTGGTGTGCATACGCTTTTCTTACCTGAACGTCCGTCCTCGTGCAATAGGCGGGTTAGTGGAGCAACACTGACGCAGACGATCAGCAAGCTGTTGAATGACAACTTCGACCGCATGGAATTGGTAACAACAAGGGATTTGGCGAGTTAACGATGCTGGCAAATTGAGGGGTTGGCAATGTAAGGCAGTTGGCCAATCAAGGGATCAGGCCAATGCCAAAACCGGTCAGGTAGCAGGCATCGCAATACCCGCCGCCTGGATGGTGTTCAACAACAGCATGGTCACGGTCATCGGCCCCACGCCGCCAGGCACTGGTGTATACCAGCTGGCCTTGCGCCGCACGATTTCGGCATCCAGATCACCACACAACTGACCGTCGGCATCGCGGTTCATGGCAATATCCACCACCACCGCGCCAGCGCGCAGCCAGTTGGCATCCACGATCCCGGTTTTGCCAACCGCTGTGACCAGAATTTCGGCCTGGCGCACATGATGTTCGAGATCGCGGGTGAAGCGATGACAAACAGTTATCGTAGCGCCATCCAGCAGCAATTCCAGCGCCATGGGTCGGCCGACGATATTCGACGCGCCTACAACCACCGCATGCATACCGCGCGTGCTGATGCCATGATGATGCAACAATGCCATCACCCCGCGTGGTGTACATGGACGAATGCCTCGATCACGCAACACCAGTCGACCGATGTTCATGGCATTGAATCCGTCCACGTCCTTGCCCACGTCGATGCACTCCAGCACCGCTTGCTCGCAGACCTGAGATGGTAAGGGCAACTGCACTAAAATGCCGTCGATAGAATCATCATGATTCAGCTGATGCACTGCCTGCACCAACTCTGCGGTGGTGACCGAAGTTGGAAAATGCAACGATTTCGAGCGAATGCCAGTTTGTTCACAAGCCAGGCGCTTGTTACGCACATACACTGCTGAGGCCGGATCATCGCCTACCAGTATGACGGCCAATCCGGGAGCCGATCGCCGGGGCAATCTCTCGGGCAATGCCGATGCCTGGTCAGCGCCTTGCAGATGGCGGTCGATGGCCAGTTTGATGTCATCACGCATGCTCGCAGACAATGCGCGTCCGTCAAGCACTTGCGCCACGGCGCGGTTCATGTCGATACCCCCGGCTGCGCTGAGTGTTGTTGCGCAGCTGCCTGACTGGTCCGGCCGGATTCACCGGCACAGATGCTACAGGCAGGATCAGCGCGCATGCTGCTAAGCCGGAACTCGGAATGCATGGTATCGATCTGCAGCAGCTTGCGAGTCAGTGTGCAGGGTTGCTGCAGGCAAATTTTGATCGCTTCAATGGCCTGCAGCATGCCAGCCAAACCGGGCACTACGCCCAGCACGCCAGCGGCAACGCAGGATGGCCGATCACCCGCACGCGGAAACAGGCATTGATAGCAGGGATTATCCCGCGCGGCAGCAGGCCAGAACACCGCCACCTGTGCGCTGAACCCTTCGACGGCGGCATAGACCATGGGCTTGTGCTGCTGCACACAGGCGCGGTTGAGCAGATAACGGGTGGCATAGTTGTCGCTGCCATCGATAACCAGATCATAATCATTGATGATATCGCTGACGTTGTCGGCGGCCAGTCGCAGCGTATGTGTTTGAATTTGTGTATGCGGGTTCAACTGTTTCAGTCGGGCGCGTGCCGATTCGGTTTTCAGCTCGCCACACATGGCCTCGCTGTGCAGCACCTGGCGCTGCAGGTTCGACAGCTCGATTCGATCATCATCGACGATGCCGATGCTACCAACACCAGCAGCACACAGATACAAAGCAGCCGGGCTGCCGAGCCCACCGGCACCAATAATCAGCATACGACTGTCAAGCAGTCGCTGCTGGCCGGCCGCCCCCACCTCCGGCAAGCTCAAATGACGTGCGTAGCGCTGCTGTTGATAGCTGCTGAGCGAGTTATCGGCAAACGCACTGGCTGGCTGATCAACGCGTTGACCGGAGCGATACCAGGCCTGCATGCCACCACGCAAACTGAGCAGATTTTGAAAACCCATTTGCTGCAGGCTGCGTGCCGCCAGCAACGATCTGCCGCCTTGTGCGCAGGTCAGTAACAGTGGCTGCTCAGGAGTGCTGATCAGGTCCGGCAATTGCATTTCCAGTCGCCCGCGACAGCAATGCAAAGCACCTGGGATCATGCCTTGCTGCAGCTCTTCGGTTTCGCGCACATCCACCACCTGCCAGCCGGAATCCTGCAGCTGTTGCACCTGGTCAACGTCCACTTCGCTGATTTGTTCGCGCGCAGCAAGCAGCAGTTGTTGCAATGACTGTGCTTTCGCCATCAGCGTTTGCCTTTGACGTGGCGCTGCAGTCGGCGACGCTTGTCCTGCTGGCGCTTGGTCAGTACATTCTTGCGACCGGCAAAAGGGTTCTTGCCGTCACGCAGTTCCAGCGACAGTGGTATGCCCTGCAGTTTGAAAGCTTCGCGAACCTGGTTCAACAGATAGCGATGATAACTGGCCGGCAAACTGGCCGTGCGGTTGCCATGCACGACGATGCGCAAGGGTGAGCGACCACCGATATGGGCATAACTCAGGCTGGCCTTGCGACCGCCCTGCAGTGGTGGCGGATGGTTTCTGACCGAGGTCTTGATGAGTTCGGTAACCTTGTTACTGGAAAAGCGCATGCCGGCAATGGAGTGGATGTGATTGATCAGTCGAAACAGTTCGCGCAAGCCACTGCCATGCAGCGCGGAGATGGTGATGCGCGGCACGAATTCCGCAAACGGCAGCTTGCGATCGAGTTCTGACAGTATTCGCTGGCGATCGTCCAGACTCATGCCGTCCCATTTGTTCAGCACCAGCAGCATGGGTTTACCCAGCTGAATGACCTGGCCGATCAAATGCGCATCCTGATCCACCATGCCATCTTGTGCATCGATCATGACGATCGCAATGCTTGCGCCTTTGACTGCCTGCAATGCCTTGATGACACTGAGTTTTTCGACTTCATCGTGAATTCTTGAGCGGCGTCTGACACCTGCGGTATCGATGATGTGATACTGCTTGCCGTCACGGCTCATGCTGACTTCGATGCTGTCTCGCGTGGTCCCTGGCTCGGCACTGGAAATCACCCGCTCCTCACCTAGCAAGCGGTTGGTCAGGGTTGACTTGCCGGCATTGGGACGACCAATCAGGGCCAGTCGGATCAGGTTTGGGTCAGCTTGCGCTGCGGCTATTTCGGCGCTGTCAAAAAACGGCTGCAGGGTCTCCTCGATCAGCTCCTGCAAGTCATCCAGACCGCGGCGATGCGAGGCCGCAATCGCGAGTGCTTGCCCCAAACCCAGTTTGAACCAGTCTGACTGCGCTAC
Source organism: Gammaproteobacteria bacterium (assembly GCA_021772955.1). Classification (GTDB taxonomy): domain Bacteria; phylum Pseudomonadota; class Gammaproteobacteria; order Xanthomonadales; family Wenzhouxiangellaceae; genus JAHJQV01. The sequence continues at coordinate 19,772 of JAJFKZ010000107.1, read as the reverse complement.
CTCCCAATTGATACCATCGGTCTTGTTGGCGACCAACAATATGGTTTTGTTCTGCTTGCGCAGGTTGGCGAGAATATCCTCATCGGCGGCCAGCACCCCGGCGCGTGCATCGACCAGAAAAATGATCAGATGAGCTTCTTCCAGCGCCATCTCGACCTGATCCAGTGTTTGTGCATCGATGCCTTGTGCCTGGGCCACAATGCCGCCGGTATCAACCAGCAGGTAACTGGCTTCGGCACGCGTAGTGCAAATGCCATACTGGCGATCGCGCGTTACCCCCGGTTGGTCGGCAACGATCGCATCACGGGTTCTGGTCAGGGCATTGAAGAGTGTCGACTTGCCAACATTGGGGCGTCCGGCAATAGTGACTACGGGTAGCTGTGACATACATTCAAGTGTATTGTTGTCGATAGCTTAATGGTCCTGCAACAGGATAATGACAGGTTCAGCGTTGCTGTGGCGTTGCCACGCTGGTAAAGAGCTCGTGCCATACACCGCGCGCCGCGCCTGGCCCTGAACGCTGGCAGACCAACTGCATCCGTCATTATCATGTTGCAGGATCACTAGATCGCTGCCCCGGCCCGATACAGGTAGAGATTTCCGGCATCGGTATAGATAAACATGTCGGTCCCGATCACCAGCGGTGCACGGCTGATGCCATCACTGTCGAGACGATCACGGGCCGCAAACTCGCCAGACTCGGTGTCAATCAGGTGCAGATAGCCTTCTACATCACCAACCACGGTGAAGTTGAGATAGAAACTGGGCCGGGTGACGTCGCGATTGAACAGCTTGTCCTGTTTCCACAAGGTGGCCGAGTTGATGCGATCCACCAGCCACACCTGACTGTTGCTGTCAGCCAGCGCCAGGCGGGTGCGAGACACGTCCAGCCCTTTGGCTGAGCCAACATCCTTGACCCATTGAATACGGCCCGATTGCAATGACAATGCAGCCAATCGACCCTTGCTGGAACTGACATACAGATCACTGGCGACAATGGCCATATCGCCATCGATGTCTGCCAGTCGTTCCAGGTCAGTCTTGCCTTCACGGGTGCTGACCGGCTGCTCCCAGATCAGCGTGCCGTCATTGGCACGCAGAGCGATCACTTCACCACCATCGTAGCCCACGTAGATGACTCCGCCACGCGCCAGTGGCGGACTGTTACCACGCAAAGTCAGCAGCGGGACATTGCGGTCATACAGCCAGCGACGCACACCAGTGATCGCATCAAAACCAAAGATGCGACCGTCGATGCAGCGTACCACCACCACGCCGTCATGCAGAATCGGTTTGCTCAACACTTCCGACGACACTGGCGCACGCCAACGCACACTGCCGCCAGCGCTATCGAATGCAAACACTTCGCCATCCACCGTGCCCACCAGTATCAGGCCACCGCTGACTTCAGGTCCAGCAGAGATGCGCAGCTTGCTGTCGATGCGCTGTTCCACTTTGCCGTTGTTTGCCGCAACGATAAAGATTTCCCCCTTGCGATCGGCGATGTAAACCTTGCCGGCGTTGTAGACCGGTGCAATATTCAGCGGCACAACGCCACTGCTGGCACCAACCGAGGTCCTCCAGATACGCTTGAGCTGCGTGGTGTGCTCAAACTCGACCAGTTCAGCCGGCGCATTGGGGTCAAGATCATCACCACCAAACCATCCGCAACCGGTGAGCAAAAGCACTGGCAGCAACAGCAGTGGCATGGGAACCATTGCCAAGCGTTTGGCACGCACCTGATTATCGATTGAAGTCAGCGCTTTGATCATGAAGTTTCGTCGCCACCAGCCGCATTGTCCACAGCCACCGGTGACGTTGGTGCGGCAGGCTGCTGCAGCAGCTCTGGAGGTAAACTGGATGGCAAGCTGCCACGGGTTCCCTGAGTTTGCGACAGCAGTGCTTGAACATCCGGCTGCTGTAACTCTTGCAGACGCAGCGTCACCAGGCGATCAGGGGTGCCGCCCAACTCAGCTGCAACCGCTTCGAACGCTGCCAACGCCTGGTCACGATCACCTTTGGCATAATAGGCTTCGCCCTTGGCCCGGTTGATCAAGGCCGCGTACTGAGCTGCAGGTTTGATGCTGTCCAGCAACTGAATCGCGGCGTCATACTGTTCCAGATCTATCAGCACTCGGGCCTTGCGCAGCTTGGCGAGGTTGGCCAGCTGAGGCTGGTCGTTGTTATTGATGATGAAATCGTATTGCGCGTCTGCAGCTTCCAGCTCACCGGCCTTGATGTGCTGGTCAGCGACTTGCAAACTGGCAAGGTCGGCATACAGGTTTTTGCCGTAATCCTGCTGCAGGCTTTTTAGCGCCTGTTCTACCGCAACCTTGGCGGACTCTGCTGTCTCGCCAGTGGCGCCGGCAAGTGTCGTGAGCTGGCCCTGCAGGATAGTGTACTGTCTGGCAGCATTTAAATTTTGATCGAACTGATACTGTTGCCAGTAGCGAAAACCGAAGATACCCGCAAACGCCAGCAACAAACCGATAACTATGCCACTGCCATTTTCACGCACCCATTTCTTGACGCGTTCGGCCTGTTCAATATCGTCGTACAACTCGACTGCCATGTAGGACTCTCCAGAAAGTGTTTCAATCAGCTATTATCGTGGAATTAGACGCACAGGCCAAGGGCATGAGCGGTTTGATTTTATCAGCAGTTGATCATGCCGCGAATATCCCGTGCACTTCAGGCGTTACGACCAGCCAGCCAGTCAGGAAGTTCTTGTGCTGACAACTGCAACTGCGGCCCTTGCTGCTGCATTAGCCGAACACTGACTTCCCCGCGAGCGTATTCTTCTGCACCGATAATCACAGCATAACTGGTCTGACTGCGATTGGCGCGCTTCATTTGCGCCTTTAAACTGCCGCCAAGGTGATCCAGCAACAAGATCGCTGTTGGAACCCGGTCGCGACAGTGTTCCAGCAATTGCATCGCCGCCTGCCGCAGAGACGGCTCCTGCACCACCATGTAAACCAATGGCTGCTGCGCCTGGTGAGCTTGCGACTGCAACAGTTCCACCAGTCGTTCTTCGCCCATGGCGAAGCCTATGCCGGGCGTGGGCTTGGCACCGTGCAGCGCAACCAGGTCATCGTAGCGCCCACCAGCACAAAGCGTGCCCTGCGCGCCCAATGCATCGGTCTGCCATTCGAATACCGTATGCGAATAATAGTCCAGCCCCCGCACCAGCCGATCATCTTGTACAAAGTCAATACCATTGTCGGTCAGCAGCTCACAAACCTCGTCGTAATGCGCACGACTTGCAGGACCCAGGTGCTGCAGTAGTTTAGGCGCTTCCTGCAGCAGATCGCTCAGGGCCGGGTTCTTGCTGTCAAGAACACGCAGCGGGTTGCTCAGCAAACGTCTCTGGCTATCCTCATCCAGGTGTTGTTGATGCTTTTGCAGCCAATCCTGTAGCAGCTGTCGGTATTGTTGCCGCTCTTCCCGATTACCCAGACTGTTGAGCTTGAGTACCGTTTGCTCAGCCAGTCCCAGTTGCTGCCAGAGCCGCTGTGACATGATGATCAGCTCGGCATCGATGGTCGGTTCGCTGATACCGAATGCCTCGACACCAATCTGGTTGAACTGGCGCAGACGACCGCGTTGTGGTCGCTCATGGCGAAACATCGGGCCTTGATACCAGACCTTTGCGCCCGGTGTATGCAGCAGACCGCTCTGAATCATGCAGCGCACGGCACCGGCAGTGCCTTCAGGCCTGAGGCTGAGGCTGTCGCCATTACGATCAGCAAATGTGTACATTTCCTTTTCGACAATGTCGGTGACCGAGCCAATCGAGCGGGTGAACAGTTCGGTGCTTTCGAGCACGGGCAGACGCAGCTCCTCGTAGCCATAGCTTTGCAGCAAGCTGAATGCGGTTTGCTCCAGCCAACGCCAGTATCTGGTCTGCTCTGGCAGCACATCAGGCATGCCGCGGATATTGCGGATGATTTCGGTCATGGTAGTTTCAATGTAGTGACGTTTCGGGTTTGATCCAGGCCGAGGTCAGCAAGGTCTAGCAGCTTGTCGGACTTAACGCTGATCTACTGCGGAAAAGCCTAAACACGCCAATAAGTTAATGGTAAAAGTACAGTTTGTCCATTCGGTTTCAGGAAAAATCTGCCGTCGTAATTTGGCACGTCCTCCTTGAGGCTTAGCCAGCTATGGCTCTGCGGACGATGCAACAAACCACTTAGGCAGATTGTCCCTGAAATCCGAATCTCTCGTGCAGTATTCGGGCTAGCGACAGCGCGATCAGCTTGTGCTCAGATCAGAAACCGAAGTCTGGTTCATGCGGATAGTTTGCACAAGGATCGGGATGTTTCTTGCCAGCGTCATACTAACACCAGCGATGCTGTGGCCAATAACCCCTGCGCTGCGCGCCGACCAAAACGCCCGTCATGGACAGTTATTCAGAGGCGCCTAAATGCAATTTAGCCACATTGCCCCGGGTATGCGGACTCAGATCAACGACCTGTCCATTGAACATCAGGTCGACTGCCGAGGCCTTACCGATCAGGATATCCAGCGGCAGCTGCACCTGATACTCATGCAGGTTGCCTGTTTTCAGCAGATCAAACTCGACCCGCTTGCCGTCCGCAGCGGTGATTTCCACCCAGGAGTCATTGAGCATACGCAATGCCAACTGGTTCGGCGCACCGGGCTTGTACGGTGTGCCTGGTGTCAATTCCAGACCAAGTTCGGGGTCGTGATAACGGTACGGCGGCTGCGGCGTAGATTGTGCTGCGGTGCCCGGCCATGCGGTTTGCATGCGCAAAGTGCTCGGTAGCAATACCTGACCCGACGCTGACAGATCCTGCGATCCGGATGAGCGTACAGGACGCATGCTGGCAAAGGGAGCTGCGGATGCATTGAGATGACCAGGGCGAATCGATGCAATGGTATCTGACTGGTCGGCTGTTTGCAGATTATCCATTACCGTCGGCACATTGTTGCTGATCAGGCTTTCATCAAAAGACATCCGCACCGCCCCCTGGGTAAACCACCACACCAGCGGAATGACCACACCTGCGGTCACCACCAGATAACTGGCGACGCGCAATACCTTGTCGAATAGCCTATGTTGCGGCAGCGCCGGCAGCGTTGCCGACAGCAGCTTGACCTCAGGCTGAGTAGCGGAATTGCTTGATCGCACTGTATTGATCAAAGCATCCAGATCAACATTCTGCAGCGATTTGTCGTGCTCAGATAACAGCTTGATATAGCGCTGCACATGACCTTTCAGATACACCAACGGCACGGTCTGATAGTGGCCCTGCTCGATGTTGCTGATCGTTCGGCTCGGCAGTCGCAATAGCGTTGCAACCTCATGCAGTTCAAGTTTCTGTTTAACTCGAATCTTCACCAGGCTCTCACCCAATGATTTCCATGTCATTTCATTTGCTGGCTGGTTCATGTCAAAATATCGTCTGATCCCTCAGAATCGCTGTTGAACCGGGGTAGAGGCTTTCCAGTTTTCTGGCGTAAATCTCTACCTGCTCAAGATTGTTTAACTCAGTCTCTATGCGATAACCCAGCACCAGGCTCGATCGGCTTGGCGCTGCTACTGCTTCGTATCTTTGCAGAAAGCCACGTGCGCTCATGAATTCCTGCATGTCGTATTTTATCGACGCCAGCAAGAACAAAGCCTCGCTGTTGTCCGGAGCAAACTTCAACGCCTCGCGCAGGTGCCGCTCGGCGCTTGGGTAATCTGGCACTTTTGCAGCGCAGCGACCGGCGTTGACCAGAGCCAGTTCCGGCGTCTGGTAGAACGGATTAACCGCCGCTTGCATAAAATGCTTTTCAGACTCTTTATATTCACCTATCTTACACAAAAATGCACCAAAGTTGTTTTGCGCTGAGGCATCTTCCGGATCTGCTTCGATCGCCAGTTTATGAAACTGTCTGGCTGAGTCGGTTTTGTTGATTTGTTCATACAAGATGGCCAGGGTTGAAAGCGCCTGCACATTCTTCGGGTCATAGGCTATCGCTTTTTGCAATTTCTGCAGCGCCAACTCGTAGTTGCCACGCCGCAAGTAACCTGCCCCGAGTTCGGTATTGATGCGTGACGCTTGTTCTGTTCTGCTTGGAGTTGACAGGGAACCTTGAAAATTTTCTTTTTTTGAACAAGCGGTTAGAGATATAAATAAAAGTAAAACAAGAAGTATTTTTAAGTCCATAAAGCCGCTCCGCAGCTGCCTGTTCATACCGCCACCTGCATCTGGATGCGCTGCCTGCGGCTGGTGCGATCCATGAAATCACCCGCCAGTTGACCGCAGGCGGCATCGATATCCTGACCGCGAGTGCGCCTGACCGTGGCGATAAAATCAGCCGCCATAAGCTGCTGCTGGAACTTCGCGATGGCTGTCTCCGAGCTACAGCGATACCTGGTTCCGGGAAAAGGATTGAATGGAATCAGATTGATTTTGCCGGGCACCCGGCGCAACAGAGTGATCAATTTGCGCGCATGCTGAATCTGGTCATTGACACCATCTATCATGGTGTACTCGTAAGTCACAGTACGCTTGACCCGCCCCCGGGAGTAACGAGCGCAGGCATCCAACAGTTGCGCGGTGGGGTATTTGCGGTTCAGCGGCACCAGCTCATTGCGCAGGTCATCGTCTGCGGCGTGCAGAGAAACAGCCAGCGATACATCCACGCTGTCCGCCAATGTGTCAATGGCTGGTACCAGACCGGCAGTACTGACCGTGACCCGGCGACCGGCCAGGCCAAAGGCCAGGTCTTCGCACATCAGGCGCAGTGCCGGCAACAACGCCGACATGTTCAGCAACGGTTCGCCCATGCCCATCATGACAATATTGGTAATGCGCCGCGTGCCGTTGCGCTGATGCCCCAAACGGTTGGCGGCCTGCCACACCTGACCTATGATTTCGGCCGTACTCAGGTTGCGGTTGAAGCCCTGTGCGCCGGTTGCGCAAAAGCTGCAGTTTAGCGCGCAGCCAACCTGCGAGGACACGCACAGCGTGCCGCGACTGGGTTCGGGAATGAACACAGTTTCGATGGCATTACCGGTGCCAACATCGAACAACCATTTGACGGTGCCATCGGTGGACTGTTGCTCGCTGACAATTTGCGGCGGCGCAACAACGGCATTGACCTGCAACCAGTCACGCAGGTCTTTGCCGAGATTGGTCATCGCGGCGAAATCGGTAACCTGTTGGTGGTAAATCCATTTCAACAGCTGATCACCACGAAACGCGCTATGGCCATGCGCAACAAACCACTGCCGCAGGCTGTCCCGGTCAAAATCCAGCAGATTCGTCAATGCGGCAGGAGTGCTCATGCAGTGCGCGTATTGATCAGCTTCTGCAACAAAGCTGGTCGTCAGTAAAGAAATAACCTATTTCAAATGCCGCCGTGTCGGCACCATCGGAGCCATGCACTGCATTGGCATCGATGGAACTGGCGAAATCTGCGCGAATGGTTCCTGGCGCTGCATCAGCAGGGTTGGTCGCCCCCATCAACTCGCGATTGCGGCTGATGGCGTGCTCGCCTTCCAGCACCTGAATCATGACCGGGCCGGAACTCATGAATGCCACCAGATCATTGTAGAAAGGGCGTTCCTTGTGCACTTCATAAAATCCGGCCGCCTCATCGCGACTCAAGTGCTGCATGCGTGCAGCAATCACAGCCAGGCCAGCACGTTCAAATCGGCTGTAGATTTCCCCGATGACATTTTTCGCAACAGCATCGGGTTTGATGATGGATAGGGTCCGCTCGTTCAAGAAAATTTCTCCGTTGATAGAATTAGTGAATACAGCTAGTCTCGAGCAACAGTATCGGGCTGCCAGGACGACAGCATTGCGCGGCCATTGCGCAGCTTGCGCAAAACCCGGCTCAAATCCTGGTTTTTAGTGTTTGAATATGCTCAAGATTGAGCAGCTATCATAATGATATTCAGGATTTTTCTCAAGCTAAATGACTTCTGAATAACGATACATGGAACGCGCCAGTACGTCCAGACGCTATTAGTAGCTAACGTCGTTCATTTGCCAGGTTCGCTTACGGTGGACAAACCGCGCTCGTCGAAACCGTACACGCAACAGGCAACCTGCGGCAACCTGCTCAAATCAGGGCAACAGCAGTGACGCCAGGGTGATCAGCCAGCACAATCAAGATTTGCTTGGGAAAAGCTAAAGAGATGGGAGAGGAGCAGGTAGAGGTAAGCGGTGACGCTGCGCAAGCGCCACCGCTTTGTCAGCGATTCCCCTGATCAACTGACGTGCCCGAACCAGCTCAGGCGAACATAGTTTCACATACAGTTTGCTTGCGACAAGTGCGAATTCATCCACGCGATGTGTAGTCAATTCGCTTGATGGTTTGTAGGAAATTACTTACGCAATGTAAGATCGCGAATCTGCTGGTACCAATACAGTAGTTGCGCAGCACAAAGTCCCAGTGTTCCGTAGGTGCGCTGGGCCCGGTAGTGATCAAACAGGCGGTAATCTTCATTGACCCCGCATAGACCCGCTGCCAGCAGTTCTCCGGCCAGTGTGGTGGTGGACACACCATGCCCGCCAAACCCCAATGCAGACCAATGCCCGGCCTGGTGTTGTCTGATTACCGGCATGCTGGAACGCGTATAGGCCATCAGACCGCTCCAGGCAAAGTCAATCTTGACCGGCGCCAGTTGCGGATAGAGCCTGACCATGTCTGCCTTGAGTCGGGTCGCAATCCAGTCGACAGACCGCTGCTGTACCGAGATACGCCCACCCCAAAGCAGTCGTCGATCTGGACTTTTGCGGTAATAATCAAAAGCAAAGCTGTTGTCATAGACCGCTGCCGCGCCCGGCAGCAGCTGTTCCAGCAAATCATCCAGTGGCTCGGTGGCGACCATATAGGTAGCAATCGGCATAATGCCAGCGGCCTGCTTCACATTGAGCCCCTTAATGTAGCCGCCACAACAGATCACCAGCTTTTTGCAGCGTACCTGCACGCATTCCTGCCCGGCGTTATGCATGTTCAGTTGCCAGTGCCGACCGTCACGGCGTACCGAAAGGCAAGGCGTCTGACTGTAGACCTTGATTCCCTGATCCTGAACCAGACTCGCGAGACCGTGAACATAGGCCAATGGCTGAAAATGCGCGCCTTGAGGTTCCAGCAAGCCATTGCCGTAGTGGTCGCAACGAACCCAGTCACGCAATGCGTCAGCCGCAAGCCATTGCCAGTCAGCTCCGAGGCGCTGATTCATGATCTGCTGCACAGCACGCAAACGCTGTGGACGCCCAAACCGATCTGCCAGCACAATGCCCTGATCCACTAGGTCGCAGTCAAGTGCGTGTTCACGCATGCGCGACTTGATCAATTGCTGTGCGCTGACGGTGAGTTGATACAGTTCGCGAGCACGTGCATCACCCAACTGACGCAACAGCGCTGCCGGTGATAATGAATAGCCGCCCATGATGAAGCCACCATTGCGCCCGGATGCACCCGCGCCCAATTCACCTGCCTCAAACACCGCCACATTACGACAACCGTGACCTGCCAGGGCGAACGCTGTCGACAGGCCGGCAAAACCGGCGCCAATGATGGCCACATCCACTTGCAGATCCTGATTCAGTGGCGGACAATACTGGCGTTGATCGGCATTCAGTTGTTGCTGATAGCAGCTTTGTCCGGCGGCATGCTGCTCGTCTTGTGGCCGTGCTTTCATGTACCATGCCTTGCAAGCAAGCCAACGATTTGCATGTCTATGTGAACGTCCATATCTTTAAGGAACCTCTGATTTATTATGCATGGAGCGCGTTTTGTCCGGAAAAGCCGCAGATTGCGTGGTGCGACCGTAGTGACAGTAGCCGTCGCTACGGCCGCAGGGAGCCCTGCGTGAGATGCGGCTTTTCCGTCGAAACCCTGAAGGGACGGGCCTCTGCGGGCGCTCCGGCGGGTTTCGGCTCGCTCATTTGCGATGAGCAAACAGCACTCGCCGCAGCCACACCGGATCATCCCGCAGAGGCGCCGTCGCGCCCATGCATTATAAATCAGAGGTTCCTTAACCTGTACAGCTACGCCAAAAGTGATGATACATGAGTAAATCCAGCAAGTATGCGGCCAAAATCCCCGATGCAAACGGCATTATCCATTATACGGAGGATGAGCATGCGGTCTGGCACGAGTTGATCACCCGCCAACTGCAGATTATCCAGAATCGTGCCTGCCCCGAATTCATCGAAGGCCTGGAAATCCTGGACTTGCCGCATGATCGCATTCCGCAACCAGCTGAAGTGTCGGAGAAACTGCTGCAACGAACTGGCTGGCGAGTCGAGCCGGTTCCAGCACTGATCAACTTTGATCGTTTCTTCAGCCTGCTGGCGGAAAAACGATTTCCGGCCGCCTCATTCATTCGCAGTCGCGAGGAAATGGAATACCTGCAGGAACCCGACATCTTCCATGAAATTTTCGGCCATGCCACCATGCTCACGCATCAAGCCTTTGCCGACTTTACCGAGAACTACGGCAAAGCGGGCCTCAATGCCAGCAAACAGGACCGGGTCATGCTCGCCAGACTCTACTGGTTCACGGTGGAGTTTGGCCTTATCGACTCTCACGACGGTATCCGCAGCTACGGCGGCGGCATCAATTCCTCATCCGGCGAGTGTGTTTTTGCCACGGAGAGCGACAAGCCCATACGACGACGATTTGATATCCTCTCGGCCTTGCGCACACCTTACCGCATAGATATTTATCAACCGGTTTACTACGTGCTGCACAATTTCCATGATATGTTTGATCTGGCCGACATGGATCTGATCGAATGGATTCGCAAGGCCCGGGTCATGGGCGAATTTGCACCACTGTTCCCACCCAAGCAAGCTGCCTGAGCATTGCCAAGATTCCCAAGGAGACCTGTATGACAGATTTAGCACAACAAAAATGCGTGCCCTGCGAAGGCGGCACCCAACCACTAAGTAACGAGCAAGCCAGCAAACTGCTACAGCAGCTGACTGGCTGGACGCTACAAAATGATGGCAAAGCCATTCAGCGTCGATTCGAATTCAAGGGCTTTTACAAGACCATGGCTTTCATCAATGCCCTGGCCTGGATTGCCAACCAGCAGATGCACCATCCCGACTTCAGTGCCGGCTACAATTTCTGTCTGGTCACCTTCACCACGCATGCGATTAACGGCTTGTCTGAAAACGACTTCATCTGCGCCGCAAAAGTCAACGAACTCATGGACTGAACCGGTGTCATAGCATTCGTATAGAGCCCGAGCAAACTTAATGATCCGATCAGCGTTATACCTAACTGCCCTGATGATGTTGACTGGCATCAGCGGTTGCGTATCCATGCCCAAACCGCTGGCTGGTGACTTTGCCTTCATCCAACCCGCGGACGTGGCCAAAAACGAGACCATGATTGGCCAACAGGTGCGTTGGGGCGGCACCATCCTCAAGACCTACACCGTTGATGATGATTCCTGCATGGAGGTGTTGGGTCAGACGCTGGATGAAAGTTTGGCCAGACCGGTTGCACCGGATATCAGCACTGGGCGCTTCGTGGCCTGCAAATCCGGTTTTCTGGATCCGGCTATTTTTGCGGCCGGACGCGAAGTCACGGTTACCGGCCGCATCCAGGCCGTCGAAACCACCCAGATCAATGACTTTGACTACCGCTATGCCGTTATCGCCACCGAAGTGCTGTTGCTATGGCCGGAGCAAAACGGCGGTTATTACGCCGGCAGCAGCTACCAGGAAGACTATGGCTATTACGTGGCCCGCTATCGACAGCCGTCTTACTACGGCTATGGCTATTACGGGTCCGCGTTTGCCTACCCATGGTATTTCGGCGGCTTTGGTCACAGTTTCTATGGCCACGGGCTGTATGGAGGCCACTATCGAGGTGGATTCTACGGTTATCCAGGCTATTATGGCGGCTTCCGTGGTGGCTATGGCTTCCGTGGCGACCGCCGCCGTTTCGGCCACGATCGCCACGGCTTCAGATCAAGCCGATCAGGCCGAAGCCCAACGTCTGCCGCGAGAGTCGCTCGTGGTGCTTCCGGTAGCTCGGCACTAAGCGCGTCAGCCGGTGTGGCCAGAAGCCGACAATAAGCCAATCAGCCAGGCCCAGCGCTCTATGGCAGCAATGTGCTGCTGCTGGCGGCCTCCACAACCCCACAACCATGACCACACTTGAATGAGCGCTGCATGCGCTGCCACGCTGCGCTGATGCGTGTCGTTAGTCACAGTTGCTCCAACACAGAAATCATCTGTGCACTTGGCTGTGCACAGCTGCTGGTCGGCGTTGATGATCACTCGGACTACCCGCCGGCCATCGTAGCGCCCTTGCCCCGAGTTGGTGCCGACCTGGATGTGGACCCGGATAAAGTTGCGGCACTGAAACCCGATCTGGTCATTGCCTCCAATACCGTGCCTGGCCACGAGCGCGTGATTGCCAGGCTCAAATCAAGAGACCTGCCATTGCTGGTTACCGCACCGCGGTCGATTACCGATATTGCAGCGGATATGATCAGCATCGCAACGGCCTTGCAGGTGCCCGATCGTGGACGTCGCCTGGCGCATGATTTTCTGCGCCAGATTGATTACTGGCGTGTACCTGAAGCAGAGCGCCGGACACAGCCTGCGCCAGTACTGCTGGAGTGGTGGCCAAAGCCGGTCATCGTGCCGGCGCAACTGTCCTGGGCCACACAGCTGATAACGATGGCTGGTGGCCACAACCCCTGGGCAGATCAAGCGCAAGCCAGTCTTGAGATCAGTACGCGGCAGGCACAACTTGCCGCACCGCAACTGATCATCATGTCCTGGTGCGGTGTCGATGTGCGTCATTATCGACCGCATATTGTGGCCAGACGCAAGGACTGGGAAGCCATTCCGGCCGTGCGCAATGGCCAGATCCATGCCATCAGTGAGGCCTGGTTGGGGCGGCCCGGCCCGAGACTGGTACAGGGCTTGCAAGCACTGCGGCAATTGCTGCAGAACCTGCCCCCGAATCCGGCCTGATCACCAGGCACTGCCCCGGATCATGCGCCCCCTGATCGACTGCGGTGACTCCAGCACCCGCGCTTGTGGTGGTTCAAGTTTTGCCGACAACGCACCTACGCCAGAAGCAACAGCGGTTTATAATATGCACATGAGCAAGTCAAGCGCATCGACCCCCACCAGGTCAGAAGTCAGTGACAAGAAGATTGAGGGCGAGCGGGTGTTCGATGACCGCAATAATCTGAACCCACCACTGTTCGCCTTACCGGAACATCAAGTGGTGGAGGCCTTGCTGCCAGAACTGCCAGCACGGCAGCTTGCAATCTCCGCGGCCAGCGCCTGTATCCGAACCAACCCGCAGTTGGTCCCGATCGCCATCAATCCGGATCTGGAGCTGATCTATTTTGCTGATCTGGGCAGCTACCGTTATCGGGAATGGCAGCACATTTACAGTATTCAACAGCTCGCCCTAGACGATCGCATCACCGACTACTTCAGCACCTCGGTCAGACTGCTGGATGAGCCCCATCTGTTGCAGCATGCGCGCGCTCCCAGAGGCTTTATCCTGCATGTATCGCGCTGTGGATCAACCCTGTTGGGCAAGGCACTGGCGCGCGCTGAAGGTATCGGCATCATCAACCAGCCGACCATCTTGCAACATGGATTCTGGGCCTGGATTTCTGGCAACTGGATGGATCACAAGCGTGCTACCGATTTTGACAATGAACTGAACCGAACACGGTTTCGAAATCTGATCGAACTGCTGTGCCAGCAACGGCGAACTGGCGAGAGCCACATTTTCATCAAGCTGATCAGTTGGAATGCCTTGTACGTGGATTTTATTCAAGCTTGTTTTCCAGACACGCCGATGATGTACATGTATCGGAATCCGGTAGAAGTCATTGCCTCGGTATTGCATGAAACCACGGCGATATTGATGGCCCGAAACAAGCCCCAGGCGGAATTTCTCAGCGGTATGAGTACTGCAGAAATGGCAACCTTGACTGATCTGGAGTATTTGTCAGCCTGCTATGCGCACTGTTTTGACACGGTAATGCATGCCAGGACTGACCTCAAGCTGGTAAACTATGCCAACTTCAAAGCCGATACCATGCAGCAGATTCTTGCCGATGCGTTTGACCTGGAAGTTTCTGCCGGTCAATTACAGCAGATGCTGGAACAATTTCAAATCTACTCCAAGGATGATCAGAACACAACCTCATTCAAGGATGACAGCCACAGAAAGCGCAATGCGCTGACCGCGCAACAAATCGCTAGCGTTGACCACTACTGTCAAAGCAGCTGGCTGCAAATGCTGAATTCGGCACAAAACATTCGCTACCAACAAGACCACGCATGCGGCCTTGAGCAAGGCCAGCAGCATGGCTAAGCTGGCGCCCAAAAGCACTCAGAGAACCATTTTATGAACAGCAACGCAAAACCGGTCAACAGCGACCTTCACAGTCAGGCGACGCAGCAGCGTGTCAGTGTGATCATTCCCAACCACAATTATGGTCGCTATATTGCAGAAACCCTGAACAGCGTCTTGCAGCAAACCCATCAGGCACTGGACATCATCGTCGTCGATGATGGCAGCACGGATGATTCCGTCGCCGTGATCACCGACACCTTGCCGCCCAGCAGCGCCAGCCGACGTACGGTTTTTCATCGCCAGTCGCCAAACAGTGGCAAACTGTCTGCCTTGAACGCAGTCATGCATGAAATTACCTCACCCTACATGCTGACACTGGATGCTGACGATCAGCTGACGCCGGATTACATCGAGCGCACCCTGCAGACCATGCTCACAGCCAGGCAAGCTGATCCGCACCTGGCCATCGTCTACAGTGACTGTTTACTGATCGATGAGCACAGCGATGTCATTGATCGCGGCCGCTCCACCGACTTCGATGCTGACAAGCTCAAAACCATGTCCTACATACCTGAACCGGCGCTGTGTCTCAGCGCAGCCTATTTATCAGTCATGCCGTTTGACACCAGCATCAAGGTGGGTACCAAGCATCACAAGTGGCTGCGCATGGTCGACCAGGGCTGGACTGGCCTGCACATCCCCGAACCATTATTCCACTACCGCATGCATGACAATAATTTATCAGGCATCGGCAAACGGGTATTGTCTGAAACCGATTCCGGTCAACGTGGTGAGCGGATTTTATCCGGTTACTGGATTACCACTCACAGCTGAGCAAGCATGAATCAAACAATCAATGGCGGCGGCGCGAGCTCGCTGCAGTTTCCTGCGCAGCTGCGCATCTGCGTGGTTGGTATGGGTTACGTAGGGCTGCCGCTGGCGCTGGCCTTTCAGCAGCATTACCCGGTGGTAGGTTTTGATATCAATGCGCAGCGTATTGAGGAGCTTCGTGCAGGCATCGATCTGACCCGCGAAGCAACCAGTGCCGAACTGCAATCAGCAAACAACCTGCTCTTTTCTGCCGCAGCCGAAGACATTGCCCAGTGCAATGTTTACATCGTCACTGTGCCGACGCCCATCGATTTGAGTCACCAGCCTGATTTGGGAGCCATTATCAGTGCGACTGAATTGATCGCCGGTTACCTGCAAGCCGGCGACACCGTGATCTATGAATCGACCGTGTACCCTGGCGTTACGCAGGAGCTGTGCCAACCACTGCTGGAACAATCCGGACACAAAGCCGGCAAGGACTTCGCGCTGGGTTACAGCCCAGAGCGAATCAATCCGGCCGACAAGGACCGCAAGCTCAAGAACATCATGAAGATCACTTCAGGATTGACCCACGAATGCGCTGAATTTGTCGATGCACTCTACAGCAAGATCATTGTGGCCGGCACCTTCAAGGCCGCCTCGATCCGCACTGCCGAAATGGCCAAAGTGGTGGAAAATGCACAGCGTGATGTCAACATTGCATTGATGAACGAGTTGGCCATCATCTGCGACCACATGGATTTACGCACCTACGAGGTGCTGGAAGCTGCCGGCACGAAATGGAATTTCTTGCCGTTCAAACCAGGATTGGTGGGTGGCCACTGTATTGGTGTTGACCCCTATTACCTGATCCACAAGTCCCAGCGCGTCGGTCACCACCCGGATTTGATCATCTCCGGACGTCGCATCAACAACAGCATGGGTACCTACATCGCGCGTAAAGTCACACGCATGATGACCCAGCGTGATATCGAAGTGACCAAGGCCAATGTCCTGATCCTGGGTATCACCTTCAAGGAGAACTGCCCAGATTTGCGCAACTCCAAAGTGGTGGATATCCACCGTTATCTGGTCAGTATGGTCGGCACCATCGACGTCTATGATCCGCTGGTACGTAGCGCCGACTCAGAACATGAATTGGGCGTGAGCCTGGCCGGTGAACCACCACAAAACCACTACGACTGTGTGATCATGGCGGTACCTCACGATGAATTTCTGCAGCGTGGTGCCGACTGGGTACGCTCTCTGTGTCGCCAGCCTTGTCTGGTGTATGACATTAAATCGGCCCTGGTTCCAGCGTTGGTCGACAAGACCCTGTAACTGATCATGAGCAAATTGACCCCGACTCAGGTCTATGCGCAATGGGTGGCCTCAGCTGACAACGACTGGCCGCAAGCTGCGCTTATCAGCGCGCACCGCGAGTTGATCGACACCGTGGCGGTGATGATCCCCGGCGCGGTCGAGCCAGCCACGCGGATAGCACTGCAATCGGTACAGTTGTGGTCGGGTCAACAGGCCATCAAATCCGCCTATGTCACCGGCCTGGATAACAAATTACCAGCGCCATGGGCCGCACTGGTGAACGGCACGGCAGGCCATGCGCTGGATTATGACGACAATTTTGATCCGCCCAAGGCGCACGCCTCTACCGTGCTGTACCCGGCCATTCTGGCATTGGCCGATGCCGAGCAATCGTCAGGTGCCCAGGTGCTGGATGCCTATATTGTGGGTTTGCAGATCATGGGTCGCATCGGCCAGGGCGTCAATCCGACCCACCGCGACCGCGGCTGGCACGCTACCGCCACAGTCGGCGTGTTCGGGGCCGCCGCTGCCTGCGCCCGCCTGTTGCGGCTGAACGCTGCACAATGCACGCATGCACTGTCACTGGCCAGCAGCATGGCGTCAGGTTTCATGTCCCAATTTGGCACCATGACCAAACCGTTGCATGCTGGCCTGGCTGCGATGCGCGGTATCATGGCAGCCACGCTGGCACAGCAGGGCATGCAGGCTGGCTTGCACACGCTGGATGGCAAGCATGGCATGAACACGCTGATGGTGGGTCCCGATCGCGAGCAGCTCAAGGCCGAGCTGAACGGTGCCGAGCACGGTCAAACGCTCAGTTTTAATCTGGAGCCGGTGGGTGAGCCATTGTTAATCACCCATCACGGCTACCGTGTGAAACGCTTTCCCAACTGCGGCAGCGCGCATCGAGCCATGGATTTGTTGCAGGATTTGATGCAGCAACAACAACTCGGCGGCGATCAGATTCAACGCATTGAAGTGCATGCCCCGGCGGCCAATCTCAACAATCTGTTCTATCACCGACCCGCGACCGGCCTGCAGGCCAAGTTTTCCATGCAATACGCACTGGCTTGTCTGCTGGAAACGGGCCAGGCCCGTCTTGATGATTTCACCGACAGTGCTGTACACCGCAGCAGCGTACTCAGGCATTGCGACAAGATTGAACTGCACCCCATTGCCGCACTGGAAAGCATCACGCCAACAGTACTGATCGCGCATGGCTACGATGGCCGCAGTTGGCGCAGTCAAACAATGCTGCCCAAGGGCAGTATCGACGCACCCTTCCCCACCTCCCAGTACTGGGACAAGTTTGATGAGTGTAGCAGTGGCCACCTTGATGCCGACCATCAACAGGCGCTGCGTCAGGCTCTGCTAACGTTTGCGCAGCTGCCACACAGCAGTGACATGAGTCGCTATTTTGCCAGCATCAGCAGCAAACCTGAAACTTGAGCAAGACCGACCAAAAGGAGCAATGAACATGCCAGAACAACAGACCAGCAGCGCTCACCGGCCCGAGTCTGATGGCAAGACCAGTGGCAAGACCAGTGGCAAGGCGAATAAAGCCAGCGCTCTGATCATGGCGGCCCGCCGCCCAGGCGAGCCTGATCCATTGTGTGCCAATGTTGATGTAACGCACAAATGCATGCTGCACATTCATGGCCAGATCATGCTCGAACGAGTGATCGCCGCATTGCTGGACAGTGGCTGTGTGGATATGGCCTATGTCTGCATTGATGAGGCTACCGTATTACAGGATGGCGCACGCTTGCGCGATTGGCTGCAGGCCGGAACGGTAGTCGCCGTTCCAGCCGCGGGCAATCTGGCCGACAGTGTGCTGGTTGCCGCCGAGCTGATTGAGGATGCGAACTGGCCATTGTTGATCACGACCGGCGACAATGCCCTGCACACAGCCGAACTGATTAAGGACTTTGTTACGCAAAGCAGTGCTTTGGATTGTGATGTTGCTTTGGGCCTGACCAAAGAAGAGCATGTGACCGCAACCATTCCTGATTCCGGCCTGCATTGGCACTGGCTGCAAGATGGTGGCTTTTCATCCTGCAATCTGTACTTCTTGCACAACCGTAAAACCTTGCGCGGTGTAAACATATTCCGCTCTGGCGGACAGTTTGGGAAAAAGCACTGGCGCATTCTCAAAGCTTTCGGGGTGATGCCATTCCTGCTCTACAAGTTCAAACTCACCACCACCGAAAAACTCATACGCCGCATCGGCCGGAATCTGGGGCTGCGCATGGAAGCGGTGTTTTTACCTTACGCATTTGGCCCCATCGATGTCGACAACCCTAATTCGTTTGCACTTTCCGAGGGCATTCTCGCCAAACGCGAGCAGATCTGAAGGCAGCCAGCCGGTCGGGCTTCACCGCTAGCCCGCATATTGCATGAGGGATTCGGATTTTAGGGGAAATCTGCCAAAGTAGTTTGGTGCATCGTCCGCAGAGCCATAGCTGGCTAAGGTTCAAGAAGGATGTGCCAAAATACGACGGCAGATTTTTCCTAACACCGAATAGGACAAACTGTACTTTTGCAATTTCGATCAATTTCGTTATAACTTATTGGTGTGCGTACGCTTTTCTTACCTGAACGTCCGTCCTCGTGCAATAGGCGGGCTAGCATGGTGTGAGCAGTTCCCAGTGTTGTTGCGCTCAGGCAACCACCGCCAGCGGCACTGACCCGGGTGCCGACCTGGCCTGTAGTTCAGCTTGCGCAGCATCATGGCCTTGCAGATAGGCGTAGGCATCATGCTCCAGCGCACCTTCCGGCAAATGCGCCCAGAATGGCCCCAGATCATTACGAATGCGTTCACGAAAAAACTGTGGCAGCTTGCTGCTGGCGCCATCAAAATAGGCACGAAACCCGCTGTCTTCACGCATCATTTTTTCCATCAATGCGTAGTACCTCACTTTTTTCGAGGTGGCGCCGCGCAACGCGCCAATGGCTTTGGGCAGCAGTCCATTGCCGGCCTGGAACCGGCGCCGCACCTGATTCCAGGAGTGTGCAAACGCGGTCAGATCACGCACATAACCGTAAAACTCGGCCCAGTCGTAATTTTTCGGCTTGATGTTCATGCCGCGCGTGCTGTTGAGAAAGTGAAACGGCACTGGCAACACGCGCCCGGCGCGCTGCAGATCCAGATTCAGCGGCGCGGCCCGACCATAGGCGGTAAACAGCGAAAACGCCGGGTACGCACCGGGGGTCATCTGCATGAAACGCTTGGTCAACTCAAACGGTTCAGGTCCCTGATCACAGTCCAGCCCAAGAATGAAGTTGGTCTGCACATACGGGTTATATCGCAG
>JAJFKZ010000106.1 GCA_021772955.1 Gammaproteobacteria bacterium | reverse complement strand
GTATCGTTGTGCCAGAGTCAGTTGTCGGTATGTTGTTGACATAACACTTGAATCCTTTGTTTGAGAGCTTAAGATTCTACCGGCACTGGCTCTCTTTGGGGTAAACATTCAAGTGTCGCAGTTATCCTGCGAATTCACGCTCTCCTCAATTGTCTCATTGGCTCGTGGGCACCGAAATCATGGGGCTATCGATATCGATTTATCTTCATCCGGACCCGATCGGTTCAACGCAACCGATGACCAATTTAGCTTGATCTGTTCCAGTCCATCACAGTTGTGATGAGCACCAGGTGGTGATCAGCAACAAGCCCCTCTTGGCGGGCAAGATCACCCGCTTCTATCATGGCCGTGGTGCCCAGGAAGGCTTGTTTGCCGAACTCAAAAGCCAGACCCAAATGGACTATGTGCCGACCCGTCACGTAGTCGGCAGCCGCGTGTATGTCTTGGCGGCCATTGTGGCCCACAACCTGAACCGGGAGTTGCAAATGATCATGCATCAGCCGGTGCACAGAACCAATGAAAAGCGTTCACCGCTGTGGTTGTTTGAACAGTTGGGAACCTTGCGCCGCACCATCATCCAGCGAGCCGGTCGCTTGACCCGCCCAAGCGGAAAGTTGAAGTTGACTATGAGTGCCATTCAGCCAACTCAAAATAGATTGTTGCGTAAGCTTACCGCACTGAAGCTGACTGATTAGCCTGAATATGAGCTGGATTTATGCAACAATTGGGTTAACTTTAGCGCTGATAGTTTTTTATCAATAATCGTAGGATTGTTCACCAATACAAGTCTATTTTATATCTGCATATGCTGTTTTAAAAGCAGCACAGCCTCATCACAAGATTCCCAGTATTGCCCATAACTTTTCCAATATTCATATGCTTGATCATGACCACCAACAGTAATACAGCCATCTATGTAGCGTTTTGGCTTGGGGTGCTTTGCTTTCAAAAGCTCACTTGCAACCAAGGGAAAGTCTTTCATTGCCTTCACCAGATGAGCCTTAGCATTTTTATTATCCTTTGCCATAACGAGAGCCAATACATGTGAGTATGAAATCTCTGGATGGCGGCTATTATCATGCTTTTTACAATGATCAATTAACTCATCTATACTGTTTAACTCAAATAGGCACATAGGTATCAAGTATCTACACCCCAAATTGTCATTCGGGCATATTGATAATAATCTTTTCAGAATCAACATTGCGTCACTGTATCTGCTTTGCTTCAAATACCATATGGCTAAACCATGGTATGAGCGCATGAATGGGCGATTATCCAGGATATGCCAATCTATCTTTGAGTTATCCCATGAAAAGCTACTGGGAACAGCTTGCAGCCCAATGCAAACTGCTGCAAGTTAATAATTAAATGCATGGATGAAATTTCCGAGATCTTCCAACATATTCGAGTAATGATGAATAGCATCTATGTGAGTAGGGCATTTCTGTAGAATGTCTCTAAAAATAGTCTCGGCTATTTCAATATTTCCCGAGCGCCACTCATCTGTGGCCCTGTCAAATTCCTGTTCGATATCATAAGTTATAGCCGGATCATGAAACACCCAGTTATCATTACTTGTTTTAATCAACCGCATAAAATCTAATTTTTATTTTTAGACTGAGACTGGGACCGCCAACGTTTATACATTTCGTTTGCGAGTTGCTTCTCAGAAACCTTAGGTTTGTTTGTGAGAGCATAAAGTCTTGACCACAGCATCTTAACTTCATCAGCCATTTTAGGAGGCCACCCGTTCCCAATACACCATGAGCGAATATCTTCCGCTCTTGCAACATGGTCTTTGTGACATAGTATTCGGATTATTTTATCTGTTTGGCTTTTGTCACTTGAATTTAACGTACCATTAGAAAGATTAACAAAGCTGGTTAATCCTTCAAATGCAACCACAATTATAGGATCAGCTATTGGTGATCGCTTTACTGAGGCTTCCTCTATATTCGATACAGGAGACCATGATTGCTCCCAGCTATTTAATCCACCCTCTACGAATGGTATCGTCACTATGCCAATAAGACCAGATTTTTCATCAATCAAATCCATCATCTTCATATTGGCATAAACTGCAAAAACAATAGATTCAGAATGATGCTCTTTGAATGTTTGTTGTGTTTTTAACCTTAAAGTGCTTTTTTCTGAGAATGAAATCATGCTCCCTTTTGTCAATTTTTTTGCTTTTTCCTCACCTAACACTGAGGAGAACGATGTTCTTCTAACATTCGCTAGTGCAGGCACTAAGACCACAACGTCGCAAGCTGATCGGCATTGTTCGCATAAAGCTTTTACTTGCTGAAAACCAGCAATGATTGCGTTCTCATCGCATCTTGTCGATTCAATTAATACCCTTATTGCCTCTTTGTTATTCATGACTCCCCACTGTGCGACTCAGTCTGATTGAATGTATCTACTAAAAACGATTTGTCATTTGTGTCCTGATTCTAGCACCTTTTCAAGGCACGCGCTAATGTGTGTTCGCTAGCAATCAGCGAAGAGGTAATGGCCGTTTTGGATATTACAGCACCAGAGTGATGCAACCTATTTACTTTGGAAATCCGCTCATGAGTCAGCTCGCGCATACGACCTAAGTAGCAGGGGCAGGACACCCGTCGGCAAGATCAAAAAATCAGACGCGCTATGACCATTAAACGAAAACGGTTATGCGGCCTCGCCCAACCCTCCCCCGCGCATTAGGTGTCGGGAGTATTCATTCAAGGGCACCGTCTGTGAATGCTGGAGCCTCTCCTGCCTACGGGGAAAATGGTTGCCAGCCACTGGATCGGTTTTTCAACAAGCCGTCGTCAATCTTTGACCCAGTCCACCAGTGGCTGCCATTCACTCCAATCCTGGCGGCACTGATAGTAAGGCAACTCGGCCACACCCAGGCCCGCTTCCATGGCCCGGATGTAATTGACCGACTCACGCAGATGGCCTACAAACGGAGCCCTGTACTGATCAATGAAGCCGATGAGTTCGCGGTAAACAATGGTCCAGCTCTTCACACGATTGGCAAGCAGGCCGATTTCACATTGCGAGCGACTGACCTTGCGCAAACGAAACAACTGCTCCAGATAGCGCCAGCCGCTGCGCATGTCGATCGGTGATGGCAGCAGCGGCACGATGATTTTGTCGCAATAGTTCAGCAGACGCAGCAGCTCTCGCTCGTTGATGGCAGCCGGCGAATCGATGATCAGGTAGTCACAATGCGTCGACACCACGGGTGGCCAACGGCGGTCCGGAATCAGTTCGATGCCGGGGTTATCCGGCAAGCGCAAACCGTGCCAGTCACTGGCCGATTGTTGTGCGTCCAGATCAATCAGGGCCACATCTGACTCATAGGACAACCATGCCGCCAGTGAGGTGGCAATGGTGGTTTTGCCGCAGCCGCCCTTGGGGTTAACCACGGCTATTTTGCGGGCTCTACGCATTGCTGCTGTTGCTGTTAGTCAGAGGTGGCAAACAGCAATCACCGCGCACTGCTGAGATCAGGCAATCCCGAGTGCAGGCGCCAGACGCCCGGCGGCTCATGCCATTTCCAATATTGGTAGTACAACACCGTGCGCTCGCGGGCCGTGCGCAGGTTGAACAATTTTAATTCGACCACTTGCCGAAACGCTTTCGCATCATCGTCGGCAACCACCGAACGGACGTCATAATTGGACACCTGGTACTGGCGCAGGCGGTTCATTTCCAGCGAAGTGATCGGGTTTTCGCGCAGGTATTCAGGATCAATGAAGTTCATCAGCCCCTGGTATTCGCTGAAGCGCAACATGGTCTGAAAATTATTCAGCGTCTCTTCCTGCTTTTTGTCCTTGTCGGTCATGGGACAACCGCTGAGCAACAATCCAATCAGGATCACCGCGGCCAACCTGCTACTACCGATCATTTGCTTATGCATGCTCAGAGCACTCCTTTAAAGTGGCATAATGCCCTTGCATTGACGCTGCAAGACCAGCATTTGCCAGACGTAGTTCACAACGCAGTTCCAACCTTGCACGATCTCGTTTGCGCAAGGATTGCAGGTATTTCATCCAGCTTTCCTCAGTCGGTCCACTGCAGATGATGTGCAGACTTTCATACACCGGCAGGTGATACTGGATTTGTGAGCTGGCAATGACGATATCTCGCCGCAACCCCATTTGACGATTGGCCAGCCACAACCAACCCCAGCCGGCCAGCGTCATGAGGCTGGCACCGGCACCGCCAAAGGCACTGCCCTTGTCGTTGATGTTCGGAGCCAATGGCGCGGTAATACAGATACCCGCAGCAGCCATGCTCTGACCAGCGACAGCTGCCAGACCGACCTGCAATTGCATGGTCGCTGCCAGCGGAATGTTGCTTAGCAGAAAGTCCTGCAAGACAGCGCACTGCGGCGCTGTGAACACCGGCAGTGGCGATTCGTTGGCTGAAACAATGGTGGCATACTGCTGCGACATGCATTGACCTCAAGTAGAATGATACCCGATTATAACCAGCACAGATGAAACCTGATCACAATACTGCATCCCTGATGGCGCGCGCGCTGATTCCGCGCGAGATGCTCAGCTGGGCACTGATTTCGGTCACGCTTGGTGCTGTCGAAGGCGGGCTGCTGGGCGTGCTGGTCAAAACCAGCTACAGCGGCACCACTTCACCGCTACTCGTCAATCTGGCCGTGGCCGTGGTCTCTGGCGCGCCGGCCTTTGCCAACCTGGTCAGCTTCTCATTTGCCAGTTGGGCGCGTGGCCGCGACAAAATCAAGCTGTTGTCCAGATTGATGTTTTTTAGCGCCTGTTGTGTGGTGCTTATCGCTGTTGCGCCGCGTTCGCTGCCAGGTTTGTGGTTACTGATGCTGGCCAGTGTCAGTGCACGAATCTTGTGGTCGGCGACCATCACCTTGCGCTCGACCGTCTGGCGTGCCAATTTCAAGCGCCACGTGCGCGCCCGCATCACCGGCCAGATGACCACCTTGTCGTCGTTGTTGATCGCCGCCAGCTCGGCACTGCTGGGATCATTACTGGATCAGCAGCCAATGCTGGCGCGGGGATTGTGGCTGCTGACCGCCATCTCCGGATTCAGCGCCGCCTGGGTGTATCGCAATGGCCGCATCCGCAGGCATCAGCGCATCCTGAAACAAGAGCGAGAAGTCATCAGCCGTGACGGCACGAGCATGCTCTGGCAGCGTTTTCTGACGGTACTGCGCAATGACATCGCCTTTCGTCACTACATGCAAGCCATGTTTGTGTTTGGTGCCGGTAATCTGATGGTTACTGCACCACTGATCATTTTGCTGAACGAGCAGTTCGGGCTGGAGCGCCTGCAACAGGTGCTGATCACAACCTCGTTGCCGCTACTGCTGCTTGCTGCTGCAATACCGTTCTGGGCCCGCCTGCTGGATGGTGAGCACATCATTCGCTATCGTGCCAAACAAAGTTGGGGCTTCGTGCTGGCAATCGGGTTCTTTACGCTGGCCTGCATTTTGCATATGGAATGGCTACTGTGGTTGGGTGGCGCGACCATGGGTGTTGCCTATGCCGGTGGTGTGCTGGGCTGGAATCTGGGACACAACGATTTTTCCAGCGATCACAGCTCGGAGCTGTACATGGGCGTGCACGTCACATTGACCGGCCTGCGTGGTCTGATCATGCCTGCGCTCGGTGTATTGATTTATGAGGCACTGGAAAACCTGTCCCCGGGCTGGGGTCGCTATAGCCTGCTGATCCCACTGGCGCTGTCCACCACTGGTGCGTGCTGGTTTGTGATCATGGCTGCACAGCAACGCCGGGCAGAAGCTGCAAGTTCATAGCTGTAGGATGGTAACATTACGAATAGCTTCATACACAGGAGAAAATAGCATGCCATACCGCTTGTTCGCCATTCTTGTCGCTCTTGCAATACTGATTCATTCCGCACCATCACTTGCACAATTACAGAAGCTTTATACAACCGATCTGGAACCTGGCCGCAGCAGCCTGCTGTACGAACTCGACGTCAATACTGGAACCGTCGTGCGCACCATCGGCGATACCGGCGAGCGCATTGTGGCCATCGCCAGTCTGGGCGCGGATCTGATCGCGGTCACAGCAGCCGATTCCACCACGCCGGATGCCATCGTGCGCATCCATACCGACAATGGCGCAATCAGCCCGATCAAGCCACTGCCTGCGAGCATCGTACAAGAGGTTCGCGACTTGTCAGCCCCTGTTAACGGTCCCGATCTGCTTACACTGTTGCAGGAAGACAACGTGCAGGCAATCAATGTTCTGACCGATCCTACCCCCTTTTTAAATGAGCAACCTTGGGCATTGAGCTTTTTTGACAGCCAGCCTGATTTCCCTGGTCAATATGGGTTTGTTGCCGGCAATCTCGGTCTGGTCAGTGGCTCGAGTGGCCTGATAGGATCCATTCTGGTCGGGTGCAGCCTGACAGACGGCAGCAGCCAGTTACAGATCTTCTCGCAATTCATTGTGGACGGTGGCCCTGTCGCTGATCCCCCTCCACCAGTGCCAGATCCAACATTCTTCGACCTGCCCGATCTAAGCTGTTTCAGCGCGGCTGCCAGTTCTATCAATCGTGAACTGTTTGCCGTGGCAGTAGCACCTGATCTGGCTGCCGCCCGATCATTGGCCACTGTCAACCTGGAGACCGGTGCGGTCACCATCCTGAATGTACTGCCGGACTTCGCCCATGGCCTGGCATTCGGTAATGCGCCACCGCCACAAGTACCTACACTCGGTCAGTACGGCTTGATGCTGCTGGCAGTGCTGTTGCTGTTGTTGACCGTCGTCAGGTTACGGCAGAAACAGTAAGCGTTGCCAACTCCGGCAGCGATGATGCTGCCGTCTCTGGAATCGAACCAGCCATTGTACAAACCTCGGCTCGCGCCGGCTTGAGCGTTACCGCTTGCGCCTTCCACAAACTTGCCTGTAGTCATTGCAAACGGGCCTCTCCAGGCCTGACGACAACCATGCCGGAGGCGGGAAGCTGCAAATTTGCTGTGTTTACTTGACATCATTTAGATAGTTAGCTAAACTTCTAATCATGAGCAAGGTTTTCAAAGCATTATCGGATCCAACCCGGCGCAAGGTGTTACAGCTTTTACGCCGCGGCCCAATGAGCGCAGGCGATCTGGCGGCGCACTTTACGGTGTCCAAACCGACCATGTCGGTACATTTCAATGTGCTGAAGGATGCCAATCTGATCCATGCCGAAAAACACGGCAAATCCATCAGTTATTCACTCAAGATGTCAGTTCTGGAAGAGGCGCTGATGGGCTTTGCCCAAACATTCGGATTCGAGGATCAACGTGACCCTGATCAACCCACAAATTCCCACGAGGACACACCATCATGAACCACCCAATGGACACTTTTTTCTGGCGCAAGCTGGCGCTGCAACTGCTGGTACTGTCCAGCCTGGTGCTGGGCATCATGCTCTGGCGCTCGCGTCCGGACCAGGCCATGAGCTGGCTCGCCGGCACGCTGTTCCTGCCAATCTGCTGGGGCCTGATCAGCACACTTGGCATGCTCGGCAAGGATCAACCAGATGCCCGCAGGCGGCGTCTGTACAATGCCCTGCTCGGTGCTGGACTGTTGCTGGTGGGCGCTTTGATTTCTGCCACAGCGACAACATTGGCATGGCTTCCTGATGGCTGGTCAACCCGCTATGGCATGCTCACCAGCGCCCTGATTCTGATCGTGATCGGCAATGGCCTACCGAAAAAGATCGAGGCCGGCTGTGCGCGCACGCGTGCCTTGTCCATGCAACGCCTGTTCGGTTGGGTCTTTGTCATCGGTGGCCTATTGCAGGCAGCAGTGTGGCTGTCACCGCTGGCCATTGCCA
>JAJFKZ010000105.1 GCA_021772955.1 Gammaproteobacteria bacterium | reverse complement strand
GACCATCTATCGAGCACTGGATTTTCTGCTCCAGAATCATTTTATTCACAAGTTGGAGTCGATCAACGCCTTTGTGTTTTGTGCCCATCCGGAACACCAGCACAGCGGTCAGTTTCTGATCTGTGAACGTTGTGACCGTGTCATCGAGCTGCATGGTGCCAGCTTGTCAAAAGAAGTCATGGAACTGGCCCAAAGCCAGCATTTTCGCGCTCACCGTCAAGTGGTCGAAGTTTACGGTGTTTGTGAGCATTGCCCAGGTTAAACCGCGCCTCGATCCGCAGCTGCGGGATCTGTATTTCAGTCAGTGGCCATTGCCATTGCACCACAGCTTCCGGCACAATGCCACAGGCACGCTGAACCCGTCATTATCAGACTGAAGATTCCTCGTTCCCCGCCGAGACTATCCTCGTTCCCATGCTCCCGCGTGGGGAAGCACACGCTCCTCGTTCCCATGCTCCCGCGTGGGAACGCACACGCTCCTCGTTCCCATGCTCCTGCGTGGGAACGCACAGGCTAAGTATTGCGAGCATTTCAAATCGATCATTGAAGTTTGAATCTTACCTCGTTCCCATGCGCCTGCGTGGGAACGCATAGGCTCCTCGTTCCCATGCTCCCGCGTGGGAATGCATAGGCTAAGGTTTGCGAGCATTTCAAATCGATCATTGATGGTATGAATCTTACCTCGTTCCCACGCTCCCGCGTGGGAATGCACACTTCACCGAGTCGGAAGATAGACATTCCCACGCAGAGCGTGGGAACGAGAACATCACCGATTCGGAAGATAGGCATTCCCGCGCCGAGCGTGGGAACAAGAAAAACTGGTTTGCGGTCGAGCTTACCGCGTTCCCACGCTCCCGCGCTTACCTCGTTCCCACGCTCCCGCGTGGGAATGCATAAGCGTGCCTATTGATGCCGGCGCTGGCGGCGGCGGGCCAGATCCATTTTGATGCCCAGTGCCAGCATCATGAACAGGCTCAGCACCACCGCTGCCTGGATCAGATTCTGCCTGTTGCGACCGACGCCGGTCAGGCGCAGAAAGTTGTACTTGGGCAACAAACTGAAACTGAGCTGTTCCGGTTTGCTGCTGTGCAAGTAGCTTTCCACCAGCGCGCCGGACGGCAACTTTGGCCACATCGAAAGCGCCCATAAGACTATCGGGGAATGCTGAAAAGGCTGCAGTATATCGGCTATGGAGCACGGGCGTGATCGCTGGTCAGAAGGTGGGGGTTTCTGGTTCCTGTTGCCCTCTGGTGGTAATTGGTGCATGCTTTCAGCAGAATAGACACAAAATACTGGTCGAGAAACCGCATGGCGGTTGGGCGGTCGAGGTAGATGAAAGTAGGTGATGTTCTTCGAAAACAATACCGGCTCGACCGGTACCATTGTTTGACCGGGGGCAATTTCAATTCAAAAATCCCTAGCGTCAATGGGATTGCACCTGTCTTATGCTCACAAGATCTGCAATGGTGAACAAGGGGTTTCCGGTGGTTCATTCTTTTGTGGGTGGGCGGCGAGTGCAAAAAACAAGACCTGACCCCTTGGGTTTGTGGGTGGGCGGCGAGTGCAAAAAACAAGACCTGACCCCTTGGGTGACCTCATGGCCAATTTCGCCCTTTGGGCGACAATGACTTTTTCCGCGATTGATTGTCAGTCGTAGTTATTCTACCCCGGTGGTCTAAGGCCGGGATTAAGGAGCAAAGCGATGAAAAAGGCAAAAAGTTTTACACGACGCAAGCTCATCCAGGGTTCCATGGCGATGGCTGCGCTTTCAGCCACTGGCAGTCTGCTGGCCGCCACTACGCCACCACAGACTGAGGGACCGTTCTTCCCGATCCACAAGCAGCCTGATACGGATGCCGACATGACGCTGATCCAGGGGCATTCGGAACATGCACTGGGTGAGATAGTCGAAGTTTCGGGGCGGGTGCTGGACGAGGACGGGCAGCCAATCGCTGAGGCGCTGGTCGACGTCTGGCAGGCCAATTCCCATGGCCGCTACTCACACGAGGCCGATTCGAACCCGGCACCGCTGGATCAGAACTTTCAGGGCTGGGCACAATTGAAGACCGATGCCGAGGGCCGCTATCGGGTCAAGACCATCAAGCCCGGCGCCTATCCAGTCATTGACGGCTGGACCCGCCCGCCGCATATCCATTTCAAGGTCGCGCGCCGCGGCTACCACGAACTGACCACACAAATGTACTTCGCCGGGGATCCGCTTAACGACATCGACAGGCTGCTTCAATCGGTACCAGAAAGCGCGCGCGCGATGCTGGTGGTCGATTTCAGTTCTGCAGCCGGGGGTGGCGACATGCACGGTGAATTCGCCCTGGTAATGAGCAGGGTATAAAGTCGGAGAGGCAGCATGATCCTCCGCCGCGTCACAGATCACGTCAAAACCCAGAACTGGTTCGCCGTCGGGATTGATTTCCTGATCGTCGTTGCCGGCGTCTATATCGGGATCTATCTTGGTGATATCCAGACGGAGCGCCAACATGCACGGGAAACCGGCCAGGCTCTGTTGGCGCTGGAGTCGGAAATGCGGTCCGACGTTGATCGTCTTGATGAAATTATAGCCCTGCAAACGCTAAAAGCAGCTGATCAGCATCGTATCATAGAAATTCTGGGAGCCACAAATGTTGAAACGGAGGAGTTGAACCGTCTGCTGGAGATAATGGTTGGCGCCAACGATACCTTCTTCCCCAATCGCTCCGCCTATCGCGCCCTGCAGACCGGCGGCCACCTCGCCGCACTCCCGGACGAGGCGCTGAGGATACAAATCACGCGTCTGTTCGAACGGCAGTATTTGAGACAGGATTTCAACTCGGTAGCCTATGACGAGCAAGTTTTCACTTTCTCCAGCACCATCCTGGCCGAAACTTGGGATCGTGTGGGCTGGAAGCTCATGACCAGCCGTGCGGACAGCGCTGTCATCCTCAGAAACGGAGTCTTGGTCGTTCGCGACCAGGGCGATTTCTACCTGAACTTCCTCACCGGGACCATCCGGCCGGAAATCATCCGCACGCTAGACATGATAGATACGTATCAGCAAAGGAACGGCCCGTGATCCTCCGCCGCATCACCGAACACGTCAAAACCCAGAACTGGTTCGCAGTTGCGCTCGATTTCCTGATCGTGGTGGTCGGTGTGTTCATCGGTATCCAGGTCGCTAACTGGAACGAAACGTGGGCAGAAGCGCGCCGCGAGATGTCCTATCTGACAGCTCTGCAAGAAGATTTTGCCGCTGTCATCACTGAACTTGAAAACGACATCGCGCGCTATGAGGCAATCGCCAGTGCAATGACACTGCTGCTCGATCAGTCGCGCAAAGCTGCCCCAGACGTGTCACTTGACGCGCTAAACGAGGCAGTCAGCCAGCTGGTAGCGATGGAAGGAACGCCGATCATCTCCGGCACCTATTCAAATCTCACCGGCTCGGGCGATCTTGCCATCATCAAAAGTCAGACGGTGAAGAGCGCAATGTCATCCTTTTTCGGCAAGGCTGAAGTCGTCAAACTCGTATCCGACACGCACGAAATGCAGCTAGTCAATATTTTCCAGCCCTACATCATCGCCAACCTCGATTATCCAGGTACGTTTCGGAACGATCGCGGCCTGCCGGTGAGCGCCGGTTTTGAAACGGAGCGTATATTAACGGTGCTGTCGACTGCGGAATTTAGAAACGTCGTCGCTGTAAAATGGGACAGCGTCACTGACATTCGCGGCGTGCTACTCACCGCGGCCAACGATGCGCGTGCCGTTAAGGCGTTATTAGCCGAAGAAGTAGAAAGACAAAAATGATCCTGCGCCGCGTCATCAAACATTTCCGCAAGCAGGAATGGACCGCGATTGCACTCGATTTCCTGATTGTGGTTATAGGTATTCTCATCGCCTTCCAGATCACCGCATGGAATGAGCGCCGCGCTGATCGTGCACTGGAGCGGGAATATCTGTTGCGCCTTTATGATGACATGCAGGGCAGCCTGCAGGACTATGCCGAGAATGACGGTTGGGATGTAACGCGCATTGAAACGCAAGAACGGGTTCTCCAGTCGCTGCGCGCCGGCGTCTTGAACGAGACAGATCGCAATGACTTCAGCAGGGGATTGGTGTTTGTCGGCTCGCACAATCCGATCCGGCGGCGTTGGGGTACCGTGGAAGAGCTGAAATCAACCGGTAACATCGCTGTTCTACGCGATCTTGAACTGCGAGCGCTGATAGCAGCGACGGACGGCGACTACCATCGGGCTGACCGGGTGGTCAGCGAGTCGATACAGCAGATACTATTGATCCGCGAATCGCTGTTGAAGCGGTTTGACCCGATCATTTATGGATTTCAGACAGAGGATCCGGTTGAGGCGCGTTTTGATTTCGATGCATTGGCAGCCGATCAGGAGTTTATCAACCTGTTCGCCCATGTACAGATGAACTCACGCCAGGCGGTAGCCTTCAATGAGGGCCACATGCAAAGGATCGCGGTTTTGCGCGACAAGCTGGCGCAAATTTTAAATATCGATCCTGAGGAGCCTACGCCATGATCCTCTGCCACGTCACCGGACACGTCAAAGACCAAAACTGGCTTGCGGTCGGCCTTACCTTCGTTCACAAGCTCCCGCGTGGGAACGAGAACATCACCGAGCTGAAAGATATGCATTCCCACGCAGGACCATGGGAACGAGAATTGGAGTTTCCAGCATGATCCTGCGCCGCGTCATCACGCATTTCCGCAAACAGGAATGGACCGCCATTGCGCTGGATTTTGTGATCGTTGTGGTCGGCGTCTTCATCGGCATTCAGGTCGCCAACTGGAACGAAGTGCGATCCGAACGTGCGGCTGAGGAGCGCTACCTGATTCGCCTTTTTGCCGATACACAGGCGAACATCGCCGAATTAACAAATGTTGTTGATTTGCATGAACGCCGCGCCGCGGTACTCGCGGATCTGGAGGACGTGTTGCTCAATGACGGCGAAGCGCTTCCCGACGCCGTGCTCCAGGGCACGCTGTGCCGGTTTTTTGTACAGCCGGGGGCGACATTGCAGCTGGGGACGTATGACGAACTCGTCGCCAGCGGCGCCTTGAGCATTTTGCGCGATGAAGAACTGCGGATCTTATTGTCGCGCCAGCAAACGGCTCAAGCGGAAGCGGCGCGCCTTGATATGCTTACGCCGGCGATTCAACGCTCTGCCCTCCCACTTGAGGACTATCGCGAATGGGCGATCATCAGAAAAGAAGAGAAAACGAACACCTATGGCGGCGTAACCTGCCGCTTCGACGTGAACGGTATGCGCACCGACCCGCGTATGCCTTCTGTGATCGCACAACTATATCGCGATCAGGACGTGACAAAGCGGTTCCGCGCCGACTTGTTGGAAATCACGCACGAGATCGATGCCCGCCTGAAGGAACTGATCGCCCCACAAGACATTCCGGCGACAGTAGGCTCAGCGCCATGATCCTGCGCCGCCTGACAAAGCACCTCAAAGACCAAAACTGGCTTACGGTCAGCTTACCCTCGTTCCCATACTCCTGCGTGGGAATGCACGGGCTAAGTTTTACAAAATTTTTCGACCGATTATTGATGTTTGAATCTGGCAGCTATGCAAGCGGTTTCGGCTACATCACCGAGCTGAAAGCTATGCATTCCCACGCAGGAGCATGGGAACGAGAATTGGAGTTTCCAGCATGATTTTGCGCCGCGTCATCGCCCACTTCCGCAAACAGGAATGGACCGCCATTGCGCTCGACTTCGTCATCGTTGTGGTCGGTGTCTTTATTGGTATCCAGGTCGCTAATTGGAACGAGGCGCAGGCGGAACGTCGTCTTGGGCTTGACTATGTCGAACGCTTATCCGCTGATCTTCGAAATGATCTGGCAGCCAACCATGCATTGGTAGCTTATTATGCGGCCGTTCTCGAGAGCATTGAGCGTGCCGATGTCTTGCTATCCGATCCCAACGCCGATACCAAACAGTTGGTTGTTTCCGCTTACCGGGGGACCGAAGTGAATTACCTGGCACAGACCCGCGCAACATGGGATCAAATCGTTTCGTCCGGACATCTGGGCCTTTTGCCCGATGGCGCAGTCAATAGCGGCATTGTGGCTTATTATGCGTTCGATATCGCTCAGGACATTTACAGGATTCTCATCAACGGCGCCTACCGTAGAACGGTGCGACAAATCATTCCAATTGATGTTCAAAAAGCTATTCGCGCTGGTTGCAGCGACCAGCGCAACGAAGCGAAGGTCATCACTGGGTTTATGCAGGAATGCCAGCTAGCCATCGATCCGGCAACCCTGCACGCGATCGCCATGAGCCTTCGCACTGACCCGAATGTTATAGCAGATCTTCGCTATCAATATTCAGATGTCATCTCAGCGCATATCAATCTGAGCGGCAATACTGTTGTTCTTGAAAGTGCGCTCAAGGCCCTCGGTAGCGAGACGGGCGAAAGCAATGGAGAGCAAGAATGATCCTTCGCCGAATTAAATCACATATTGAAATGGAAAACTGGTTTGCGGTTTTTATTGATTTTCTGATTGTCGTAGTCGGTGTCTTTATTGGTATTCAGGTTGCCGACTGGAATGCTGAACGTTTAGAGCGAGCACAGGAACGCAACCACGTCACCGCACATGTCACAGGCCAAAACTGGTTTGCGGTCTGCTTACCCTCGTTCCCATGCTCCTGCGTGGGAATGCATAGGCTAAGTTTTACGAGACTTTTCGACCGATCATTGATGTTTGAATCTGGCAGCTATGCAAGCGGTTTCGGCTACATCACCGAGCTGGAAGATAGCCATTCCCACGCAGGAGCATGGGAACGAGAAGATCATTTTTGGATGGGCGGCGAATGCAAGAAACAAGACCTGACCCCATAGGCTGGTTTGCGGTCGGGCTTACCCTCGTTCCCATGCTCCTGCATGGGAACGAGAAATTCAATCGCTCTCAAACCCATCCGCAAACAGCCCCACCGGATCGTTGTCGGTGGCGCTGTTGTTGCTGGTGTCTACATCGACCAGGCCGGCGGGCAGTGTGGCGGTGGCGGTGTTGCTGATGGTGTCGCCTTCGCTGGCGTTGACATCGGCGGTCAGGGTATAGGTCACACTGGACAGGGCTGGCAGGGTGATGCTGTCGTTGATGTTTCCTGAGCCATTGGAGGTGCAGGTGGCACCTGCCATTGGTGTACAGCTCCAGCTGGCGTTGATCAGGCTGGCTGGCAAAGCATCGACTACATTGATGCCGACAATTTTAACCACGCTCAGGTTGGATACAGTAATGCTGTAAGACACCGGCATTAACGGGTCAACAAAGCCGCTGCCATTGGACTTGCTAATGGCAATATCCAGCGCCGCCTCCCCGAACACCACGTAGCTGGCCCCGGAATTGGTGCCGTTGGGACTAGCTGCAAAGGCACCAATAATCAGATCATCGATGCCATCACCATTGATATCGCCGGCGGCGCTGACCGAGATACCTGAAAAATCACTTGTTGCAACCCCATTGAGCACAAAACCGTTCAGACCATTCAAACTGGACAGATTAAACGGATGGGGCAATCCAGCCGCATCCCCGAACACCACGTAACTGGCGCCGGAACTGCTGCCGTTGGGATCAGCATAACGGGCACCTATAATCAGATCATCGATGCCATCGCCATTGATGTCGCCAGCCGCGCTGACCGAGCTACCTGAGAAATCACTTGCTGCAACGCCATTGAGTACAAAACCGTTCAGACCGTTCAGAGTCGACAGATTAATCGGATTGGGCAACCCGCCCGCATCACCGAACACCACGTAGCTGGCGCCGGAATTGCTGCCATTGGGATCAGCGCCACTGGCACCAATAATCAGATCATCGATGCCATCGCCATTGATATCGCCGGCCGCGCTGACCGAGAAACCTGACCGATCTAATGCTGCAACGCCGTTGAGTACAAAACCGTTCAGACCATTCAGGTCGGCTAACTCAAGCACCCCATCACTGGACCCGGCTGACAGCGGTGTACTGCATAGACAGGCCAGCGCAGCACTCATGGCCACACAAAGGCTGCGGTGTTTGTTGGTAATCGATGACATGCTTACCTCCAGGCGTTAAGGCAACTTGCTTGCTACGCAGTGGAGCTATCCCGGTGTTATTGAAGCTGAATAACTTCACTTTCAAAATCCAGTATAGGGCATTCCAGATTGATTTCACAGTTTGTAAGCTACGGGTGTAACCACCTGAGCACTGCAAAGGGGGGGGCGCAACGGGCACCCTCACAGTTATGCTTTTGGCTACTCGTTCCCATGCTGGAGCGTGGGAACGAGTACATCACCGAGTCGGAAGATAGGCATTCCCACGCTGGAGCATGGGAACGAGAAACGAGAAACGAGAAACATCACTGGGCTGGAAGATAGGCGTTCCCACGCAGGCGCATGGGAACGAGAACACGCAGGAGCATGGGGAACGAGAACATCACTGAGCTGGAAGATAGGCATTCCCACGCAGGAGCATGGGAACGAGAAAAGAGCGTGGGAACGAGAGTGGGTGATTGGTAAACGGGTTCAATGTCCGAGCTGCGCAGCACAATCAGTGCCAGCATGCGGTGCAATGCTACGTCGTAAATGACCTAAGTCATTATCCTCGCAGCCTTGCCTGTTAGGATAGGCGCCTGACACCATTC
The DNA here is from genome assembly GCA_021772955.1 of Gammaproteobacteria bacterium. Taxonomy (GTDB): domain Bacteria; phylum Pseudomonadota; class Gammaproteobacteria; order Xanthomonadales; family Wenzhouxiangellaceae; genus JAHJQV01. The sequence goes on along the minus strand of JAJFKZ010000105.1, from coordinate 11,877 downwards.
GATAACAGTTTCGGGCGGTTATCCACCTGGCAGTGCAAGGAAAAACCCATGACCACCTCATCGCATCAGCGTAGCTCATCTCAGGCCACCGTCGTGCTGCGCGGTATACAAACATTGCTGCTGCTGACAGCTTGTGGCGTGACAGCATTAGCGCAAACGCCTGCGGACAAGGCCGACGATGAGGCTGCGGAAGACACAGTGCTGGCGCTGGACGATCTGGTGGTGGCCGGCAGCAAGACCGCCCGGCCGCTGTACACTGTAGCCGGTCAGGTCACGGTGATTGACCGTGAGCGCATGGATCGCGAACTTGTCAGCAGTTTCTCCGACATCGCTCGTTATGAGCCGGCGCTGGAAATCGATTTCGACAACGCCCGCTTTGCCAGTACCGGCATCAGCATTCGTGGCATCGGCGGCAACCGCATCGCCTATGAGCTGGATGGTGTGCCGTTGCCGCAGCAGTTTGATGTCGGTAATTTTGCCAATTCGGCACGCACCTCGATTGACCCGGAAATCATCCAGCGGGTGGAAATCCTGCGTGGTCCGGCGTCGGCCTTGTATGGCTCTGATGCCATTGGTGGTGCCGTGGTGGTGTCCACGGTGGACGCGGCTGACCTGATCGCGCCCGGCGAACACAGTGCGGTGACCGCGCGTCTGGGCTACTTCGGTGTTGATGCAAGCTGGCTGGCCAGCTCCACGCTGGCTTATACGCATGATCGTGACGGGTTCTTGCTGTCGGCCAGTGTGCGTGATGGCAATCAGCCTGGCAACAAGGCGCAGACGGTGCCCAGCGATCTGGTGGATTACCAGCAGTATCAGTGGTTTGGCAAGTGGACGCGGCGCATGGACCACGGTGGCGAATTGCGTACCAGCATCGATTATTACCGCCGCGACACCGATGCCGATCTGCAGGCGGTGCTGGGCTTTGCACGCTTTAGAAACACCACCGCCATTGTGGGCGATGATAGACAGCGCCGTGATCGCATCACGGTCAATTATCTGCTGCCTCAACTGGACTGGCTGCAGCACGGCAGTGTCATGGTCTATCGTCAGGTCAGTGACACCGAGCAGCTGACCGACGAGCAGCGTTTTGTCAATGGTGGTGGTTTGCAGCTGCAGCGCGATTTTTTCCTGCGCGAGCAAGCATTCGGTGGCGAGTTGATGGGGCAGCTCGATTTCAGCACTGCCGGTCTGAGGCATTTGCTGGTGGCCGGCGCGGAGTGGGATCACCTGAGCCTGGTACAACGCCGTGAGGGTTCCCAGCTTGACCAGAGCAGCGGCGAGATCAGTAGTGTGGTGCTGGGAGAAAGCTTTCCACTGCGCGATTTTCCGCGCAGCAGCATCGATGAAGTCGGTGTTTATGTGCAGGACGAGATCACTATCGGTGAGCTCACGCTGACCCCGGCATTGCGCTATGACCACTACCGTCTGGCTGCGCGCACCGACGAGTTGTTCACCGATCCGCAAAGACTGACCAGTCTGGGCACCGACGAGTTGACTCTGCGGCTGGGCGCCAGTTGGCGCATCCAGCGTCGTCTCAGTGTCTATGCCCAGTTTGCAGAAGGCTTCCGTGCACCGCCGGCAGAAGACATCAACCTGTTTCTGGACATTCCACAATTCAATCTGCAGGCCCTGCCGAATCCGGATCTGCGCCCGGAGCATTCGGACAATTTCGAGGCTGGCCTGCGCTGGTTCGGGCCATCCACCAGCATCGAAGCAGCGTTTTACTATTCTGATTTTGACGACTTCATTGAAAGTCGCGTTGCGTTGGGGCCGGACCCGGCCAGTGGCATACTGCTGTTTCAGTCACGTAACCTGGCCAAAGCCAGCATCTACGGATTTGAAACCAGCTTCAACCAGTCTCTGGGTGCGCTGGCCGAATCGCTGCAGTCGTTCACACTGCAGGCTGGAGTACACTGGGCCCGAGGCGATAACGACGTCAATGACCAGCCACTGAACACGGTCAATCCATGGAACCTGGTGCTGGCGCTGACTTGGACCCCGCGTGCAGATTTTTCCGCCGACCTGCGCCTGCGCCACGTCGCAAGACAAAATCGTACCGATTTCAGTGATTCAGAATTCTTCGTGCCGTCGGCAGCAACCATTGTCGATCTGACCGCACAGTGGCGGCCGCGTGACTGGATGCAGTGGCAACTCGGACTGTTCAACCTGACCGACAAGCGTTACTGGCGCTTTCCGGACGTGCGACGCTTCGCGCCGGGCGATCCCAACCTTGATGTGCTCAGTCAACCGGGCCTCCATGCCAGTCTGGCGCTGCGTTTGAGTTATTGAAGTGTTGGTAGTATTGAATTGGCAACAAAACACCTATGGTATTCGTTGCACGCCGTTTGCGGCGCATGTCCGCAAGCGGCTTCGCTACGCGGTCCAGGACATTCAGCCCAGGTTAATAGTAAGCCATGATTTAACGAAAACTTGAGCCAGATCAAGTTGTGATCAAAATTGTACTGGTAAAGTACCATATAGAAATCAACCAACAAGGAGTCGTGTCATGAACAGTTGCTTCCAGCGCCCATTACTGTGGTCATCAGGCATATTGAAAACGGCCCTGGGGGTGGGGGTTGGCCTGGCCATGGCGGCGTCCGCCCAGGATACGGCATTGCAGCAGCACGCGGCAGAAATGCAGGCCGGTGCTACCGATGTCGCCACGCTGGTAAGCCAGGGCGAGCAGGTTTATGGTCGTGTCTGCAGTGCCTGCCATCAACCCAACGGACAGGGTTTGTCCGGGGCGTTTCCACCACTGGCTGATTCCGATTACCTGCAGGCCGATCCGCTGCGTTCGGTGGGTCATATTCTGCATGGTCTGTCAGGTGCCATAGAAGTCAATGGCCAGACTTACAACTCGGTAATGCCACCCATGGATTACCTCAGTGATGAGGACATTGCATCGGCTATGACCTATGTGTTGCAAACCTGGAATGGCGGCGGAGCAATCCAGCCGGCTGAGGTTGCTGCACTACGCAATGGCAGTGACAAGGTTGAAGCGCAGGCGGCGCATCCGGGCCAGGCGGAGGAATCCATGGCCTATGAGGGCGCGCCCACCGCGATTGATCCGGAACTGGTCAAGAACATGATCGATTCCGAAGGCCCGCCGATGACCAGCGATGAATTCGATTTTGCCAAGAAAACGTTTTTTGAGCGTTGTGCCGGCTGTCATGGTGTGTTGCGCAAGGGCGCTACCGGCAAACCTCTGACCACCGACATTACCCGTGAGAAAGGTACCGCTTACCTGGAATCACTGATCAATTACGGTTCTCCGGCGGGTATGCCGAACTGGGGCACGTCCGGCGATCTGACCGCCGCGCAGGTCAACATCATGGCCCGTTATCTGCAGCACGAACCACCGGAACCACCGGAATGGGGCATGGCAGAAATGCGCGACAGCTGGAAAATCATGGTGGCACCGGAAGACCGCCCGACCAGTCCACAACACCAGCGCAATATCGATAACTATTTTGCCGTAACATTGCGCGACGCCGGTCAGGTGGCAATGATCGATGGTGACACCAAGGAAATTGTGACCCTGCTGAACACTGGCTACGCCGTGCATATTTCGCGTCCATCAGCGTCCGGTCGCTACATGTTCACCATCGGTCGAGATGCCAAGATCGATATGATCGATCTGTGGATGGATCCGCCCGCGATTGTGGCCGAAATCAAGATCGGTCTGGAAGCACGCTCGGTGGACACTTCCAAGTACAAAGGCTATGAAGACAAGTACGCCATTGCCGGTGCCTACTGGCCGCCACAGTTTGTCATCATGGACGGCATGACGCTGGAGCCCAAACAGATCGTCTCTACCCGTGGCATGACCGTGGACACCCAGGAATATCACCCGGAACCGCGTGTGGCCGCGATTGTGGCATCGCATGAGCATCCCGAATTCATTGTCAACGTCAAAGAGACCGGCAAGATTCTGTTGGTCAACTACGAGGATATCGACAACCTTAATATCACCACCATTGGTGCTGCGCGCTTTTTGCACGATGGTGGCTGGGACGTGACCAAGCGCTATTTTCTCACCGCCGCGAATCAGTCCAACAAGATTGCCGTAATTGATTCCAAGGATCGCAATCTGGAAGCTCTGATCGATGCTGAAAAAATTCCGCATCCTGGCCGTGGTGCCAATTTTGTCGATCCGGAATTCGGCCCGGTCTGGGTCACCAGCGCACTGGGCAGTGACGATATCACTTTCATCGGCACCGATCCGGAGCATCATGAGGACCAGGCCTGGCAAGTTGTGCGCATTCTGCATGGTCAGGGTGGTGGCTCGCTGTTTGTGAAAACGCATCCGAAATCCAGCAATCTGTGGGTGGACTCGCCACTGCATCCGGATGAGAGCATTTCTCAGAGTGTGGCGGTGTTTGACATCGAGCATCTGGATCGCGGCTATGAAGTGCTGCCGATTGCCGAATGGGCCAATCTGGGTGAGGGCGCCAAGCGCGTTGTGCATCCCGAGTACAACAAGGCCGGTGATGAAGTCTGGTTCTCGGTCTGGAACGGCAAGGATCAGCGCTCAGCCATTGTCATCGTGGACGACAAGACACGCAAACTCAAGCATGTCATTGATGATCCGCGTATCGTCACCCCAACCGGTAAGTTCAATATCTACAACACCATTCACGACGTTTACTGAGCGTTCTGGAGATGGCTATGAAACAAGGAACAGCTGTGCTGTTCCTCAGCGGGCTGCTGAGCTTCGGCAACCCGGTGCAGGCACAGTCTGACAGCGACACGACAGCCGCAACGGCGGACAGTTTTTTCGATGCTTTCACCGGTGGCGATGTCGGACTGGATTTCAGGAGCCGGTACGAGTTTGTCGATGACGATGCTTTGGCCCGCGATGCCAATGCACTGACGCTGCGCTCACGTCTGAATTTCAAATCTTTGCCGTGGCACGGCTGGCAGTTGTTCGTCGAAGGCGACAATGTCACCGACCTTGGCGTGGACAACTTCAATGGCGGTGCTGGCACCACACCGGGTCGGGAGCAGTTTCCGGTAGTCGCTGATGCCGGTGACACGCGTTTGAACCAGCTCTGGTTGCAATACCAGCCGCTGCAGGGTTTGCATCTGCGCGTCGGTCGACAACGTATCAAGCTCGACAATGACCGCTTTATCGGCAATGTAGGCTGGCGCCAGAACGAGCAGACCTATGACGCTGCCGGGCTGGTCTGGGACGGCTGGGACAATCTCCGGCTGGAATACGACTATGTGCTCGATGTTAATCGCATCTTCGGCGGTGATGTGCCTGCGGCTGATCACGACCATGATACCCATCTGGTTAACCTGGCCTGGCAACTGGCACCGGCGCACAAGCTGGTCGGTTATCTGTATCACATCGATACCAACGATGCGCCGGATTTCTCTACCCGTACGCTGGGGCTGCGCTATCTAGGCAACTGGGCCCTGGACGACTGGGGGCTGGACGCACAAACGCTGGCGCTGACCGCCGAGTATGCCCATCAAATTGAGGTGGCCAACAATCCGGTCGATTTTGACGCCGATTACTGGCATCTGGAACCAGCCTGGACCCTGCATCCGCTGGTCACCTTGCTGGTTGGTGCCGAGGTATTGACCGGCGATGATGGCGTTGGCGGCGCGTTTCGCACGCCGCTGGCCACATTGCACGCATTTAACGGCTTTGCCGATCAGTTTCTGACCACACCGGATGCCGGGCTGCGTGATTATTACCTGGCTTATGGCGGCAAGCAGGACCGCTTCGGCTGGCGCGTGACCTGGCATCATTTTGAGGCCCAGACCGGTGGTGCAAATTTTGGTGATGAACTCGATGCGGTCATGACGGTACGCATCACTGACGATATCGATTTGCTGTTGAAGGCGGCGTTGTTTAACGATGACGGCGACTCTCCGGCTACCGGTTTTCGTGATGTAAGCAAATTCTGGGCGCAGTTGTCGGCGCGATTTTAAATGGCTGCATCAGCTTGTAACTGGCGGTGAAGCTGCTAAAGTAGAAACGCAAGTCGCAACAATAATCAATCGGAGTAGAGCGATGATTGAGAGTCTTAGTCGTAATGCAGCCCGTAATATTTTTTTTGGCGGGTCGCTGTTTTTCTTTGCCATTTTCATTGGCTTGACTGCCCACAGTCATTTTTATATTGTCAACGAATCCACGGACCATGAAGGGCTCACGGCTGCGGTGGCACGTGGTAAAGAAGTATGGGAAGAACATTCCTGTATCAATTGCCACACGTTGCTTGGTGAGGGTGCCTACTTTGCCCCGGAGTTGGGCAACGTGTGGAAGCGCTACGGCGGTGAGCAGAATCAGGAAGGTGCACGTATGGCACTGAAAACCTGGATCAATATGCAACCGACAGGTATTCAGGGCCGCCGCCAGATGCCGGCCTTTGATATCAGCGATGAGGACATGGATGCCTTGATTGACTTCCTGGAATGGACCAGTCGCATCAATACCCAAGGCTGGCCACCCACCATTTCCGGTTGAATCAGGAGCAAACAATGAAATACGCAACACAACGAGTCGCCTACCCGTTTTTTATCGCTGCCCTGGTATTGTTTCTGGGACAGGTGCTGTTTGGTCTGGTCGCTGGCGCGATTTATTTCTGGCCGAACTTCATGGCTGAAATCATGCCGTTTCACATTGTCCGCATGAGTCACACCAACCTGTTGCTGGTGTGGTTGCTGATTGGCTTTTTTGGTGCCACCTACTACCTGCTGCCGGAAGAGGCGGAAACCGAGATTTACAGTCCGAAGCTGGCCTACATTCAACTGGCGATTTTTGTCTTCGCCGGTGCTGCTGCGCTGATCAGCTATCAGCTTGGTATCCACGAAGGGCGCGAATTTCTTGAGCAGCCGACCTGGATCAAGGTGCTGCTGACGATATCGTTTCTGATGTTCTTGTTCAACGCCAGCATGACGTTGAAAAAAGGCCGTCGCACAGCGATTTCCATTGTCCTGTTGATGGGCTTGTGGCTGGCTGCAATTTTCTGGCTGTTTTCCTTCTATAATCCCGAAAATCTGTCGCTGGACAAGATGTACTGGTGGTATGTGGTGCATCTGTGGGTAGAGGGTGTGTGGGGACTGATCATGGCTTCGCTGCTGGCTTATTTACTGATTCGCATGACCGGTGTGGATCGCGAAATTATCGAGAAATGGCTGTATGTCATCGTCGGCCTGGTGCTGTTTTCCGGCCTGCTTGGTACGGGCCATCATTATTATTGGATCGGTACACCGGGTTACTGGAAACCGATCGGTAATTTCTTCTCGGTGCTGGAGGTGCTGCCGCTGTTCACCATGGTGGCCTTTGCTTTCTACATGTTCTGGCGCGGCAGTCGCAACCATCCCAACAAGGCGGCGATATTGTGGACGCTGGGTTGCACCGTGACGGCATTTTTTGGTGCCGGTGTATGGGGGCTCATGCACACTTTGTCAGTGGTCAACTACTACAGCCATGGCACGCAGATCACTGCGGCGCACGGTCACCTGGCATTTTATGGTGCCTATGTAATGCTGAACCTGGCGATCATGGCGTACGCGTTGCCGCACCTGCGTGGTAAGCAGCCGTACAACCAGATCATGAGTATGTGGAGCTTCTGGTTGATGACCAGCGGCATGGTGTTCATGACCATTACACTAACTTTTGCCGGAATTATCCAGACCCACATGCAGCGCGTGATCGGCAATCAGTACATGGCCACACAGGAACATTTGCAGTTGTTTTTTGCCATGCGGCTGGGGGCTGGCGTGGTGGTTTGTATCGGTGCCTTGCTGTACGTGTATGCCATGCTTGGGCCGGTGCGAGAGCAACTTCCGGCAAAACCTGCACACGGGGCGGTGGGAACGACTGAATGAACAACCCGCTGCACCAGCCTGAGCCGGTGATGCAGCAGCGTGAGCTACCGTATTACCGACCTACAGGAGGTGAGTGCGAGCTGTTCGAACGCGCCTGGCAACAGCAGATACCGCTGTTACTGAAAGGTCCAACCGGCTGCGGCAAGACACGCTTTGTCAGCCATATGGCAGCCCGGCTCGGCTTGCCGTTGTTCACCATTGCCTGTCACGATGACCTGACCGCCGCAGATCTCACCGGCCGGCATTTGTTGATGGATGGCGATACCCGATGGATGGACGGGCCGTTGACCCGTGCTGTGCGTGAAGGCGGTATCTGCTACCTGGACGAAGTGGTGGAAGCACGCAAGGATGTCACCGTGGTCTTGCATCCGCTCACCGACGATCGCCGCATGTTGCCGCTGGAGCGTACTGGTGAAGTGCTGCAGGCACCGCCCGAATTCATGCTGGTAGTGTCGTATAACCCTGGTTACCAGAACATTCTGAAATCCCTGAAACCGAGTACCCGGCAGCGCTTTGCTGCGCTCAGTTTCGATTTTCCTGCGGCCGCAGTTGAAGTTGAGATTTTGCACTCCGAGACCGGGCTGGACAAGCATTTGTGTGCCGGTCTGGTGAACCTGGGCCAGCGTATTCGAGCGCTCAAGGGCCAGGACCTTGAAGAAGGTGTGTCCACACGTCTGCTGGTGTATTGCGCCACACTGGCCAAGGCCGGCATGCCGTTGCAGACCGCCGTGCGGCACACACTGCTGGAACCACTGACCGATGACGATGATGTCATGGCGGCGCTGCAAGAACTGGCCATGCATGCTTTTGGCGAGTGAGTCGATGCTGAGCCATGACCGCCTGGTATGAGTTTGAAGAACTGGTTGGAAAACGCTGGCATCAGTGGGCAGCAGCGGCCAGCAGCTATGCCTGGCATGCTGATGCAGCAGTCACACTGCACGAACTGGAGCCGGTGCTGCAGGTGTATTTCCGTGCCCATGGTGGCGGCCCGCAAAGCCTGACCGCAACCACTGTCAGCGACAGCGGGCATCGTCTGCGTTGGCGGCAACGGCTGGGTTTCCAGCAGGAGGCGATGGCAGAAATTCGCCTGCACGACGAGCACTTGATACTGCCGGCCAGCATCGCATTTTTCCCGGAGCGATCATGCAACCGCGAGCTGTATTTCTGGCTGTGCGGCTTTATGTCCCGACTGCAGTTGGCGGCCCCGCAAAGTGATCCGCTGCGCGATGATCTGCACTGGCTGCGGCAGGTTTATCTTGCCAGCAATGATTTGTGCAGCGACTATCCCGGCCTGGGGCGCATTTACCAGCGCCTGTGCCAACAGTTGCGACGCATGCGACCGCAGCGACGCCTGCCGCTGCAGGAAGCCGCCGTGGAGCAGGTGATTATGGCCATGCTCGGGGCCGATGCCCCACAGCTGGGGCTGGCTGCCGATATGCATCAATTCGTGTGCGGGCTGCAGCCACTGGCAGAGCTGCGTGCTGCCCGAGCCTATCGCCCGCCCTTGCCGGTGCCGTTGTGGGGGCAGTTGCAGACGCCTGAGGACGGCGATCAGCGTGCCGACGAAAGCACTGACGCCGCGCCACCGACTGCTACCGATGCCGAGCAAGCATCTGGATTGCAGCGCAAACGCGCGCAGCGGCGTGATCAGGACCAGGCCGAGCGCGATGATCCGCTATTGTTGAATCCGTTCGAGAAAATGCTGTCGTGGGCGGAAATGATCAACGTCAATCGTGCGGTGGAAGACGATGACCTGGACAATGCCCGCAAGACTGTCGAGGAAATGCAGCAACTGACCTTGAGCAAACATCAGCGCGAGGCCGGTACACGCATGCGCGTCGAGCTGGAAATTGCTGCGACAGCCGTTGACGAACAGCGACTCAAAGCACCACTGCTGTATCCGGAATGGCATTACCGTAAACGGGCATTTTTGCCGGATCAATGCGCGGTGTACCTGGATCAGCCGGACCATTCCAGCGCCACCACGGCATGGCAGCCGGATGCGGACAGTCGGCGCCGCATGGAACAGGTCAAGCGCCAGTTCGAGGCTCTCAGACCGCGGCGGGAACTGCTGCGGCGACAGTACGACGGTGCCGAATTTGATCTGGACGCGCTGGTAACAATGCGCGCTGAACAAGCTGCTGGCTTGCCGGCCAGTGAAAAAATCTATCAGACCTGGCGTGAACAAGGCCGTGATCTGGCTGTGGCGATTTTGATGGATGTGTCGCTGTCCACCGACGCCTGGGTCGAGGATCGCCGTGTCATCGACATTGAAAAAGAAGCGCTGCTGGCGTTGACCCACGGCATCCAGGCCACTGGCGACGAGCATGCCATTTACACGTTTACATCGCGCCGCCGTCAGCGCGTGGTGGTGAATACCATCAAATCGATGGCCGAACCCGTCAGTGCGCGCGTTGAGGAACGCATCGCCCGACTGCAGCCGGGGTTGTACACGCGCATGGGTGCGGCGATCAGGCATGTCAGCCAGCAACTGGCACAATGCTCGCAACGGCACCGCTTGCTGCTGTTACTGACCGACGGCAAGCCCAACGATACCGATTACTATGAAGGCCGTTACGCACTCGAGGACACACGCATGGCCATCCGGCAGGCCCGACGCCAGGGTCAGGTGGTGTTTGGGGTTACCATCGATGCGCAGGCACAGCAGTATTTTCCGCAGCTGTTTGGCCGCAGTGGCTACAGTATCGTGGCACGACCTGCCGGCCTTGTCACCGCCTTGCCACGCATCTATCGGCAGTTGACCAGATCCTGACCTAACAGAGAAATTCCTGATGAAAACAATGCTACTGGCCAGTCCTTTTCGCCTGATGTTTCTGGCCGCCGCGCTGGCCGCTTTGTTACCGGTAACGGCGTGGCTGCTGATCTATCTGGGTGTACCGGCTGGCGCGGTGACGCCGCAATGGCATGCCCATGAGCTGCTGTTCGGCATGGTGCCGGCGGCTGCAGCAGGGTTTTTGCTCACCGCCGTGGCCAACTGGACCGGTACCGCGCCATTGCACGGCAAGGCTTTGCTGCTGCTGTTTCTGCTCTGGCTGCTCGCACGCATACTGTTACTGGTGCTGGCTGTGGGTTTCAATCCGGGGGCGGACTGGTTCGGTGCGCTGGTGCTGCTGGTGGATCTGGCCTTTTTGCCCTGCCTGCTGCTGTTGGTGGCGCTGCCGGTGATCCGCACCGGCAACCGGCGCCAGTGGGTTTTATTGCTGATACTGCTGCTGTGGTCAGCGCTGCATTTTTACGCGCATGCCTTTGGCACGGCGCTGTGGCCGCTGCAACATACCCACGCCAGTCACATCACACTGGACATGCTGTTGCTGCTGATTGTGCTGATCGGTAGCCGTATTGTGCCGATGTTTACCCGCAACGCATTGCAGCGCAGTGGTATTGACGGTGCAGTCGTGCGCGATCCCAAACCCTTGCTGCTGGCCAGCATGCTACTGGGGGCAGTACTGATACTGACCACCATGTTGCAGTTGGCACCGGGCTGGCGGGCGCTGGTGGCTGCAGCCCTTGGCCTGGTGTTGCTGCTGCGGCTGGGCTACTGGCAGGGCTGGCGCGCGTGGCGCGATCCACTGGTGTGGATGTTGCACGCTGGCATATTGTGGCTGGCGCTGGCATTGCTGTTGCGCGTTGCCGCGTTGTATCAACTGGTGCCAGCGAGCATGGCCTATCACGCGCTTACCGTGGGTGGTATCGGCGGCATGATTCTGGCCATTATCACGCGTGTGCCGCTGGGTCATAGCGGACGTGCATTCGTACTACCGAAAGGCGGCGCGTGGATTTACTGGCTGCTGTTACTGGCGGCGATCACTCGCGTGCTGGCGATGCTGCCCGGCCTGCCGCAGCGCGAACTGATACTGACCGCCAGTGTCGGCTGGGTGGGGGCATTTGCGCTGTGGATTGTATTGTACTGGCCAGTCATCTCTCGCCCGCGGGTGGATGGCAAGCCGGGTTAAGATTTACGTCTCATTGTTTGCCATTAGCATTAGGGAACCTCTGATTGATTATGCATGG
>JAJFKZ010000104.1 GCA_021772955.1 Gammaproteobacteria bacterium | reverse complement strand
CATGGTCGGCGCTGTGGTGGCCTGTGCGGCAGCCATTTCCGGCGATAACATGCAAGACCTCAAGGCTGGCTATATTCTTGGTGCCACGCCCTGGAAGCAGCAGGTGATGCAGGCTGTGGGGGTGTTTTCGGCGGCGATCGTGATTGCACCGATTCTGACCCTGTTACTGCATGCCTATGGGTTTGGCCCGGCCACGGAGGCCCATCCAAATTCTCTGCAGGCGCCACAGGCCACACTGATGGCCGCAGTGGCGCGCGGCGTGTTCGGTGGCGAGTTGCCCTGGGACATGATCATCATTGGCGTGGTGACCGGCGCTGCCGTGATCACCGCCGATGAAGTTCTGAAACGTCGCGGTGCCAGCTTCCGCATGCCGGTGCTGGCGGTGGCTGTGGGTATTTATTTGCCGCTGCAGCTGACCGTGCCGATTTTTCTCGGTGGGCTCATTTCCTGGCTGACCGAGCGCGTTGCCGGTGCGGAAGGCCCGGGGCGCCAGGCCGGGGTGCTGATTGGCGCCGGGCTGATCACCGGTGAAGCGTTGATTGGTATCGCACTGGCCTTGCCGATTGTTATCACCGGCAATGCGAATGTGCTGGCCATCTCCAGCTGGGCCGGCATCGACAACTATCCGGCCGCTGCCATTCCAGGCATCGCAGCGATGATCGCGCTGAGTGTGTGGCTGTATCTGGGTGCCAGCAGGAAAGCTGTCGAGCAATAAAAAACCGGGCCAGTGGCCCGATTTGTCTGGGACAGGGAATCTGCCCGTTGTTGCATTCAGCCAGCGAACTGCTTGCTGACGAAGTCCCAGTTGACCAGATGCCAGAAGGCTTCCAGGTATTTGGGCCGGGCGTTGCGGTAGTCAATGTAATACGCATGCTCCCAGACATCGCAGGTCAGCAGGGGCTGGTCGCTGCCGGTCAATGGTGACTGAGCATTGCTGGTGCTGGCCAGCTCCAGCGAACCATCGGATTTTTTCACCAGCCAGGCCCAACCGGAACCAAATGTGGTGATGGCGGTTTTGTTGAAAGCTTCCTTGAACTCGGCGAAGGAACCGAAGTCGCTGTTGATGGCGTCTGCCAGCTTGCCGCTTGGCTCGCCGCCGCCATTCGGACTTAGACAATTCCAGTAAAAAGTGTGGTTCCAGACCTGGGCAGAGTTGTTGAATAACCCGCCGCTGCTGGAGCGGATGATGTCCTCAAGCGACTTGTTGGCATTGTCGGTGCCATCTACGAGATTGTTCAGGTTGGTGACGTAGGTCTGATGATGTTTGCCGTAATGAAAATCCAGTGTTTCTGCAGAAATATGCGGTTCCAGTGCGTTTTTGGCATAAGGTAATGCCGGTAACTCAAAAGCCATGTTGTTCTCCTGTGGTGTTGCTGACAGTGGATGATGGTTTATTCTATGGTTATGCGATCAAAGATGACTGAATTCAAGCTATGAGCTTTGCATCAAACCCGGTCACGGCCATCGAACTGAGCCTGTTTGGCAGTCGTGTCAGCGCCATCTGCGAGCAGATGGGCGCGCTGCTCGAGCGCAGTGCCGTGTCGCCGAACATCCGCGATCGGCTGGACTATTCCTGCGCCTTGTTCGATGCCGACGGTGGTCTGGTGGCCCAGGCCACGCATATCCCGGTGCATTTGGGCAGTATGGCCTATGCCATGACCGATCTGGCGGCCACGCGCGACTGGCAGCCGGGTGATGTGCTGATTCTCAACGACCCCTTTGCCGGGGGCACACACTTGCCGGACGTGACCGTGATTGCGGCGGTGTTCGATCAGCAGCAACGGATCGGCTTTGCCGCCAGTCGTGCGCATTTTGCCGATATCGGCAGCGCCGCGCCGGGGTCCATGCCACTGAGCAATGATTTGCACCAGGAAGGGGTGTTGATTCGGCCTGACTGGCTCTACCGTAACGGGCAATTGCAGCAACATGTGCTGCAACCGCTGCTGCAGCAAGTGGTAGATGCGCAACGTGTGCAGGCCGATCTGCAGGCACAGTTGAGTGCCTGCAGGCTGGGTGAGCAGCAGCTGCAAAAGCTGTATCTGGAGCTCGGCAAACCGGCCTTCGTGCTGCGCCTGCAGGCATTGAATGAGTATGGCCAGCGTCTGGCCGAAGGTCTGTTTGCTAGCCTGGATGAGGGTCGTTGCAGTGCCACTGAGCTGATGGATGATGATGGTTTTGCGGCCCGCGATATTGCCATCCGGTTGAGCATCAGCTGCAGCGCCAGCGGGTTGGAGTTTGACTTCGCCGGCACCGATGTGCAAGTGCCGGGTAACATCAACTGTCCGCTCAGCGTCACCGCTGCGGCGGTGTATTACGTGGTGCGCTCGCTGCTGCCAGACTATACGCCAAACTGCGCCGGGGTGCTGCGCGGCATCAGCATCAATGCACCAACCGGGTGTCTGATCAATGCTGTCGGCCCGGCTGCTGTGGCGGCCGGTAATGTCGAGACCAGCATGCGCATCGTCGATGTGATCTGCAAGGCCCTGCAGCAGTGGCTGCCCGAACGCATGCCGGCGGCCAGTCAGGGCAGCATGAACAACTTGTCTATGGGTGGGGCCATGGGTGGGCGCAGCGGTGGCGACAGCACAACGACCAGTGACACCACCGGACAGCAACCAAAGCGCTGGAGTTATTACGAAACGCTGGCCGGAGGCTGCGGTGCAAATGCGCAGGGCAGCGGCGCCAGTGCCGTGCACAGCCATATGACCAATACACTGAATACACCGGTGGAAGTGCTGGAAACTGAATACCCGTTGCGTCTGTGCCGTTATCAAGTGCGGCGCAGTTCTGGCGGGTCCGGGCAGTATGCCGGCGGCGACGGCATCATCAGGGAGTATTCATTTTTGCAGCCGGCAACGGTGTCGTTGATCACCGAACGACGCCGTCATGCGCCCTGGGGTATGGCGGGTGGCGAGTCAGGAACAGCCGGCGAAAACCGGCTGAATGGAAAACTACTGCCGCCCAAATGCGAATTGCAGCTGCAGCCAGGTGACGTTTTGACCATCAGCACGCCCGGTGGTGGTGGATATGGCCGCCAGCTTGCTGCAGTCAGCGCACAGGCGCATTGACGATCGGTTTATGGTTGGCGCATCAGCATTCGATGAAAATGGTGACAGGCGGCCTCGTGCTCCGGCGCGTAACGCCCGCGTTGATACAAAGCTGAGCGCAAACCGCGAGTGACACTCAGCACCATGGCCTCGTCTTCCATTTCCACTGTATGCAGTGCGGCACCCGCGCCCGCGGCGAGCAGTTCTTCACGCCAGATATAGCTGAGAAAACGTACCCGGGTGCGGTTTACACCCAGCGGCTCGACGATGTTCAAGCTCAGCCCCCAGGGATAAAAATTGAACATCAGGTTCGGCAACAGCCAGAAGTACCATGCTGCCACACGCAAACCATAATCCGGGGCTGCAGCTGGCAACTCGAATGCCGCTTCTGTATCGGCAGCGATGGCCAGTTGCAGGCTGCCACCGGGAAACAGCTCGGTGCGGTAGCGACTGAAATCCAGAGTTGTATTCAGTTCCGGGTGCACAAACGGGATGTGCAGCGAATCCAGGTAGTTTTCCACGTACAGCATCCAGTTGCCGGCAAACTCATAATTGCGTGAGTGCATTGCGCTGTAACGAAATTGATCGAATGGCAGCCAGCCCACACGGTCTTGCATTGGCTGCAAGCAACGCTGCAAGGACTGCCCGGCGCGCAGGCTGGTAAACCACAGCGGCCCCCATTGCTGCAACGGCAAGGACGGCAGATCACAGTTTTGATCAGGAAAGTCTTTGGCCTGCTTGAAGCCTGGTGCATAGCGCATGCGGCCATCCATATGGAATCGCCGGGAATGATAAGGGCATCTTATTTCGTCGCACTTGGTTGCCTTTTCGCATAGGATAGCACCTCGATGTGTGCAGACATTTGACAAGCAATGCGTTGCCTTTTGCTCGTCCCGGCTGATCAGCAGTGCTGCATCCAGGCTGCCGGGCAGCAATGTCGTAGGCATGATCGAGCCTGGCTCAGGTAGATCCAGCGGCGCCAATGGTTGCCAGCTTGGGATCAATACCTGATCCAGTA
>JAJFKZ010000103.1 GCA_021772955.1 Gammaproteobacteria bacterium | reverse complement strand
GGACACTCGGGCTCGCACAAGGTGCAGTCGATGCATTCTTCCGGGTCAATAACCAGAAAATTCGGGCCTTCATGAAAACAGTCCACCGGGCAGACTTCGACGCAATCGGTGTATTTGCACTTGATACAGGCTTCGGTCACTACAAATGTCATGTTTTTAGGTGTTAGTCAGTTGGGGTAGTGCTATGATAATCGCTTTGCACATTTATGGTCGAGTCACATTCAACAGTTCCCATGAATCAGCCCAAATCAGGGCGCGACGATCGTCCGCTGGGTGAATCCAGCGCCATCATCAGTGCTGGCAAAGATCACGGCATCAACCAGAAAACCATCAGCAATGCTGCGTTGGATGTAATCCGTGACTTACAGCAAGCCGGTTTTACTGCCTACCTGGTTGGTGGCGCGGTACGCGATCTGCTGCTCGAAAGTGTACCCAAGGATTACGATATTGCCACCGACGCCACCCCGGAACAGGTGCGTAGCGTGTTTCGGCGCTGCCGCTTGATCGGCCGACGCTTCCGCCTCGCCCACGTATTCATGCACGGGCAACTGATTGAAGTGGCTACCTTTCGTGGCGATGCTGCCGACAGCGACGAGCAGCAGATCGGCAAACAGGGCCGCATCCTGAGCGACAACAGCTACGGCAATGAACAGGAAGACGCGCTCAGACGCGACTTTACCGCAAACGCGCTGTTTTACGACCCACTCAACGACAACATCATTGACTATGCCGGCGGCCTGGATGACATCAAGCATCGGCGCCTGCGCCTGATCGGTGATGTCAGTACCCGTTATCGCGAGGATCCGGTGCGCATGTTGCGCGCAGTGCGCTTTGCGGTAAGTAAAAAGCTGCACCTGCACCCCAAAACTGCAGCCGAAATTCCAGTATTGGCGCATTTGTTGCAAAACATTCCGTCGGCGCGCTTGTTCGATGAATTCTGCAAACTGATGCTCACCGGACATGCCCATGACACGACCTGCATGCTGGTCAAAATCGGGCTTTGGGAGCAGCTGTTTCCGGATGTACAACTGGCCGTCGAACAAGACCACAAGTTACTGGCCAGCCAGGTTTTGATCCAGGCGCTGCGCAATTCCGACGACCGGGTGGCCAAGGGCTTACCGGTCACTTCCGGTTTTTTGCTTGCGGCGATGCTGTGGCAGCCATTGCAGAAACGGCTTATGCAACTGCAACACCAGCAGGATAACCTCTTGCTGAACATGCAGCAGGCCAGCGATGAAGCGCTGTTTCTTAAACCACAGCCGGTGGGCATGCCGAAACGGGTGACTGCAATGTGTAGAGAAATCTGGCTATTGCAGCATCGCTTCCTGCGCACACGCGGTAAACGCGCCCGAAGACTGCTGGAAGAACAACGTTTTCGAGCCGCCTATGATTTTCTACTGCTGCGCGCCATCGAGGAACCAGAGCTGAAGCCGCTGGCTGACTGGTGGACCTATGTGCAAACGCTGGGCGCGAAAAAACTGGATACCGCGCTGCGCGAGGGCTACTCTGCAAAATCCGACTGAAGCGGCCCTGCTCAAGCAGCTGCAATGATGCCAGTACGGAAACGACACAATGATTGCCAATTCATGGTGAACCATGCAGGATGATGGCCAGCTTTGTTTGCTGGGGTTGGGCGCCAGCATAGGCAAGCACTTGCTGGGCAACGACTCATTGAGCGCACGGCAACGTCTGCAGGCAGCCAGCTTGCGGCTACAGCAACTGCCAGCATCAGCGGTGCTGGCCTGTTCGAACTTCTACCACAGTCGCGCCTGGGGCAACCAACGTGCCGGCCAATACCTGAATGCAGCGGTATTGCTGCAAACCAGGCTGCTGCCACTGACCTTGTTAAAAAAACTGCTGGCGATCGAATTTGCCTGTGGTCGCAGACGGCATCGACGCCGCTGGAACAAACGCGCCGTGGACATTGATATGCTGCTGTACGGGCATGCACACATTCACGCTGCTGGTTTGCGGGTTCCACATGTCTGGCTGTGGCAGCGTGAATTCGTGCTGCAGCCAGCTGCCGAGTTTCGCGCGCATTTGCCGCTGAATCTGTCCTACCAAGATTGGCATCACTTTATTGGGCAACGGCAAAAACGCACGCAAGGATACCATCTGACCAAGCCGCTGCGTATACTGTCCTAAAACACCTGATACGGGTATTCATGTCATCCACTACTGCGACTAAATCCGTCACCATCCGCGACTTGCTGGCTAAAAAACAGGCCGGTGAGCCGATCAGTATGCTGACCGCCTATGACGCCAGCTTTGCCCGGCGCATCGATGCCACCGGTATCGACACGGTGCTGGTGGGCGACTCGCTGGGCAATGTCATTTTGGGTCATGACACCACGCTACCAGTCACGGTCAGCGACATGGTGCATCATGTCAGCGCAGTACACCGTGGCATCCAGCGTGCCTTGTTGATCGCCGACATGCCGTTCCTCAGTTACAGCAGCGAAGCCACTGCAGTGCACAGCGCACAACGGCTGCTGGGTGAAGGCGGTGCCAGCATGGTCAAGCTGGAAGGTGGCGGAATCACTGTGGCAATTGTCCACGCGCTGTGCCAACAAGGCGTGGCGGTCTGTGCGCACCTGGGACTGACGCCACAGCATGTGCACCAATTGGGCGGTTTTCGCTATCAGGGCAAAAACGATGACGCGCAGCAGCTGATGCGTGAACAGGCGCTGGCGCTGCAAGCGGCCGGCGCCAGCATGCTGGTGCTCGAATGCGTGCCTGAGGCATTTGCCGGCGCGCTGGCAACCGAACTCACTATTCCGGTGATTGGTATCGGAGCCGGACGCGAGGTGGATGGCCAGGTTCTGGTGCTGTATGACATGCTCGGCATCACCACCGGCAGGCGACCTGGTTTCTCGCAGGATTTTCTTGCCGACAGCGGTGACGTGCAGGCCGCTCTGCAAGCCTATGTGGATGCGGTACACCAGCGTCGGTTTCCTCAGGCCCAGCATGTACTGGCGAAATAATGCCGCGCACGATCAAACCATCCGGTCATGCTTGAGGCCAGTTCCCGCAGCCAGTTGCAGGCTGCGCTGACGCCCTATAAGCGTGCTGGCAAGCGCGTGGCGCTGGTACCCACCATGGGCAATCTGCATCAGGGGCATCTAAGCCTGGTGCAGCTGGCCAGCCAGCATGCCGATGTGGTGGTTACCTCGATTTTCGTGAATCCGACCCAATTCGGACCGAATGAAGACTTCGCCAGCTATCCGCGCACGCTGGCTGCAGATCGTGAGGCTTTGCGCAACAGCCAGTGCAGCGTGTTGTTCACCCCCACGACAGCGGATCTATACCCGTTTGGCGGTGACTGTGCAGTCATGCTAAAAGCACCAGCGGCTCTGACGAATTGCTTGTGCGGCGCCAGGCGACCCGGCCACTTCGAAGGCGTGCTCAGCGTGGTGGCCAGGCTGTTGCTGATCAGTCAGGCTGAGATTGCGGTATTTGGTGAAAAAGACTATCAGCAACTGTTACTCATCGAGCGTATGTGTGCTGACCTCGGCTTTGCCACGCGCATTCTGCGCGGCCCTACCCAACGTGAGGACTCCGGGCTGGCGATCAGTTCCCGCAACCAGTACTTGCAGCCGACAGAGCTGGCACGGGCTGCTGCACTGCATGCCAGCCTGAATCAGCTACAGCAACAAATCAGAGCCGGAAATCATGACTACGACGCGTTGCGTCAAGCTGCAATCAAGCATCTGCAAGCGCAACAGATCGAGGTTGAGTACCTGCAGATCGTCAATGCCACAACCTTGCAATCAGCCAGCAACAATGATCGACAATTGCGCATTCTCATCGCTGCCAGACTGCCAGGCGCGCGCTTGATCGACAACATTGGTGTCGAGATCTAACCTCTGTTGTTTTTATACCACAATCAAATAATCCGGCCACTATTTCATAAGTAATTGATATATATAATTTTATACCCATGGTTTCAACATTGAAAAATGGCAGTGACAGCAGTCGAGTGACGTCATTTACAAAAAGACTTGGTTTTTTTACAACAACAGTGGTAATATTGCAACCAGTTAGATAGCACTCCAATAACTGTCTAGCGGGCGCGACGGGCACAACATCTTAAGTAAATACCAAATCAACCCCTCCTGCATCAGGAGGGGTTTTTTTGTATCATATCGTCCGCATCTAAGTAATCAGGCAAGCCATCATCCGATGTGCTTGTCACCGCTGTAACGGACGGAGAACACCATGCACCTGACCATGCTCAAAGCCAAGCTGCATCGCGTCACTGTGACCCATGCCGAGCTCGACTATGAGGGATCCTGCGCGATTGATAACACCCTGCTGGAAGCTTCCGGTATACGCGAATTCGAGCAGATTCACATCTACAACATTGCCAATGGTCAGCGCTTTGTCACCTATGCGATAACCGCCGAGGCCGGCAGCGGAATTATTTCAGTGAATGGTGCCGCCGCACATTTGGCCGTGCCTGGTGATCTGGTGATCATTTGTGCCTACTCACAATTGCAGGAAAACGAAGCCGTGTTGCATCGGCCGGCATTGATTTATGTCGATGGCGACAACCGCATCACCCACACCGCCGGAACCATTCCGGCACAGGCCGCCTGAACCCGATCAGCAGCTGAATCCCGGGCGACGGCGACCAGCGGATGAGCCACACAAGCTTGCCTGATGCAGCCACCATTCAGGCACTGCGTAGCCAAGCCCTGACCAAGGCATGGCAACTCGACCCCTGTGCCGACATCAACATCGATGGAGTGTTACTGCTGCGCCGTCACTGCCAGCTGCCAGCCGCAGCGCTACAGCAGCTTGAAGCAATGGCAGATCGCATTCTGCCGGCTGCACGAGCAGCCCTGTTTGCCGGCGAGCACGTCAACCGTAGTGAAAACCAGCCCGCTCTGCACATGGCGCTGCGCGCCAGGGAACCCGCACGTTATCTGCACCAGCAGCAAGCAACAGAGGTCACGGCGACGCGCCAGCGGATGCTGCACTGGGCCGACTGCCTGCATCAGGGGCACACTCCGGCTGGCCAGCACATTCGCGCCATCGTTCATATCGGTATTGGCGGCTCGGATCTGAGCCCACGCTTGCTGCAGCAGGCATTGGGTTTACATACCACTAGCACCCCTGAGATTCATTACCTGTCTGCACCAGCAACCGATTGGCCGACACTGCAACAACGTCTTGACCCGGCCAGTACCCAGGTGGTGGTGGCATCGAAAAGTCTGAGCACGACAGAAACTCTGCACAATTGGCAGCTGGTGCGTGACTGGCAGCAGCAGATGGTGCCTGAGATTGTGGTTACCGCAGCCACGGACAAAGCCCTTGCCATGGGCGTCGATGCCCAGCATATGCTGCCCATCTGGCCATGGGTAGGTGGTCGCTACAGCTTTGCATCGGCGGTCAGCCTGAGTGCCGCAGCCGCAATCGGAGCGGCACAATTTGAGGCCCTGCTGGCAGGCGCAGAAGCAATGGACGAGCATTTTCTGCAACAGCCTATGCAACGTAATCTGCCGGTACAGTTGGCGCTGCTGGACTTCTGGAATCACTGCATCCGCCGGTTTCCGGCGCGCGGTGTGTTTACTTATCATCCAGCGCTGCGGCTGCTCAGCAATTGGCTGCAGCAACTGGAGATGGAAAGCAATGGCAAGTCGGTCAGTAACGACGGCCAGGCACTGGCTTCACCCTCCGGACCGTTGCTATTCGGTGGCGACGGCATTCAGGCACAACACGCCATATTCCAGTTGCTGCATCAAGGTGAACGTGACTGGCCGCTGCAGCTGATCGGGGTCATGCCCGAGCCTGACAATGCGTCCATGCAGATGCTGTTTGCCCAGTTACTGGGTCAACTGCAAGCGTTTTCTGCGGGGTCAGACTACGACGGCAAGGCAAGCAACCCACTGAGCTACATTCGCGGTCAACGGCCAGTTTCAGCCCTGCTGCTGCCGCAGCTTGACGCTTACACTATCGGCGGTCTGCTGGCCGGCCATGAACACAAAACCTTCACTCTGGGCACCATGATCGGCTGCAACCCATTTGATCAATGGGGGGTAGAGGCCGGCAAGCTCGCCAGCAAGCTGATCAGCGCGGCGCTGCAAGGCGACAACCACAGCGAGCTACCGCCAGCAACCGTTGCGCTTTTGCACTGGCTCAAGCAGCAGTAATTCAGCCCAGACGTTCCTGCAGAATGTCAAAGATCATTTCTGCACGATCCGATCCGGCCGCCATGCCCTGGTCGTCATACAGATAGACCCGAGCGTGCATCGGGTTATTGTCATCGGGCTTGACCACCACCCGGTAGTCACCGCTGTAGTCAAGCTCCTCGCTGCTGTTCCAAAACGTCATGACGTCCCACAAACCACCGAAAAAGCCTTTTTTCGGTTTTGTTTCAGGTGGCTGCTGAAAGTTAAACTCATGCGCCAGCTCGTCGGTCTGGGTCTGCTTCAGACGCATGACACCGCGATTAAGCGAAAACCGCAACCGGTGATGCACGCTGGCGGGTGAATCTTTGACCAGCATGAACAAGGCGCCATCACCGTAGCCAATGCTGATGTCTGATGCCTGCGCCTGCTCGCTGGTCAGCACCATGGGTGGTTTCGCTGCATCGCGCAAACCTGCCAGCTCGGGTGCGGAGACACCAGGCACGAACATCGCTGTGCTGGTCGACGGACGATCCAGATTGGCAGGCACTTGCAGCGGCTCGGTTTCGCTGGCGTCAATGTAAATACCCTGCCGACCAGAGCCACAAGCTGACACTGCGCAGCTGACGGCGAGCAGAATAGAGATGCGCGTTATTTTTATCATTGAGTTACCTGGGTTTGCTTCGACCATTATGCCAGCAGCGCCTGCTCTTGTTGCCAGGCAGCAATGACCACCGCCTGATGCTGTTGCTGCAGTGGTGCTGGCATCCACAACAGCGGCAAGCGGATACCGGGATCGATCAACCCAACGCTGGCCATGGCCCATTTTATCGCAATCGGGTTGCTGATAACGTTTAGTGTCGCAAACAGCGGTTGCAGTTGCTGCTCCAGTCGCTCGGCCCGATCTCGCTCACCTGCGCGCGCAGCCGCGACCAGTTGCGCAAACTGTACCGGCACCAGATTGGCTGCCACCGAGATCACACCGTGCGCGCCTGCCAGCAGGCTGGTGCAGCAGCTGCTGTCGTCACCACTGAGCAGCATGAAATCAGCACCCAAGCCGGCCTGAAGAGCAGGCAAACGCGCGGGATCGGCATTGGCTTCTTTCAGACCAATGATCTGTGGCTCCGCCGCCAGTGTGGCAACGGTTTCCGGCAACATATCCACGCCAGTGCGCGCGGGCACATTGTAAAGCAGTACCGGAACGCTGGCAGCAGCGGCCAGGGCCCGGTAATGCGCCACCAGGCAGGCCTGCGGAGGTTTGTTGTAATACGGCGTGACCGCCAGCACGGCATCGGCGCCAGCTGCTTCGGCAAGCCGCAGCAAGTGCAGACTGAACGCAGTAGCTGGACTGCCAATGCCGCAGATGACCGCGCCGTGGTCACCGAACAGGCGCACCGCCTCGCGCAACAAGCGCTCGATTTCATCTGGCTGCAGACAAGCCCCTTCACCGGTGGTACCGGCCACGATCACCGCATCGGTACCAGCCTGCGCGTGTAGCAGCAGCAAGCGCTGCCAGGCCTGCAGGTCGATCTCACCATCGAGCTGCATGGGCGTGATCAACGCCACCATGCTGCCA
Source organism: Gammaproteobacteria bacterium (assembly GCA_021772955.1). Lineage (GTDB taxonomy): Bacteria > Pseudomonadota > Gammaproteobacteria > Xanthomonadales > Wenzhouxiangellaceae > JAHJQV01. Next base: position 16,944 of record JAJFKZ010000103.1, on the reverse strand, counting down.
CCAGAAAGCGACCTGCTCATGATCGCAAGCGCAGCCATGGCTTGTTGCCGGGATTGTTGAGCTTTGCTACTTGCGGGTCATGACACATATCAGTATTCTGAGAACTGGATTAACAAACATTCGACTCAGGCGCTATTCTATGAGCAAAAGCAAGGTTCCGGCAATCAATACTACCGTTGAGAACATTCGCTTGCCAGCCACCGGCGACCAGCAACTGGGCGCGGCAGACTTTCTGGGCCAGCAACTGGTGATTTATTTCTACCCCAAGGATAACACCCCAGGCTGCACTACCGAAAGCCAGGGCTTCACTGAACACTATCAGGCCTTCCGCGAATGCAATACCGCGATACTCGGCGTATCCCGGGACAGTTTGAAAAGCCACGATAATTTTCGCGCCAAGTACACTATGCCATTTGATCTGCTCAGTGATGCCGATGAGACATTGTGCCGCTATTTCGATGTCATCAAGGAAAAGAACATGTATGGTCGCAAGGTCATGGGCATCGAACGCAGCACTTTGTTGCTCGATCGCAACGGCAAGCTGCAGCAGGAATGGCGCAAGGTCAAGGTTCCTGGCCATGTCGAGGAAGTGCTGGCCGCGGCCCGGGAGCTGCAACAGCGCAGCTGATCCCATTCCACACCGTTGCATCACCAACTACCGCCTGCCCGACGCACGTCAGGAAGATTGGTTCCTGTGCCCAATGCTTGTCACCGTCTGACGCCGGGCTGTCTGCTCATGTCTCGCCACCAAGAGGCCCCTGAATGACCCAACCCAAACGCTTGTATGTTCTTGATACCAATGTGCTTATGCATGATCCCACGGCGTTGTTTCGCTTTGAGGAACATGACATCTACATTCCGATGGTCGTGCTGGAGGAACTCGATGCAGCCAAGAAAGGCCTGTCCGAGGTAGCGCGCAATGTACGTCAGGTAAGCCGCTACCTCAGTGATCTGATGCCCGCCAGCAAGGATGCCATGAGCCTGGCCGCAGGTCTGTCACTGCAGCACCCCAGCATCATCGATATGCCGGGAACTACCGGGCGGCTGTATTTTCACAGCAACACCGATGCCAGCGAAGAGCATCTGCGCCACAACGGCACCCTGGCAGACAACCGCATTTTGCATGCGGTGATTGAATTGCGCGCCCAATACAAGACCCATGCAGTGGTGCTGGTCTCCAAAGACATCAACCTGCGGATCAAGGCGCGCATACTCAACCTGCCTGCGGAAGATTATGAAAACGACAAGGTGCTGGATGATCTCAGCCTGCTCTACCATGGCTATAAAACCCTGGAGGAAAGTTTCTGGGAACAGTACCTGGAGCTGGAATCCTGGACCACCGATACCGGCCACACCTGGTATCGCTGTCAGCGTCTGCCTGGTGATGAATGGCATCCGAATCAATGCCTGAAAATCGGCACACGCAACGGCCTGGAGGCCATCGTCAAGGACGTCAACGACAAGACATTCAGCTTTCGTGTTGCCGATGACCTGCGCCAGGAAAGCCACGCCGTCTGGAGCATTCAGGCACGCAATACCGAGCAGAACTTTGCCCTCAACCTGCTCTTGGATCCGGATGTGGATTTCATCACCCTGATGGGCACAGCCGGCACCGGCAAAACCCTGCTCACGCTGGCCGCCGGGCTGGCACAGGTCATGGACATGAAACGCTACAGCGAAATCATCATGACCCGCGCCACCGTCTCTGTGGGCGATGAAATTGGCTATCTGCCGGGTACCGAAGAAGAAAAGATGAACCCGTGGATGGGCGCATTACACGACAATCTGGAAGTACTGACCAACCCGCAGGAAGGCGGCGACTGGGCCCGTCAGGCCACGCAGGACCTGATCAACAACAAGATCAAGGTGCGCTCCATGAGCTTCATGCGTGGACGCACATTTCTGAATCGTTACGTCATCATCGACGAAGCCCAGAACCTGACGCCGAAACAGATGAAAACCCTGCTCACCCGCGCCGGACCTGGCACCAAAATGATCTGTATCGGTAACGTCGAACAAATCGATACGCCGTATTTGACTGAAACCTCTTCCGGTCTGACCTTCGCAGTCGAGCGCTTTCAGCATTGGGACTACAGCGGCCACATCACGCTGCAGCGTGGCGAGCGCTCAAGATTGGCGGATTACGCGTCCAAAGTACTGTAAGCTGAATTGAATTCGACGGCCAGCGCCAGCTACGCCAGCGCGGTCAATCTGAGCGTGGTTACGGCATGCTTGATCCGCCATCACTGCTGCTGCGGTTCCGCATTATCGCTGTCATGCCCCGGCCAGGCACGCAACACTGCGTTCACCACAGTGGCCAGCGGAATGGCGAAAAATATGCCCCAGAATCCCCACAGACTGCCAAAAAACAAGACCGCCACAATAATCGCCACCGGATGCAAATCATTCACTTCCGAGAACAGCACCGGCACCAGCACATTGCCATCAATGGCTTGAATGACGCCATAGGCAGCCAGCACCCAGAAAAACTCCGGGCCCCAGCCGAACTGAAAGAAGCCTACCAGCGCCACTGGCAAGGTCACCACTGCAGCACCAATGAAAGGAATGAGCACGGAAAAACCGGTAATCGTCGCCAGCAAAGCCGAATACTGCAATCCCAGCGCGCCAAATACCGCCCAGCTCACCGCGCCCACGATCAATATCTCCAGCACCTTGCCGCGCACATAATTGCCAATCTGCCGATCGACTTCAGCCCACACCGATCCAACCAGTTCACGGTTTTTGGGCAGATAGCGTGTGAACCAGGTCAGCAGTACGCTTTTGTCCTTGAGCAGAAAAAACACCATCATCGGCACCAGCACCAGGAACACAACCAGGCTGATCAGGCCCAATACCGACGACCAGAACCAGGCCAGCACACGATTGCCATAGCTGGTGATATCCGTGCTGTTCATGCGCGCAATGACTTCATCGATCTGGGCTGTGGAAATGAATTGCGGGTACAACTCGGGCAGTCGCTGCAACAGCTCCTGACCTTGTTTGACATAGTGTGGAATCTGCTGCAAAAATTGGGCTATCTGACTGGATAACAGCGGTGCCAGCAGCAGCAACAGCATAACCAACACAGTCAGAAACAATACAAACACACAGATCACCGCCACCAACCTGGGCACACGAAATTGCTGCAGTCGCGATACCGGGCCTTCCAGCAGATAGGCGATGATGATCGCAGCAAACACCGGTGCAAGCGGTTGGCCCAGCAGCATGATCAGCAGCAATGCACCCAGCAAGGCCATACCGAGTATCACCACTTGCGGGTTGGTGAAGGATCGTTGATACCAGCTGCGGATCATCTCAAACATAAACTAACCATTGCCAAAACCACCATGCATGGATACCTGATTGATGTTGCAAAACTGCGGCATGCTTATTAAGCCGAGCCGAAGATCCGGGGCCGCCTAGCGAAGCCGTTTGCGGACATGCGCCGCAAACGGCATGCAACGAATAGCATAGGTATTTCGTTGCCAGCTTAATCATACCAACGTAAATCTTCAGCGCACATTCGGCGCAGCGGCGCGGAAACGATGGTGGCTGGCTTGATCGTACCATTTTCGCCCGGTCATGTTCAAACCCGTATGGACTCAAAGAAAATAACCATGCAATGCACTCAGCAATACTGTCATGGCCTAGCGTCAAGACGACAGCTTCAACAGCACACCAATCACGATGATCATGCTGCTGTGGACAGCATGCACGAGACAAGCTTGGACAGGTGAAATATCCGGAAGTTGGGAGCGGATTGGCAGCAGACGATAGTTGCTACGTACGGGGTTGTTGCTACGAGGTTGTAGCAATCAATAGTTGAAATCCAGCCTGAGATCAAATTCAAAATTGTTGTTCAGATCATCGCTGATAATGCCCAGGGCACTGCCACCGAAACTGATATCGACCGGCGCATAGGTAACGCCCAGGCTGAGATTGGTGCGCTGATCAAAGCGCTTGCTGGCAAACAGTGCCAAGGCGTGATTGGATAGCGATGGCTTGAGCGCATCCGCCAGCAGTTGTGATTGCGGTAAAGGCTGGGTGCGGGTCGAGTACTGCAGGCCCAGGTTCCAGCTATCCGCAGGTTGGTAGTTCCAGCTGGCGCTGTAGATATTCAGATCGTTCCAGATGAATGCCGGACTGTTGGAATCTCCCAGCAGTGACAACAAATTGGACGGCAACGAAGCACTGACGAAACTGTCAATATCGGAATATTGCACCCGCTCGACAGCCAGACTCAACGAGTGTTGGCGGTTGAGCGCGAACTTCATTGATGCCCCGATGCGCGCGGGCAGATCCAGCTCTGCCGGATCGGCATACAGACCGATGACCTGATGCGCTGATTCGGTATCAATGCGCGAGCGATAACTGGTTTGCAGCTCAACCCCCGGCAGCAGGTTGTAGGAATAGCCAAAAGCAAAACCGATGCCCTTTGAGGCCAGCAGCTGATTGTCGCTGAATGGACTGGTCAGCACGTCATTGATGCTGTTCATCCTGGCGTAGTAACCACGTTGATAGTTGCTCGAAACGCTGGTCTGCTGATCCAGCAAGGCGTTGCCATATTGCTGCTCGGCCAACACCACACCGATACTGAACAAGCCGTCACGGCTCAAGCGTCCGGCGATGCCAGGCTGATAGAATTGCTGTTGCAAACCGGACAGTTGTAACACCGGCCGGGTAAGTAAACCGGTTGACCACACGTTCAGAGCTGCCGATCTACTGCTCAAATTGTAACTGGTCACAGCCGACTGTTTCGGATCCAGCAAGCTGCGCGCAAAGTCTGGTAGCATGCTGCTTCTGGCTGCATCCTTCCAGTCAAACCGTGTCGATGCTACCGGGTGGCGCTTGAGGTTGACCGCAGCCAAACCCGGGTCAAGTTGATCAGCCAGATACTGACGCCAGCCACTCATGTCGAAATGCGCGTTGCCTTCAGTGGCTTGCAAGCCAGTCGCAAGACACAGAAATCCGGTCAATATCAATGCATTGACTGATTTCAGACTTGTCAGCTGCTGACTCACTGCTTAGCGTCCCTGTTAATTTTATGTATACCTGCGCGTATTATGCTAAGCAAGTAGTGTTTTTGTCAATGCCATTCATCAGACCGCTATTGACTATGTGCAAACTCAGCCTATGATTGCTGCAAATGCCCACGTCATCAACCTCATCCTGATCACCATGCCGCACCCTCGCAAACGCAAAACCCGTTTCCTGTTTGTTTCCCGCTGGGGTGAAATACTGGACATTGCCCATGCCGTGCAGCAGGAGGGTCACGACGTCAAGCTGTTCATCGAATACCGGCCCTGGCATGAAATTGGTGACGGCTTTGTGCCCAAGGCGCGCAGTTGGGAAAAACACATCGATTGGGCTGATATCATCGTCTTCGATTACACCGGTTATGGCGCGCATGCGACGCGTCTGCGCGCCGCCGGGAAACTGGTCATTGGTGGCACCGAATACACCGATCGATTGGAACTGGATCGCAGCTTTGGACAGAACGAGCTGAAAAAACACAAGGTCGGTATTCTCGGCTACAAGGAATTTTCCTCGTTTCAGACCGCCATCGACTACGTTGTCAGCCATCCGCAGCGCTACGTAATCAAGCCTTCCGGGGAAGTCCAGGATTACAAACAACTGCTGTTCGTGGGCCACGATGACGACGGCAGCGACATCATCCGCATGCTCAAGGCGTATGAGAAAACCTGGGGCGACGAAATCGGGCATTTCCAGCTGCAGCGCAAGGTTTCCGGTGTGGAAGTGGCAGTCTCGGCATTTTTCAACGGGCATTGCTTTATTCGGCCGGTGAACATCAATTTCGAACACAAGAAGCTGTTTCCCAAGGAACTGGGTGTGGCCACCGGCGAAATGGGCACCAGCATGTTCTGGACCGACGACAGCCCGATTTTTGATGCCACGCTGGTGAAACTGGAAAAAACCCTGGCCCGGGACGGTTTTATCGGCATCATCGACATCAACTGTATTGTCAACGCCAGCGGTATTTATCCACTGGAATTCACCACCCGCTTTGGCTTTCCCACGGTGTTCATCCAGCGTGACGGCATCACCGAGCCTTTTGGCGAACTGTTGCTGAAGCTGGCCCGTGGTGAAGACTTCAAGCTGCATACCCGACGCGGCTTTCAGATCGGTGCGCTGATGGTGGTGCCGCCATTTCCTTATGAAGACGAGAAAACCTTCAACACCTTCTCCCGCGACTCGGTCGTGGTGGTGAAAAAAAGCCTGCGCGAAGGCCTGCACCTGATGCATCTGAAGCTGGTCGAAGGCGAATGGCTGATCACCGGTGATGCCGGTGTCGCGCTGCTGGTCACCGGCACCGGCACCTCAATGAAGGATGCCCAGCGGCAAATGTACAACCGCATCCATCACGTGTTGATCAATAATGCCTATTACCGCACCGATATCGGCGATCGCTGGGCCGAGGACCACGACCTGTTATGGTCATGGAACCTGTTGTAACTTTCACCGACTGCACGGCACAGGCGCAGCGTTTCTTTGCGTTGCTGCCAGCTGATTGGGCCATCGACATACAACCCTGCTGGAATGACTATGCCGACTCCAGCAGGATTTATGCCCTGGCCATTGCACAAAAGCTGATCGGTGGCGGCATTGTGTTCAGCAAGCCTGCACCCGACACCCTGGCCTATGTGGAACTGGCCCAGACCATGTTTGACCGCGGCTATCTGTATTTTGGTTTCCTCTGGATCGAGCAGCACTACCGTGGTCACGATTACGGTGGTTTGTGGCTGCGTGAGCTGCGGCGCTGCTATCCCGGGCAGGCTTTCTGGCTGGCCATTGAAGACCCCGGACTGCGGCGCTTTTATGAGCGCAACGGCTTTAGCGTTGATCAGGAGTTGCAAAACAACGGCCAGCCCGAATGGATCATGACTGACGCCGCCGAGGTGGCCGACTGACGCTGAGCTGCACAGCCTGTGAACCTTGTGCGGTTACGCTACGTCCTGTAGGCATGGTCAGCCCAACAACAACCGAACCGTCCCTGGCCGAGCAGGATATGCTGGTACTGGCAGCACAGCGGGGCAATCGATCAGCCTTTGCGGCACTGTTCCAAATCCATCATCGCCATTTACTGCGGTTTGCCTGCAAGTTTTCCGGCGACACTGATAGTGCCAAGGATGCAGTTCAAGACGCCTGGCTGGGCATGGCCAGGGCACTGCCCGGGCTGCGCGATCCACGGGCGTTTCGTAGCTGGCTGTATCGCCGCGTGCGCTGGCGTTTGCTGGACGCGCTGCGCAGCGACAAACGACAAGCCCAGCAGACCTTGCAGGACATTGACGATGCGTCAGTGACGCACACCGATGACACCACGCAGCTGGCACAAGAACAAGCTGCCGAACGCAGCAGACTGCAGCAGGCCATAGCGCAACTGCCGTCAATAGATCGCCACGCGATCGAACTGTTTTATCTGCAGCAACTGCAGATCAACGAAATCGCCATCGTGCTGGAGATTCCCGCCGGCACGGTCAAATCAAGACTCAACCGCGCCCGCACTCAGCTGCGTGAACTGCTTGCAGATCCCTGACCAGGCGCAGCTGATCTTTAGCCCGGATTTTTCATGAAGACAAACTGTCAAGGCAAATATTAATCAATAAATCAATATGATATGAATACAAAGCGTGATACTGGAAAAGTGCACTATGTTCTTTTCGAACGCAGACCCAAGCTGGCGTCAAATTTCGCCCGATCTCCCTTGCAACATAGCCACAACTATGTTCCTGCGGGAGATCGAACGAACTATATAGCCAGCTTGAGCCTGCATCTCGAAACCCTCATGAAATATCCGGGTTAGGCACTGCAACCCATAACCCTCAGGAGAATTGATATGAACATCGATGAAAAAATTCGTCAACAACTGGAATCAGAACAGATTGATGTGGACAGCATACTGGCCGATGAAAAAGGCCTGTTCAGCATGCTGTTGCGGGTCTATCGCGGCAATCTGGCCGGCTGGACCATACTCATGACCGTGGTGACCTTCTTGATCTTTGTGGTCGCGGTGTATTGCGGCTATCAGTTTGTGACGCTGGAATCGGCGGCCGACAAAATCCACTGGGGCATGTTCATGCTAATGGCGGTGCTTGCCGTGGGTCTGAGCAAGCTGTGGCTGTTCATGGAAATGAACCGTGCCTCGCTGCAGCGCGAAATCAAGCGCGTGGAAATCGCCGTGTTGCGCCTGCATGAAAGCATTGGTAAGCAATAATACCGATGGTCACGTTGTGCCGGGTCCCGACATCAATTCCGGTTCGGGATACCGGCGTCTTTTAGCGTTCAGAATGCATGCACGGCTGGCATCGACGATACTATGCAACAGCACGCATCATTCCCATGCATACGGGCTATGGCCCAGGTAAAATAGCTGCATGTCGACTCTGATCACCACCAAACGCCTGCTCATCCGTACCTGGCAGCCGGATGATCGCGCCGCACTGGAACTGATGACCAGTGACACCGAGATGATGCACTACCTCACCGATGGCAGAGCCTGGAGTGACGATGAAATCGACGAATTCTACAACCGCCAGCAGCGCCATCAGGCCAACCACCAGATCTGCATGGGGCTGATGATCACACGTGATAGCGCAGACGCTGTCGGCGTGGCCGGGTTGCAACCGCTGGATGACGGCAACTTTGAACTGGGCTGGTGGGTGTGGAAGGAGTATTGGGGCCAGGGCTATGCCAGCGAAGCCGGCCGTGCGCTGCTGCAGCATGCCCGTGAGGTAATGCAACTGAGCGAAGTGTTTGCCGTGATCGATCCAGACAATCAGGCCTCCATTCGTGTAGCAGAAAAGATTGGTATGCGCTATCAGTGTCAGAAGCCAGCCTGCGAAACTGTGGCACGACGTAACGAAAGCATTGCTTCGATCTACCACAGTTTATTGTGATGCTTCGTGCAGCATCCTTTTTGTGTATTCGTCAGGCAACTCTGCCACTGTGTCGGCAGTATCAGACGGTAGCAAGCAGTCAGTAAAATAGTCAGCACATCGCTGTTTCAATATTTCAACAATTGTTGTATTATTGAATCATGCAGCAAATCATCGCCATCAACATGCTCGAAAGCCTGGCCTCCGGCATACGCCTGGACATCTACCGGCTGCTGGTTCGGTCTATCGACGCCGGTCTGGTGGCCGGTGAAATTGCCCAGCAGCTCGATCTACCGGCCACCAATCTGTCGTTTCATCTGAAAAACATGACCCAGGCCGGGCTGCTCAGCGTCACCCAACAGGGGCGTTTCCAGCGCTACCGCGCCAACCTGCCGCAAATGCTGGACCTGATCGGCTATCTGACCGAGGAATGCTGCGGTGGCCAGGCCGAGTCCTGCCTGGATTTCAGCTCTTTGCTGTGCTGCGCCGAACAGCAAGGCAAGTCCTCCGACAGCGCCTGAGCAGTCGGCCAGCAAACCAATGCGTATCCTGTTTCTTTGCACCGGCAACGCCTGTCGTTCGATATTTGCCGAGGCCACCTTCAACCATCTTGCTGCCGCCCGCGGGTTAAGCAACTGGCGCGCCAGCAGCGCCGGTAGCCAGCCCACCGGTGAGGTGCATCCGCGCTCACTGGCTTTGCTTGCTGCCCAGGGCATCAGCACCGCAGGCTTGCACAGCAAGTCCTGGAATGATCTGACCATCACGCCCGATATCGTTATCACCGTCTGTGCCAGTGCCGCCGGAGCAACCTGCCCGGTGTATCTGGGCCAGGCCCTGCGCAGTCACTGGGGCGTGGACGACCCGGCCCAAGCCAGCGGCAATGCTGCTCATATTGAGGCGGCATTCAATCAGGCTTACTGCACGCTGCGCGCACGCATCGACGCGCTGCTGAATGAGCCGTTGCACGAGTTGCGTGAAGATCCGGCACGTCTGCAGGCTGCATTGAACCGAATCGCCCGTATCATGGCGCCGTCCCACAACCCAACCAGCAAGAGCCCCAGCCATCATGAATAACCCGAAAAGCATGGACAACCCGGACATTTCCACCAACATCGGCTTTTTCGAGCGCTATCTGTCAATCTGGGTGGCGTTGTGCATTGCCACCGGCATTTTGCTCGGAAACGTACTGCCCACGCTGTTTCAGGCGCTGGCGCAACTGGAATACGGCTCGGTCAACTTCGTGGTGGCGGTGCTGATCTGGTTCATGGTCTACCCGATGATGGTGGCGGTGGATTTCAGCAGCCTGAAGCAGATCCACCAACGCCCCAAGGGGCTGATCATCACACTGACGGTGAACTGGCTGATCAAACCCTTCACCATGGCCGCGCTGGGCGTGCTGTTTTTCGAATACCTGTTTGCCGACCTGATTGATCCGGACAACACCAGCCAGTACATCGCCGGGCTGATCCTGCTCGGTGCCGCACCGTGCACGGCCATGGTGTTCGTCTGGTCGCAATTAACCCGCGGCGACGCCAACTACACGCTGGTGCAAGTAGCGCTTAACGACGTCATCATGATTTTTGCCTTTGCGCCGATCGTGGCCCTGCTGTTGGGTGTGACCGACATCGAGGTGCCCTGGGCGACGTTGCTGCTGTCGGTAGGACTGTATGTCATCATTCCGCTGCTGGCCGGGATCATCACGCGCAGTCGATTGAGCGCCAACGCTGCCAGCAAGACGCAGGCCGATGCCACCGTGAACCGATTTACCGAACGGGTCAAGCCACTATCCGTGTTTGGCTTGCTGACCACAGTGGTGCTGTTGTTCGGGTTTCAGGGCAACATCATCATGGCCCAGCCACTGCTGATCGCACTGATCGCGGTACCGCTTTTGATACAGTCCTACGGCATCTTTGCAGTTGCCTACGCCGCCGCCAAACTGTGGCGGGTGCCGTTCAACGTGGCAGCTCCCTGCGCGCTGATTGGCACATCGAATTTCTTCGAACTGGCCGTGGCCGTGGCCATCGGCCTGTTTGGACTGAACTCCGGCGCCGCGCTGGTGACCGTAGTCGGAGTGCTGGTGGAAGTGCCGGTGATGTTGTCACTGGTAGCGTTTGCCAACCGCACACGGCACTGGTTTCCGTCGCCGGGTTCACCGGGGTTGTGAATAACGTGCTTCCCAACGATCAATATGACGCAGCGGCCCAACCGGGCAATGGTGCACCTTGGTGGGAACGCCCGTTATTCTTGAATACAAATCGTGAAATGCACGCATTTCACAGCCAGGTGTCGCAATCACAGCGGCAATGATAAAAGCAAGACCCAGGTGAGAAAACAGATACAGCTCCCAGCCCCACACAACATACGCAAAATAAGTCGTTTCCACGCTGCCTTGCAGCAGATAACCGGCTGCACCGATGGCCAGAAAAACACCCGCACTAAGCAAAGCCGGCCATTTTTTCCACGCGCGGGAAAATCCAATATTGATAATGTAACTGACCAGGAATAAGCCCGCTAAAACACCGTTCCAAACCACCGACCTTATGTGGCCTTCTTTAGTAAAAAAATCACCGGCAACATCAATCAGATCTGCGACATAAGTCAAACACAGCAGCCCCAATGCAAGGCGCACGAACCGACCAATCGGGCCTGGGCGCGATAATGATCCAGGTTCGTCTAGTTTTAGATCGGTTGTTGCCATGACAGCATTTTCAAGGAAACCTCTGATTAATAATTCATCGCAGCTGACGATGGTTATTTGGTTAATACGACCTGGGCAGGGATTCTCGTAAAAGAATGCTCGGAACACACATATCACATTGTCATCATCTTACAGCGTTTTCATCCATTTTCATAATCTTCGGAATTCTCAGTGAGTAAGATATGATTGTGCCCCGTACTACCTTCGAGCATTCATGTGTCGCAGCTATTCTGCGAATTCACGGCGTCCGGAGTTTTCCATGTTAGCGGAAATTCTCTCTAATGGCCCGAAACCTGACGTACCAACCGCATCATAGTAAATAACCATGGTATCTCCAATATTAGAAAACCGCACATAGAGCTTTGGGCTCGAATATCGAGATTGAGTTTCCACCACTTCGCTCCCGCAACCTATTCCAGGATAACTCGTAATCTCAAGGCTGAGTATATATAAACCGTAGTTGTTGATCTCCGGCGCAAGTACAAATGTGCCTTCAAAGCGTTGTGTTCCGGACTTACCCTCTACGATGCCATCACCAAATATATATGTTTCCATGCAGTTATTTTGCTGCCGCATCCAGATCCATTTTCCTTTAATCATAGATGAGTTGGCCGACGCAGTCGTCAGAAGGAACATCAGCAAAACTGTGCCAGAGTATTTATATATACAGTTCTTCATAGTCTGGCTAATCAATAAACGTTTTTATTAAGGGGCAGACAAAGTCTGCAGCAGTATGGCTCTCTCACTGAACGAAGCGTAGGGTTTGATCAAACAGATTGTTAGCGTCATGACCCAACAGAATCTATTAAATAATAACACTGTACCCGCTCCAAAATATCAGCATAACCACCCCAGTACAAATTGCCAATATACTCAATGTAACTACAACTGCAGTAATAAGTACGACAATCCCAAAAAGCATGGCCCCGATAAACTCAAGGCCCTTTAGTTTTGGGAACTTTGCCCAACGCAAATCTACTTCAGATCGAAAATGTAAATCTTTTCTATAGCGATGACTAGCAGTAATGAGCTTGATTGCAGTAGAGAACCCATCTATCACACCATGTTTCACTTCGGGAATCTGGTATCCACCAATTACGAATACAATCATGATATAGATAATAATTACAATAGTCATCATTGAGCGTTCACATGTATTTTCATTGTTAAAGTGAGATAACTGAAACCTGAGCTCATATGTGATTTAAGATGTATCTCGAGGCACTCACGCTCCATTACCTTTATCCTACAGTATTTTCAGCCTTTTGCCATTGTCTCTAGCATTCTCTGAGAGGAAGTTATATAGTGGCGCCCTATTTCCACGCCAGAAGATCCGCTGATAAAACCTTTGCAGTTTGCAATCATAAACCCGACCACTCATATAGATCTGGTGCCAACATTAGAGAATAATATCATTATAAATAATGCAAATATAATTATCGTGTAAAAGATCAGATAAATAAATATACTTTTAATTGATCTAACCCTTTCGCGAACTGTTTGCGGCCGGATACCATCGCTTAATATATAACGCATAAACTTCCAATTGTTGACAAGCGTGTTATTCATAATGAGATGAATACTTCCAATTTTTTCATACTCGGATGGATAGCCTGCTTTCAGAAAGTTAATAAAAGACCATGACTTAACCAAGTAAACGATTATTAATACCCCATAAATAGACCATAGTACAAAATATAAAGCGAACATAATTTTATCCAAATACAATTATCCAGTTACTTTGATTCACCGGACTCTCACATCATACTGCCATTATCCTACAGCATTTTCAAACTTTTTCCATAGTCTCTGGCATATTCAGCGATACATCATGACACCTGCTGCTATCAGAACTTCGTCATGTCACTGCCTCGTTCATCCCTGGTTACTCAGGAATCAACGTTTTACTATCATCGCATTGCTCACTGGCCGCAGCGGGCCTTTCTGTGTGCTGCCGATCAACACTCACACCGCGGCATTAAGCATCGCCTAGGCTGGTTTGTCTAACGTCTGGCTGAGTTGTCTGCGGTGTTTGCCATGTGATGCCTGCGTGTGCGGTGATGAGCCGTCATTACCAAGTAATGGTGAAGATGCTGATGCCTGTTCAATGGCTACACTATCACAGCTCTGGTGCCGTTTGCTTACCATGACACTCAGTGTGCAGTGCAGCTCATGTAATTGATTATTAGTCAGTTTTATAGCATTGCATGCTTCACGCGGCATTCACATGCTGCCACTAGTATGCAAATCATGACAGGGTCTACTTCTTGACTCTACAGGTCGCATCGAAGCCTGCGTCACGGAGGACAATACTATGGCGGCACGCGGTTTTTTACTCTACATTCTCTTTGTCTGCGTGGTCGGTCATGCTCAGGTCAGCATCGACTATGACATTGTTTACGTCAAACAACCCCGTTTTGGTGATGATATCAACACCATCTGGCCGGAAGTATTTCATCCTGCGCGTCTGGAGCCGGGTGCGGATCTGGTTTTACTGCACCCTGACGGCAGCGAAGACATCCTGTTCGATGCTGGTGACATCGGTTCTGTGACTGATCCTTTTGTTTCTTTTGACGGCCAATGGATCTATTTTTCCTATTTTCCTGACTTGCAGAACCTGAATTCGCAACGTAACAATTTGCCCATTCAGGGTGCTGACATTTTTAGAATTCAGGCCCAGGCTCCACACGCGCTGGAACAACTCACTTTCGGGGAATTCACTCCCAACACCGGCGCCGGCATCTGGGATGAAAACAACCCGATCAACCCGCCAAGTACATTCAACCGCCTGGGTTATGGCATCTTGAATCTGGGTCCAAGCCCATTACCGGGAGGCAAAATAGCATTCACCAGCAGCCGTAATGCACTATTACCAACCAAAGGATTCACCTATCCAACCTTGCAGTTATTCGTCATGGATGAAGATGGCAGCAATGTCACCGCCATCGCCCCCATGACCGTTGGTAGCGCACTACACCCAACCATCATGCAAGATGGCCGGATCATGTTTTCCACCTATGAATCACAAGGTCTGCGTGATCGTCGCTTATGGGGCATCTGGTCGATTTATCCGGATGGCCGCCATTGGGCGCCAGTGGTCAGTGCAATGAAAGCGCCGGAAGCCTTCCATTTCATGACGCAATTGGGTGATGGTGACCTGATTGTTGAAGCGTATTACAATCTGAACAACAACGGATTCGGCGCGTTGTTCAGGATGCCGGTGCAGCCGCCTTCAGGCACTGCGCCATTTCACAGCGCCTTTCTGGCTGACAATCCACCCATTGATCAAACCAGTTCAAGTGGAAATGTTGGTACCTTCCGTATGCCGTTTACGCCATGGGGCATGACTGCAGTTACCCCCATGACCCACAAAAACGATGATGCCGCCCCCATTGGTGCTGATGGCATAACCCGGGTGGGTAAATTCACGCATCCTTCTGCGGCGCCCGGCAATCACTTGCTGGTTGCCTGGACGCCGGGGCCGGCCAATGATCTGAATCGACCAACGCCGTTGCCGCGTTACGATTCCGGCCTCTATCTGCTGCCAAATGCCGATCCGGTCTGGGCTCCGCAAAACTTGCAACTGATCAAAAACGACCCCGCATTCAATGAGGCCTGGCCACGGGCAGTGGTGCCTTACAGCGCGGTACACGGGATCGCTGAACCCGCCGAGATACCGTGGCTGCCCAACGATGGCAGCGTGCATGCAGCATTGCCCGCAGGCACCCCTTATGGGCTGGTCGGTACCAGCAGTTTTTACAAACGTGAAAGTTTCCCTGGCCAGGGGAATGCAAACTTTGAAGGGCTCGATCCACTGAACACCTCTCAAAACGGTGCCAGCACCAATTGGGCTTCGCAAGGGGCGGAAGCAGGCAAATACAATGATGCCGATATCTGGGCCGTCAGGATACTGTCCATGGAGCCAAATACGCATCGCAGTTATGGACCGAACAATGTCGGTACGCATGGCTTTCCATTCACCAGTTTTGCCAATGAACGATTGCGCATTCTGGGCGAAATCCCATTGCGAAAATTTGATGCTCAAAACAATCCGGTGCTGGATCCGGAAGGCAACCCTGACACCAGTTTTCTGGCAAAGATTCCTGCCGACACGCCGTTTACCTTCCAAACCATTGACCGTGATGGCCTGGTACTGAACATGGCCCAGACCTGGCATCAGGTTCGCCCCGGCGAAATGCGTGCCGATTGTGGTGGCTGTCACGCCCACAGCCAGCAGCCACTGTCGTTCGATCAGACCGCCGCAGCCCAAACCGGTTACCAGGTCGTTGACCTGACCGCTACTACACCGTTGATCAGCACCGACGACACCGGCCAGCCCGACGTGGCGGTGATCGACCAGCCAGTCGTGAATGTGGAGTTTTACCGGGACATCCGCCCCATCCTGCAGAATCGCTGTGTAGACGCTTGCCACACTGCTGCCAACCCTGCCCCTGCCGGCAACCTGGTATTGGACGATTTAAGCCTGTATGGCGGCCTACCAGGTGACTATAAAAGGCTGGCAGATGACCAGGATGCAAACTGGGGTTATCCGCCAGTAATCAACAATGGTATCTGGCGGCAAACCAATGCCAGCCGTTATATCCGGATGTTTCAGAGCCGTCGCAGCCTGTTAATCTGGAAAATCTTTGGCCGTCGCCTGGATGGCTGGAGCAATGCCGACCACCCCACCGAAACCGTTCCCGGCGATCAGAGCACCCTGCCCACCGGCGCCAACCCCAATGATGCCGATCTGGATTACAACGGCACCATCATGCCACCACCGGGCACCACACAAGCGTTAACAGAAGATGAGAAAATGCTGTTCGCACGCTGGGTGGATTTGGGTGCGCCGATCAATCAGGGCGCGGGCAATAACGATAACGGCCCGTGGGGCTGGTTTCTCGACGACCTGCGGCCCACCGTCACCATCAGCATGCCGCGACCGGGTTTCAACAATGCCCCCATTACCAGTCTCAGATTTGGTATGGCCGATGCCTATAAAGGTCTGAACATGAGCAGCTTGTCTGTCACGACCGATTTTGTCGTGCAAGGTCGACCTCCAGGAGCCGAACTTGCCGACCTGGTGACTGCAACCGGTAACGGTATATACACGATCAATCTGAACAGCCCGATAACATCGATGGCCACGGGACTAATGCGCGTAGATGTGGCCGATAACGAGGGCAACATCACCCGGGTGCGGCAACAATTTTCTAATCTCGGTGCAGAAACGGTTTTCATCAACGGGTTTGAATCAGCAACTGCCGACGGGGTTCTCGGGGGCGCACACACGCCATAGTCATTAGCCTGCGGTGTTTTCAGCCTATTGCCATAGTTTTTAGCGTTTTCTGT
>JAJFKZ010000102.1 GCA_021772955.1 Gammaproteobacteria bacterium | reverse complement strand
CGATTTTGACCCGAAATATAAGCCATTCCTGATGTTGGTGGCGACAAGACCAACCAGCATCGCTACCAAGATAATGAGGACTAAGTCATGAGAATGGACAAACTGACGAGCAAGTTTCAGCTTGCATTGGCCGATGCGCAGAGTCTGGCACTGGGTCGCGATCACGCCATGATCGAACCAGCGCATCTGCTGTCGGCCATGCTCGACCAGGAAGGCGGCGGCATCCGTCCGCTGTTGCAATCGGCCGGCGTCAGCCTGCCCGGGCTGCGCTCGGCATTGACACAAAAACTGGAGCAGTTGCCCAGCGTCAGCGGCGGTCAGGCCGGAGAGGTCAATATCTCCAACGATCTGGCCAGAATGCTGAACCTGTGTGACAAGCTGGCACAAAAACGTGGTGATGATTACATCGCCAGCGAGTTGTTCCTGCTTGCAATATTGGAAGCCAAGGGCGAACTGGCAGCCTTGCTGCAGCAGCATGGCGTCAACCGCCAGGCCATCGAGCAGGCCATTGACAGCGCTCGTGGTGGTGAATCGGTGAACGATCCCAATGCCGAAGATCAGCGTCAGGCGCTGGACAAATACACCATCGACCTGACCGCGCGTGCGGAAAGCGCCAAGCTGGATCCGGTCATTGGCCGCGATGAAGAAATCCGCCGTACAATCCAGGTGCTGCAACGGCGCACCAAAAACAATCCGGTGTTGATCGGTGAGCCGGGTGTGGGCAAGACCGCAATCGTCGAAGGGCTGGCCCAGCGCATCATCAACGGTGAGGTACCAGAAGGCCTGCGGAACCGGCGCGTGCTCAGCCTGGACATGGGCGCATTGATCGCCGGGGCCAAGTTTCGCGGTGAATTTGAAGAACGCCTGAAGGCTGTGCTCACCGAGTTGGGCAAGCAGGAAGGCCGGGTGATCTTGTTCATCGACGAACTGCACACTGTGGTGGGTGCTGGCAAGGCCGAGGGCTCAATGGATGCCGGCAACATGCTCAAACCGGCTTTGGCGCGCGGCGAACTGCACTGCATCGGTGCCACCACGCTGGACGAGTACCGCCAGTACATTGAAAAAGATGCTGCGCTGGAACGCCGGTTTCAGAAAGTCTACGTCGGTGAGCCATCGGTGGAGGACACGATTGCCATACTGCGTGGTTTGCAGGAGCGCTACGAAGTACATCATGGTGTCGAAATCACCGACCCGGCGCTGGTTGCCGCGGCAACACTGTCGCATCGCTACATCAGCGATCGCCAGCTACCGGACAAGGCTATCGACCTGATGGACGAAGCCGCGTCACGCATCCGCATGGAAATCGATTCCAAGCCCGAAGTGCTGGATCGGCTGGAACGGCGCATTATCCAGCTCAAGATGCAGCGTGAGGCGCTGAAGAAGGAATCGGATGAAGCCTCGCAAAAGCGCCTGGAAAACCTCAATGAAGAGCTGTCCGGCCTGGAAAGAGAATTCGCCGATCTGGAAGAAATCTGGACCAGTGAAAAAGCTGCTGTGCAAGGCACGACGCATCTGAAGGAAGAGCTGGAACGCGCCCGTGCGGCGTTGGACAGCGCGCGTCGGGCGCAAGACCTCAGCCGCATGTCCGAGCTGGCCTATGGCCGGATACCGGAGCTGGAAAAGCAGATCAAGGATACCGAGGACAATGAGCAACATGATTTTCAGTTGCTGCGCACCGAAGTCACCGAAGAGGAAATCGCCGAGGTGGTATCACGCTGGACTGGCATTCCAGTTGCTAAAATGCTGGAAGGCGAACGCGACAAGCTGCTGCGCATGGAGCAGGAGCTGCACACGCGTGTGATCGGTCAGGACGAAGCCGTGCGCGCAGTGGCATCGGCCATTCGCCGCAGCCGCGCCGGCTTGTCAGATCCGAATCGCCCCAATGGCTCGTTTCTGTTCCTGGGGCCGACCGGGGTAGGCAAAACCGAGCTGAGCAAGGCGTTGGCAAATTTTCTGTTTGATACCGAAGACGCCATGGTGCGTGTAGACATGTCCGAGTTCATGGAAAAACACTCGGTAGCGCGGTTGATCGGCGCACCGCCGGGATACGTTGGTTACGAACAAGGTGGTTATCTGACCGAAGCGGTACGCCGTCGTCCCTACAGCGTGATATTGCTGGATGAGGTAGAAAAAGCCCATCCCGATGTTTTCAATGTGCTGCTGCAGGTGCTTGACGACGGTCGTCTCACCGATGGCCAGGGCCGCACCGTGGATTTCCGCAACACGGTCATCGTTATGACCAGCAATCTCGGCTCGGATCGCATCCAGGAACACCAGGGCGAGGCGTATGACGTCATGAAAGCGGCGGTCATGGAGGTGGTCGGCAGGCATTTTCGGCCGGAATTCATCAACCGGGTTGATGACATTGTTGTGTTTCATGCGCTGGATCAGGTTCAGTTGCGCAGTATCGCGGCACTGCAGATTGAACGTCTGCGCAAAAGACTTGCCGAACGTGATATCGACATCCGGCTGGATGAACAGGCGCTGGATCTGATTGCCAGTGTTGGTTTTGATCCGGTGTACGGCGCCAGACCGCTGAAGCGTGCGGTACAGACCGAACTGGAAAATCCGCTGTCCGAAAAAATCCTCGGTGGCGAGGTTTTACCCGGTACGCTGGTGCTGGTATCCTCGGTTGACGGAAAACTGACATTCACCATGCAACGAGACCAGTGATGAACCCCTATCGCCGCAACATCGTTTACATCAACCAGCGTTTGCTGCAGCGGCCGCCGCTGTGGCAGCGCTGGCTGCTAGCGCTGGCAGCAACGGCGGTGTTGGTAGTGAGCTTCATGCTGGGGGCGATATTGCTGGTCGTAGTGCTCGGGATCGCGGCGATTGCTGCGCTGCTGATTGGTATACGGGTGTGGTGGCTGCGGCGCAAGTTGCGCAGCAGCGACACTGGCACGTCGACCGAAGGCGATCCGCTGCGTGATCTGTTTACGGCTGTGCAGCGTCAGCAGCAGGGCCAGCAAAGCCAGGATCAGCAACAAGCCAATGGCGGTCGCACCATCGATGGTGAAAGTGAAGATATCACCAGACACTGACCGATTTCGCTAGCCATAATCTGCTGGCAATCATGCCTAAATTGAGCCAGGATTTGATTATCCCAGACCACGAGATCGACCTGAACTTCATTCGTGCCAGCGGTGCTGGCGGACAGAATGTCAACAAGGTTGCCTCGGCGGTACATTTGCGCTTTGATATCAATGCATCATCCTTGCCACCGGCCTGGAAAGAACGGTTACTGCAATGCAATGACCAGCGCATCACGTCTGCGGGCGTGGTGGTGATCAAGGCGCAGACCTATCGCACCCAGGAACAAAACCGCGCGGATGCCTTGCAGCGACTGCATGATTTGATCGAAGCCGCTATCCGGGTTCGCAAAAAACGCAAACCGACCCGACCTTCTCTGGCGGCCAAACGCCGCCGGGTTGAGGCAAAAACCCGCAAGGCCAAAATCAAAAAGCTGCGCGGCAAGCCGGCTATGGACTGATGTTGCGCGGTGGCTGTGATCAGCATTGTGCAACGAGCGACGCGCATGCCTGAGCAATCAACAAGCCAGTCGCCGGATGTGATCATTATTGGTGCGGGTGCGGCCGGTCTGATGTGCGCGATTGCTGCCGGGCAGCGCGGACGCCGTGTATTGGTGCTGGAGCATGCCAACAAGGTGGGCAAGAAAATCCTGATGTCCGGTGGTGGCCGCTGTAATTTCACCAACCTGTTTACAGCCCCGGATAATTTCATCTCTGCCAATCAGCATTTTTGCAAATCGGCATTGAGTCGTTTCACCCAGCATGATTTTATTGCGCTGGTGCACAAGCACGGTATTGCTTTTCATGAGAAAAAACTGGGCCAGTTGTTTTGTGACAATAAATCCAGAGACATTCTGAACATGTTGTTGGCCGAGTGCGATGCCGCCGGTGTGTGCATCCAGACCTCGGTCAGTGTGGGGAAGGTCCAGGCTGTTTCCGATGGTTTCCAGTTGACCACCACGACCGCTTCGCTGCAGTGTCAGTCGCTGGTGATCGCCACGGGTGGTCTGTCGATTCCGAAAATGGGTGCAACCGGCTTCGGTTATGCATTGGCAAAGCAGTTCGGGTTGCAGGTGTTGCCGACCAGCCCGGCGCTGGTGCCGTTCACATTGAGTGCAGATTTACTACAGGCCTTTGCGGGACTGTCCGGCGTTTCTGCTGCAGTTGAGGTCAGCTGCAATGGGGTGAGGTTTAGCGAAAACATGTTGTTCACGCATCGTGGCCTGAGTGGGCCGGCCATGCTGCAGATGTCATCCTACTGGCGCCCCGGCGCTAGCGTCGAGATCAATGTGTTGCCACAAATGGACGTGCTTGCCGAGTTGCGCAAAGCCCGCCAGAACTCGCCTAAAATCACCGTCAGCGCATGGCTGGCAGCTCACTTGAGTAAAAATCTGGCGCGTTGCCTGCTACAGCTTTGGTGTCCGCAGCTTCAGGATCAGCGCCTGGCTGATTGTGCAGATGCCGATTTCAGCAAGCTGCAGCGACTGTTTTGCCAGTGGCAGCTCAAACCCAACGGCACAGAGGGCTACCGTACTGCAGAAGTGACGCTGGGCGGTGTTGCTACCGCGGAGGTGTCGTCAAAATCGTTCGTCGCCAGGAATCAACCCGGCCTGTACTTTATCGGAGAGGTGCTGGATGTCACCGGGCAGTTGGGCGGCTATAATTTTCAGTGGGCCTGGGCCAGCGGGCATGCCTGCGGGCAATGTGTTTAGGCCTGATGGGAGAGCTGGATTTGTACGATGTTGATGAGCATGGTCATGCATGCGCCAATTTGCTTAGTAGCTCACTGAGGTTTTGGAAGAATAGGCGATTGGGGGATTTGTTGCGCCAGCTCATGTAGATTTCTCGATGTAACGGGTAGTCATGAATATCCACTGCCAGAACATGCGGATCGGCGTGGGTGATGATTTCAGATTG
>JAJFKZ010000101.1 GCA_021772955.1 Gammaproteobacteria bacterium | reverse complement strand
ATCACAGCTGGCTGAGATCAAATCCCAACCCGCTTGTGCGGTTTCGGCCACATCGTAGACGCCCGGCGGTAGCGGACTGAAGCTTTGCGAGCCGGTATTGCCGGTGGTGGTGATAACAAACGGACTCGGTGTCAGTGTGCTGCTGGTAAAGGTAAAGCTGCCGTCACCACCGATGGTGTTCTTGATGATGGTGATGCCGCCTTCCTGGCCATTGACGAAAGTACAGGTCACGGTTTCACCAGCTTCCAGCACAAAGTTGGCGGTCGCCGTACCCAGATCGCCGCTGCTGTTGACATCCGTACAAGTGATGCTGCTGAGCACCCAGCCAGGCACCAGCGTTTCGGTACTGCTGTAGTTGCCCGGCAACAAGCCAGGCACGATGATCTGTCCGCCATCAGTGATGTTACCGGCGGCATCGCCAGTGAAGTTGAAGCTCTGGCCACTGCCGTCGGGATTGGTTTGTTTTTCGACGATGATGGTACCGAGTTGGGTATTGGTAAAGGTACACCTTACCGTCTCGCCGCCTTCCAGATTGATGGTGGCAGTTCGGGCACCAATGTCAACCACACTGTTGTCATTGGGATCGATACATACCAGGTTGGTCAGCTGCCAGCCTGCCACAGCGCCTTCAACTACCAGGTACTGGCCCGGCGCGATCTGCTCGGTAAATGTCTGGGTGTCGGTCAGGTTGAATGATACTCCTGAGTTCAAATCACCAAAAAAGCCGAAACTTTGCGCCGAGCCACTGGGAATGGTCAGCTTCTCGATAATGATGGTGCTGGTCACCGGCAGGCAGGTCGGGTCATCCGGAATATCGAAGGTGGCCGGATCGTCGGTGGGAATATCGGTGAACGTGTCGCCCGAGAAAAAGCCCTGGTTACAGATTGCCTGGGTGCCGGAAGGTATCGGTGTGTTGACATCAACCCGGAATGTAATGGTCACGGCGTTGACCGCGCCCACGTCCAGGGCGCCGATGTTGACATCCAGCTGGCCGGTACCGGTATCGCACAGTGTCACAGTACCCTGGGTGGTGGTTGGATCACCCGGTGCGGTGCAGTCCAGGGTGGAGTTGAGATCGACGATATCAGTAAACACCACATTGTTCAAAGGTGTGGAAGAAATGTTCTGCACCACGACACTGTATTCGATCTGATCACCGGCATCGACCAAGCCATTGCCGTTGTTGTCGATCAGCAAAGAGCCGGCTTTCTCGGCGATCAGTGTGGCACGGGTCTGCAACAAATCCAGCTGCACATCCAGCGCTGCGGTGGCGGAACCATCCACCTCTACCGTGACCGCACCAACATTGGCAAAATCCGCAGGCCCGGCGGCACCTCCAGCGGTGACGAAATCGGTGAATGGAATAATGAAGATTTCTTCAGTCGCGGTGGTGGTGAGATTCAGTGTATGCACCGAACGGTTATTGGCATCGGTATACACAACCGCGCGCAAGGTGGCGCCCTGATCAGCAAAGACCACTCGAACTTCGAACGCGTTGGAAGTGCCACCATCGGTCAGATCAGCGCCCCCCAGTCCGATGGGGCTCACATTCAGGGGGTCACTGCTGCCGTCATAGACCAGCACTGACCGAGCCGTGGCCTGCGGATCCTGTACATGATTGTACAATCCGCCGCCAACAAAGGCCCGCGCCTGCGTGCCGGCGGTACCGCCCAGCAGCGACAAGCGATAGTTTCTGATGCCGCCCAATGCCTCAGCCGCTGGCTGGGTACTGCCCTGGGTCGCCCCCAGATCGCCAGGTGACTGCAACACCACCGCCGGTTGATCGGTATCGAATGAATCGATGATGATCGCTTGCGCCAGCGGTGCCATAAACAACACAGCGATCATTATCACTGCTTGCTGTAGACGAGCGATATGCCTACCAATCCTGGTTGAGACGGTGGTAAAACTATTCATGTAGTAACTCCCTGAAATTATTTGGCTTAACTTTATTTTGATTACGACTTATACACGTACTGCAATAAACTGCGAAAACCTCCCAGTTTCTTGCCCAGTTTTTTGCAACTTTGTGTGTAGTCAACTGATTCAGCGCAACTTGCCAGAAATGATCGGTCTGGAACACGCCCACAAACGAGCCGCGACCGCTACGGTCGGGATTTTGGATAGTATTCAACTGCTCACTCATTCTGACTCTGGTGCACACACGGTGCAAGCGTGGCAAAATGACTGAAGTGACGAGATTGGATCTTGAGCGACACGGCCTGTTTAGTATCGCGACATCAGGCTGGTTATGATCTGATGTTGCTTTTCAGGCACTTATGCTAGTGTCGTATCAATGATTTTACCGGACAACCAAGTATTCAGTCAGCTCCGGCATCCGTGCCTGTCAATGCTCTCCCTAAGCGGAAAGGATTATTTCACATCCACAGCAACGTAGTCAAGTTATCCCTGCTTATCCAGGCCCCGGGGGATACCGCGTTTTCGCGGCGGCAACGTTGTAATCATGGCCCCCGGGCGGCCACCGTTAGCCCGCATATTGCATGAGGGATTCGGATTTTAGGGGAAATCTGCCAAAGTAGTTTGGTGCATCGTCCGCAGAGCCATAGCTGGCTAAGGTTCAAGGAGGAAGTGCCAAACTACTTTGGCAGATTTTTCCTAACACCGAATGGGACAAACTGTACTTTTGTAATTTCGATCAATTTCGTTATAACTTATAGGTGTGCATAAGCTTTTCTTACCTGAACGTCCGTCCTCGTGCTATAGGCGGGCTAGTGCAGCAGGGCAATGTCAGCAAACTGATTGCACAACGCACGTAGCTGATGCAACAAAGCGAGACGGTTGTCTCGAATCTTCGCATCGTCTGTCATCACCATGACCTGATCAAAAAAGGCGTCTACGGGTTGCTGCAATCCTGCCAG
>JAJFKZ010000011.1 GCA_021772955.1 Gammaproteobacteria bacterium | reverse complement strand
GCCAGTGGAATCGTCATCAGGACCAGGCCCACCCGACGAAACGAATGAAACTGCAGCAGTAAAAAGAACAGCAGCAACAGCAGCCCCAGCGGCAGGGTACGAAACAGCGCGCTGTTGGCCTGGCCGGACGAGCGTTGCGCGCCACCAGCAGACAACTGCACGCCCACGGGCAAGCCGTTTTGCTGCACGTCATCGAGCAACGCCTGATAGACCAGGTCATAGGTGTAGCCAGCCAGCAGTTCACTGAACACGGTGGCCGATGGCTGCAGATTGAAGTGATGCCGCACCGCCGGTTGCCATTCCAGCGTGGCATCGGCCAGCGCCGCCAGTGGTATTGACCTGCTGCCATCCGTTGACCAGGTCAAACTGGCATCGAGATCGGACGGCGCAAAATACTCACCGGCCGCAGAGCGCAGCACCAGCGGAATGGTATCGCGGCCGGCGCGATAGGATCCAATGCGCAACCCCTGACTCTGGCGCGCCAGTTGATCGCCGACCATGGCGCGGGTCATTCCAGCGCTGCGGAGTTGCCGGTCATCGATGCGATAGCTCAAGGTGGGAATGCCGATACCAAGATCATGGCGCACATCCACACTGCCTTCAATGTTGCGCAAGCTCACGGTGATCTGCTCCACCGCACGCACCAGCGTTGGCCAGTCGTTGGCGGTGACGCGCACTTCAATCGGTGCCGGTGTCGGCGGCCCCTGCTTCAGTTCACGCGGCACCAGCTGCACTTGCGGCCAGCGCGAATGGCTTTGGCTGCGCACCCATTGACTGATTTGGTGCACATCGGCATTGCTGGCAGTGAGCACAACAACCCGTCCCAGATGCGGGGCACTGGGGATTTCATTCAGGTTGTAGTAGAACTTGGGACCGCTGTTGCCGGTAAACAGATAGGTTTTTTTAACCCCGGGCTGCTGCCGCAGCTCATGCGCCAGCTGCTGACCGAATGCGGTGGTGATCGAAATCGGTGTGCCTTCGGCGAAATAAATGTCCACCACCAGTTGTTCCCGATCGGTGGCGGGAAAGAAATCCCGCTTCACCTGGCTGCCCATGAACACGGCCAGCAACAGGAACAACAGCACCGCTGCGAGCACCCAGCGGGCCTGTAGCACGGCCATTTCTCCCAAGCGCCGGGCCTGCTGCATGACCCAGCGATTAAGCTTGCTGGTCCAGCTGGACTGGCCACTGTCGTTGAGCATCCACACCGCCATGATCGGCGTGACCAGCACTGCATAAACATAACTGATGATCAGCATGAGGATGATCATGACCGGCACAGCACGGGTAAAATCTGCGGTATCCCCGCTGGCCAGCACCATTGGCAAAAACACCGCCACGGTGGTACCGGTGGCAGCGCCCAATGGTGCCAGCAGCTCACGCACCGAGTGTCGGGCCGCCTGCGCTTTCGGCTTGCCCTGATCAATATGCCACTGGATGTTTTCGGACATGACAATGGCATTGTCCACCAGCATGCCCAGCGCAATGACCATGCCGGCCACGGCCATCTGCTGCAGCACGCCCCCACCCAACGCGTAAATCGCCAGTGCGGTCAAGGTCACCAGCGGCACCATCATGCCGACCAGCAAGCCCAGCCGCAAGCCCATGACCAACAGCAGGATGGTGACCACGATCAGCACTCCCAACAGCAGGTTTTGACCCAACTCCTGCAAGCGCTCATGCACATGCTGCGGCTGATAGAACATTTCCTGGATCTGCAGCGGAGCAAATTCAGTACGCAACTGCTCGACTCGCGCGCGCACGTCGACCCCGAAGTGCTCGACATTGAGCACGTCGTTTTGCGCCACCACTGCAACCACCACCGCCCGGGTGCCGCTCAACCAGGCGGTTTCGCGCGCTGGCTCGCTGGGCGTCAGGCTGACTTCGGCGATGGCACCCAGCGGCACAGTGTTGCCATCGGGCAAAGTAATGGCCAACTCGCGCAGTTGCTCGACACTGTCCAGGTCGGTTTGTGGTCGAATCTGCAGCTGTCGCCCAGCCGCCTGGATATAACCGGCCGGGACCAGGCGATTGCTGCCTTGAATCTGCTCTGCCAATTGTGTCGGGCTGATACCCAGTGTCGCGGCCTGGGCATCATCGTAGCCGATGGTCAACTGCTCGTCGCCATTGCCAAACAGACGTATGCGCGCCACACCCGGCAGCGAAAACAGGCGATCACGCAGGCGCTCGGCAGCATTTTGTAACAGCACCTGATCGTTGCTGCCGGTGATGCCATAGACCACCGTCGCGGCATCAATGATGCGATCATCAACCTCTGGTGCCTGGGCTTCGTCCGGAAATCGCTGCGCCGCCAGATCGGTGGCGATACGCACCCGCTCCCAGGCGCTGGCGGTGTCATAGACATCCTGCTGCATGACCACAACCACCAGCCCAAACCCGGCGCGCACGGTGGTGCGCAGCTCATCCACGAACTCGACCTGCGCCAGTTCCTGCTCCAGCGGGGCAATGACCAGGCGTTCTATCTGAGCAACATCGGCACCGGGAAATTGCACGGTGACAAAACCATAACGGTAGGGAAACGCCGGATCTTCCTGCCGGTTCATGTTCTGCCAGGCATCCAGTCCAATGATGCCCAGCAGCACCACCGAGGCCAGGATCAGCTTGCGCTGGCCGAGCAGGTTGGTGAGCACGTTCATGGCGTCTGCGTCGCCTGGTCTTGTGCGCGCGCCTGCACGCGCACCTGCTGGCCGCTGACCAGTGACAGATTGCCGGCGCTGACGATCAGATCACCGGGCTTTAGCGCAGCACGAATGGCCACCTGTCCGTTGCTCAGACCAAGCACCTGCACACTGACAGCTTGCACCTCGGCCAAGGCGCTGGCGCTGGCCAGGTTGGCCAAGCTCAGCTCGGCACCCAGCAATTGATAGACCTGTGGCGCACCACCGGTGGGATCAACGATGGCATTCAGATCCACCAGCAGTTGTTGCGCTTGCACACTGCGAAACAGGGCGCTGACGCGTTGGCCGGGCGCACTGCTGAATTGCTGCGCCTGGTCTGGATCGTATTCCAGCACCAGCGGATACAGGCCGGTGCGCGGGTCCGCACGCTGGCCGATGTCCTTGATGCGCGCCCGGATTGTCGTACCGACGTTGCGTTGATCCGACCTGCTTGCGCTGAATTCAGCACCCGAATACTGGGCCGGATCCGGTACTGACTGTGCCCGCACATCAGCCGACTGCAGGCCCTGCAGACTGAGCTCGGACAACGGTATTTGCGCACCCACCTGCGCTGTCCTCCAGACCACTGCAGGCACCTGCAATGCCACCTCCAGCGCACCTGTGCCGGCGATTTCCAGCACATTGTCACCGGCCCGTACGTATTCACCCGGCTCACGCAGAACGCTGACCACAGTGCCCGCAAATGGCGCCCGCAACGCCGCATCCTCGACCCGACCACGACTGCTGCCGAGATTGGCATTGGCTTCGACCAGTTGGTCTTGCAGCGTGCGCAGTGCCGTCTGTTGCTCTTCCAGCTGCTGCTCACCGATCGCGTCATCGTCATACAATTTCTGCAGCCGAACCAGATTACGCTGGGCCTGCTCACGCTCGGCCTGTAATCTGGCAATACTGGCAGCACCAGCCTGTAGCGCAGGCTGCAACTCTGGATTACGCAAGGTTGCCAGTAACTGGCCGGCTGTCACCACATCACCCAGGCGCACCAGACGCTGTTCGACGATGCCGTTGGACTGAAACGACAGGGCCGCACGCTCGACCGCTCGACTGACACCTGACAGGGCAATCTCGTGTTGCAGGCTACCGCTGCGCACCACGTCAGCAGCAACCAGCTGCAGCTGCGCCTGCTGCGGCTCGATGTTGTTGTCACAGCCGCTCAGCCAGCCAGCGCAAACCAGCCACACCAGCAACATGGCCCAGCTGCGCAGGAGCAGCTTCATGATCTCGCTCCAGCGACCGGTTTGACGCCATT
This sequence comes from Gammaproteobacteria bacterium, assembly GCA_021772955.1. Classification (GTDB taxonomy): domain Bacteria; phylum Pseudomonadota; class Gammaproteobacteria; order Xanthomonadales; family Wenzhouxiangellaceae; genus JAHJQV01. The sequence continues at coordinate 14,914 of JAJFKZ010000011.1, read as the reverse complement.
GATCATGACCTCAATCAGGGTTTCCAAAAACGCATCATCGGGGTTCTCGTCGTCAGCCATTTCGTGCCAGCTGGTGAACTGGTGGCGGGCTTCCATCCATTGCGTGGTGGCGCACAAAATCACTGCCAGCAAATAGGCCGGATTGATGTCCTGGCGAAACACGTTTTGTTGTTGCGCAGCGCTGATGCGAGCGACAAAAGCCGTCACCAGCTCCTGTTGAAAGCGGCTGCAGCCGATGTCCTGCTCAAGTTCGGCACGTGCCAGCAGTTGCACCAGTTGCGGATCATCGCGCAGCAGTTGGTAGTAATCCCGAATGGACTGTAAAAACTGCGAAAGGTCCAGTTTTGGCTGTTGCAGCAAGGCTTGCTGCTGCTCGATAAAGCCCTGCATACGCCGTTGCTTGACCGTCTCCCACAATTTTTTCTTGCTGCCGAAGTGGTGCACGATCAGACTGGTGGTGGTGTCAGCTGCGCGTGCAATCTCACGCATGGTGGTGGCACTGAAGCCGCGGCTGATAAAGCAGGCTTCGGCACAATCAAGAATTTTATCGCGGGTTTCAGTGGCAACTGGACGGGCCATGGGATCGAACTCCTTTCTGCATTAAGCCGCATATTTCATGAACTCGAACAGGACAAACCGTATCCACTTCACTATGCAAAATTTCAATGTTATCGCCTTGTTTATCCGTAAAATATGAGTAGTAACTGTCCGCTTTCATGAAATATGCGGATTTAGCCACGATGATATAATTGACTGACCGTACAGTCAATCTATTATTGTGACACCAACTTGACCCAAGGCATGACCTGCAAGCACAAAACTGCGACAATAACCGCATGAAGCACACTGACGACCACCTCACTGAACACGCACAGCTGGCTGCCGCCAGAGCTTTGGTGCGTGATTTGTTCAGTCCGAACGCGCGCATTTACTGGGCCGATTTTTTACTCCACGTCAGCATCGGCTGGGCCGCGCTGTTGAGCATGGCATTACTGCCCCTGCCCGTCTGGCTGTTGACGCTGTGCTGGTTGCTGGCCGTGCTGGCGCTGTATCGAGCGGTCATTTTCATTCATGAGCTGGCGCATTTGCGGCCCGGCGCACTGCCCGGCTTTCGCCTGGTCTGGAACCTGCTTTGTGGTATTCCGATGCTGGCGCCGTCGTTCACCTACAGTGGTGTGCACAATCATCACCACAAACGAGATATATATGGCACCAACGAGGACGGCGAATACCTCGCCTTTGCGCGCTTCCCGCACTGGCTGCTGATCTCGCATCTTTTGTTCGGGATATTGCTGCCACTGGTGGTGGCGCTGCGCTTCGTCGTGATCACACCGCTGGCCTGGATCAGCCCGGCCGTGCGGCGTTGGAGTTTTCGCAGTGGATCATCGTTGACGGTGGATTTTCGCTATCAGCGGGTGGCCTCCGAACGCGATGATCAGTTCTGGCAATGGCAGGAAGCAGCCGCCTGGCTGTGGGGCAGCGCGATGCTGACGCTGATGGCAGCAGGGCTGCTGCCGTGGAGCCTGTTGTTCAGCTGGTACGTGGTATTAGCTGGCATTCTCATTGCCAACGGCGTGCGCACGCTGATTGCGCATCGCTACCGGCACGACCGCCGCTCGCAACTCAGCCTGATGGCCCAGTTTCACGATTCGGTCGACGTCAGCGGCCACCGCTATCTGACCTCATTATGGGCCCCAGTGGGCCTGCGCTATCACGCTACCCACCACCTGTTTCCAAGCATGCCCTACCACCATCTCGGTGCCGCACATCGGCGCCTGCGCGAGCAGCTGGATCCGGCCGACTGGTACTTGCAAGCACACGAACCCAACCTGGCCGGGGCCTGGACCAGACTCTGGCAGGCGCGGCGCGAATTGCTGCATGAGACCTGATGCGGCAACACGACAAACATCGACCTGACTTTCATCCTTTTATGCTATATTCAGCGTCAACTATCTGACAACACTGGTACTTTTATGTCAGTACAACTCCAGAACAATGCCATCCGGCAAAAATTGAACAATGGCTTGCCCAAGCGACTGCTGAAGATGGAGTTGCTTGATAGCGCAACCCTGGAAAGCATTTGTCTGGAAATCGACTCGTCCGCTGAAACGCTGGTCAGCCATCTGCAAAAAAACCCGGCCAAGATCAGCGCTGAAAACCTGGCGCTGGCGATCAGTTATGAGTATGGCTTGCCGATGGTGGATCTGACTGCATTCGAGCTCGGCCAGGCGCCAGTGAATCAGGTCAAGGAAGCGCTGCTGCGCAAGCACCAGGCCGTACCGTTGATGCGCCGCGACAAACAGCTGTTTGTGGCCTTTGCCGACCCGACCCGCGAAGCCGCCAGCAATGAAATCGCGTTCAATGCCAATGCCGTAGTACAGGCGCTGGTGGCACCCGCCAATCAGATTGAAAAAGCCATGGATCAGGCTTTTGAGCAGTCTGCCAGCATGATGGATGACCTGGCCGACGAGGAAGGTCTGGATGAACTCAGCTTTGAAACCGACGACGATCAGCGCAAGCGCGATGAACAGGCCAACGATGCGCTCAGCGATGACGCACCGGTGGTCAAGTTCATCAACAAGGTGTTGCTGGATGCCATTCGACGTGGTGCATCGGACATTCATTTTGAACCTTACGAAGATAAATACCGGGTGCGCCTGCGCATGGATGGCATACTCAAGACAGTGCTGCGACCGCCTTCCGGGATGGCGCCGAAACTGTCTTCACGCCTGAAAGTCATGTCCAGCCTGGACATTGCCGAAAAACGCATTCCCCAGGATGGCCGCATCAAGTTGAACCTGGGTCGCGGTGCCATCGATTTTCGTGTCAGCACCTGTCCGACCCTGTTCGGCGAAAAAATCGTGCTGCGTATACTCGATAGCTCGGTCACCAAGATCGGGGTCGAGAGCCTCGGCTTCGAGCACGATCAAATGGAGCTGTTCACCCATGCCATCAGCAAACCCTATGGCATGATCCTGGTCACCGGTCCGACCGGTTCCGGTAAGACGGTAACGCTGTATACCGGAATGAACATGCTCAACGACGATGGTCGCAACATTTCCACAGTTGAAGACCCGGTGGAAATTCGTGTGCCGGGCATCAACCAGGTGCAGCAGAATGTGAAGCAAGGCATGACATTTGCGCGGGCGCTGCGCGCCTTTTTGCGCCAGGACCCGGATGTCATCATGGTCGGCGAAATTCGTGACCTCGAAACCGCAGAGATTGCCATCAAGGCCGCCCAGACCGGTCACCTTGTGCTGTCGACACTGCACACCAACGATGCACCGCAGAGCATTACCCGCCTGGTCAACATGGGGGTACCGTCCTACAACATTACTTCGGCCTTGCATCTGGTCATTGCCCAGCGTCTGTCGCGCAAGCTGCACAGCTGCAAAAATCAGATCGACATCCCGGCTGAAGCGCTCCGGGAGTTCGGTTTCACCGATGACGAGATCGAAGCGGGGCTGCAAATCTACGAACCCAACGGCTGTAGCCAATGCAACGAGGGTTACAAGGGTCGTGCCGGTGTGTTTCAGGTGATGCCGATTACCGAACAGATTGAACGCCTGATTCTGGAAGGTGGCTCGTCCATGGACATCGCCAAGCTCTCCCTAGCGTCAGGCTACAATGATTTGCGCAGATCGGCCTTGAACAAGGTCAAGTTCGGCATGACCAGTCTGATGGAAATCAACCGCATCACCAAGGATTGACGAGCATCCGCATACTATCAGGTAGTCAGCAAGGAACCAGCTGATCGGCTAGAACTTCAAGGATTGTACAGAGATTGACTATGGCTGTTACCAAAGACGACATCATTTTTCAATGGGAAGGCACTGACAAGCGCGGCGTGCGCCTGAAAGGTGAAAAAACCGGACGCGACCAGAACTATATTCGAGCGGAACTACGCCGCCAGGGCATCACCCCGCAACGCGTGCGCCGCAAGCCGAAATCGTTCAAGCTGGGTGAACGCGTCAAGTCCAAGGATATTTCCATCTTCAGCCGCCAGATCTCGACCATGCTCAATGCCGGGGTGCCGCTGGTGCAGGCGCTGGATATCATCAGTACCGCCAGCGAAAACGCAAAGTTTCAGAAGCTGATCACCAATGTTCGCACCGAGGTCGAATCTGGCAGCAATTTTGCTGATACATTGCGCAAACACCCGGTGCATTTCGATGAACTGTATTGCAACCTGGTGGAAGCTGGCGAAGAAGCCGGTGTGCTCGATACCGTGCTGGAAACCATTGCTACGTACAAGGAACGCATCGAGGAAATCAAGGGCAAGGTCAACAAGGCCATGTATTACCCAACCGCCGTGGTGGCCGTCGCCATCGGTGTCTCGGCGCTGCTGCTGATCAAGGTGATTCCACAGTTCGAATCCATTTTCGAAGGCTTCGGCGCCGAATTGCCGGCCTTCACCCAGTTGGTGGTGTCGATTTCCGATTCACTGGTGGACTACGGCTATATGTATTTCCTGATCATCGTCGGCGGTATCATTGCCGTGATCATGGCCAAGAAACGTTCCCCCAGGTTCCAGCATTTCATGGATCGAATGACGCTGAAAATTCCAGTGGTCGGCGGCATCCTGCGCAAGGCCGCACTGGCTCGCTTCGCGCGCACGCTGGGCATCACCTTTGCTGCGGGTGTGCCGCTGGTGGAAGCCTTGCGCACTGTATCCGGCGCCACTGGCAATGAAGTTTACCGGGAAGCTGTGTTGCGCGTGCGCGAGGACGTTGCCGCTGGACACCAGCTGCAGCTGGCAATGCAACAAACCAACGTGTTTCCGTCCATGGTGGTGCAAATGACCGCCATCGGCGAAGAGGCCGGTTCGCTGGACCAGATGCTGAAGAAGGTGGCCGAGTTCTATGAAGAAGAGGTCAACAATGCGGTCGATGCGCTGAGCAGCCTGCTGGAACCGGTCATCATCCTCATCGTGGGTGGGCTGATCGGCAGCATGGTCATTGCCATGTATCTGCCGATCTTCAAGATGGCTGCTGTGGTCTGATCTTCCGGCCCGCCAACCCACATGTTTGATCCAATCGTGCAGCAACCGTGGCTGCTGTACTCACTGCTTGCGCTTCTCGGTCTGATTATCGGCAGTTTTCTCAACGTCGTCATTTACCGCTATCCGCTGGTGCTGTTGCACAGCTGGCGGCAGGAATGCACTGCCTTGCTGGCTGACGCGGCTGGCGCGAACAACAGCGCTACCGGGGCGTCTGCAGATGCCAATGAAAAAGCTGCAGATTCGCCGCCGCCGGGCATCGTTTGGCCAGCGTCGCACTGTCCCAAATGCAAGGCCGGTATTCGTCCCTGGCACAATCTGCCGCTGCTGGGTTTTCTGCTGTTACGCGGCAAATGTCGTGACTGCGGTGCTGCAATAAGCTGGCGTTATCCACTGGTAGAATTGCTCACTGCAGCGATGACCGTAATCATCGTCTGGCAATTCGGTCTCGGCTGGTTCAGCGCGCTGTGGATTGTTGCCAGCTATCTGCTCATTGTCATGACCATGATCGATCTGGATCACCAACTGCTGCCTGACCCACTGACTTACAGTCTGCTGTGGCTGGGATTGCTGGGCAGTGCGTCCGGCATCACGGCGGTGCCACCGGTGGATGCCATCATCGGCGCGGCCAGTGGTTATCTGCTGTTGTGGGGGTTTTATCATCTGTTTCGCCTGCTCACCGGCAAACACGGCATGGGCTATGGTGATTTCAAACTGCTGGCAGCTCTGGCCGCACTGTTGGGTTGGGACATGCTGCCGGCGCTGATTCTGGTCGCCTCTATCACAGGTGCCGTGATCGGCACACTCTGGCTGCTGATCAAACGCCGAGATCGCCAGACCCAGATACCATTTGGTCCGTTTCTGGCACTGGCCGGATGGACAGTACTGCTGTTTGGTTCTGAGTTACAGTCAATCTACTTCTGAGTCGCAGCGATCATGGGCATCATCGTAATCACCGGCGGTGTGGCCAGCGGCAAATCCACGGCGGCCGATTGTTTTCGCGCCCTGGGCGTAAACGTCATCGACACCGATCAACTGGCGCGGGAGCTGGTACAACCAGGCACTGCGGCCCTGACCCGCATTGCACAACACTTTGGCCCTGACATCCTGACGGCTGATGGCCATCTGGACCGCCGTCAACTGCGCACCATCATTTTCCAGGATGCCGAGCAAAAAAGCGCGCTGGAAGCGCTGCTGCACCCGCTGATTGCGAACCTGGCCAAGCAGCGTTGTGCCCAGGCCCTGGCACAAACCAGCCTGCCCTATGTGCTGTTGGAAGTACCACTGTATACGGAAAATACGCCGTATCCATGGGTCGATCGCGTGCTCTTGATCGATACCGATCCGGCTACCCAGCTGCGGCGCGTGCAAGCCCGCGACAAGCTCAGCGTCGAGCAGGCTCGCCGCATGCTGTCAGCCCAGGCCACGCGTGCACAGCGTCTGGCCATGGCCGATGATGTGATCAGCAACAATGCCGATCTCGAGTCCTTGCAGGCTGCGGTCGAGGCCCAGCACCAGCGCTATCTAAAGCTATTCAGCTAGCCCGCCTATTTCATGAAGGCGGACAGCTACTAATCATCTATTACAGATAAACAAGGCAATATCAGTGACTTTATGCGCGATGGACTACGGTTTGTCCGGTTCGAGTTCAGGCCAAATCTGGCGTTGCACCACGTATATCGCCCTTGAACCATAGCTACTGCCCAACCTGCTTAACCTGCTTAACCAGCTTCGCCCTGCTCCTCGAACCCTTCATGAAATAGGCGGGCTAATGTTCAAGTGCCGTCGCAGCAGCGGCCTGGTCAAGCGTTGCCCGGTCTGCAATACCTCATCCACCAGCCCTTGCAGCAATTGCAACAGCTGTTGCTGTTCGCGCTGCGAGCGGCTGAGCAGATAGGCCAGCACATCATCCTCGATGGGTAGGTGATAACGCTGCAGGAAGTGGCGCACCAGCGCGGTACGATCAGCATCGCCCACTGCGCGCAGCTGGTGCTGGCTCATGGTCGCCAGACGCGAATGCAAATCCGCTAACACACCGCTCAAGCCCGCCAGCGTTTCTCTACCGGCCATGATCACCGCCCGCTGCTGCAATTGTGCCCGCTGCAAACAGTCGAACAAGGGCTGCTGCCAGTTGCGCGCGGCCGTCAATTGCCCGGCCCGGTCGAGCAGCAACAGATCGAAATCGGTGAGCTGCTGCAACAAATTCAGTTGCTCCGCACCGCTGCCCACTTGCAGATACACCACGTCCAGGCCATTCTGCAGCGCCTGGGCTTGCGTCGCCCATAACAAGTGCGTCTTGCCACAGGCCGCCGGGGCGCGCAGATAGTGCCAGCCTTGCGGCTGTGCGGCCTGTTGCTGCAACAGCTTCAATAGCGCGGCATTATGACCAACGATAAAGTTATCCAGTCGCGGTTGAAATGGCCCGGGAAAGTCCAGCGGACGCTGGCTGGTGGCGGTAATCGGGGCGTTCATGTCAATGCTGTTCGTCGTCGTCAACGGTCTCGTCGGAGCGGCGCTCCACGCTGGCTGTCGATTGATCAGCCGGGTGTTTTGCTGCCGGCCTGTCTAGTCGCCTGCTGCGCTGGTTAGTGCTGCCTGTCTGCTGTGCCGGTTCGTCCGTGCGGCTTTGCTGAGCAGCGGCTTGCGCAGCAGCGACTGACGGGCGCCCTGCTTTGTGCTCATCGACCTGGTCGCTGTCTGCTTCTGCATTGCTACCATGCTCTGCCCGTTGCGGCTGTTCTGCAGCGACCGGAGCTTCTCTGTTGCCCTGATAAAGATAGCTGCCGGTATAGGTTTCGTGGGCAAAGCGCACCAGCACCATCGCCACTGCCGCCACCGGCAAGGCCAGCAGTACCCCAAGAAAACCAAACAGGATGCCGCCTGCCATAATGGCAAAAATCACCGCGACCGGATGCAGGCCGATGCGATCACCAACCAGCCACGGCGTCAATACCATGCCTTCCAGCATCTGCCCGAACAAGAATACCCCGGCTGCCAGCAACAGGTGCAGCCAGTCCCCAAATTGCACCGCTGCGGCCAGCAAGGCTGCGGCGATGCCGATGATGGAACCCAGATAGGGAACGATGCTGAGCAAACCCGCCAAAAGACCGATCAACAGTGCCAGTTTCAGCCCCATCAGCGACAGACCAATGGCATAGATCAAAGCCAGCGCCAACATCACCAACAGTTGTCCGCGAATGAACGCCGCCAGCACCGAGTCGGCAGCGCCGGCCAGCCGCACAATCACTGCCTCGGCTGAGCGCGGCAACAACTCGCGAATGCTGGCCATCATGCCATCCCAATCACGCAGAAAATAAAACGTCAACACCGGTATCAGCGTCAAGTTGAGTAGCCAGCCGATCACCGCCATCCCGGATTGCGTCACCGAACTGACCAGCATCGTGGCAAGACTGCCAGCACTTTGCCAGTGCTCACGCAATAAGCTGATGATTTCTGCACCTTCCGGTATCGCCAGGCTGATGCCAAGACGCTGATTCAGCCAGGGAATCATTGTCTGTGCCAGCCAATCCCAATAGTCCGGGATGCGCTGGATAAGGTAGTTGATCTGCGTTTCCAGCAATGGCATCAGCCCCAGCAAACCACCGATCAGCAGCACTGTCATGCCCACGAACACCACGATCACCGCCAGCGTGCGCGACAACCCCAACGCCTGCAGCCGATCAGTCAGCGGATCGCCCAGGTACGCCAGCGCCGCAGCCACCGCAAACGGCGTCAGAATCGGCGACAAAAGCCTGATCAGCCAGCCGGCAATGAGCGCGACAATCAGCCACGGCAGCCAGTGATTCCACTGGCTGTTGCGCAAACTTTCAGGCCTGGTCACGGCAGTCTCCTGCCCTTGTTACGCCAGACTTCCTGCGCCTTCCCAGACCAGATGATCATGTACTGGAACATGGATACCACGGTGGTCACAGCCACTGCGTAGATGCCCGCTTGCACCAGCGTCTGCCATTGCCCGTAAGCGGCCGCCTGCAACAATACCAGCGCCAGCAACGCGATTTGCAACACAGTATTGAGTTTGCTCACGGCGGTCGGCCGGGCTTTGACCGGCTCTACGCTAAAGTGATAAACCGCTGCGCCAACCACGATCACCAGATCTCTGCAGAAGGTCATCAGCACCAGCCACCAGGGCAGTAAATCGACCCAGGCCAGACTGGCAAAAGTGACGATGGTCATGAGTTTGTCGGCGAGCGGGTCGGCAATGCCGCCGAAGCGGCTGACCCAGCCAAAGCGCTTGGCCAGATAACCATCCACGGCATCGGAAATGCCGGCCACGATGGCCACCCAGAATGCTGGCTGAAACTGACGGTGCACAATCAGGTAGGCGAGCACCGGCACCAGCAGAATTCTGGCCACTGTGAGCAAATTCGGCGTCTGCTGCAGCATCACCCGTCAGCCATCAGCGCACAATCATGATCGGTATACGTGCGCGGTCAAAGGCGCTGCCAGCGCCATCTTCAGGCGTCACCCGCTGCTTGGCAATGTCACCATCAAGCAGTCGCAAGTCATTGCTGTAGAGGATCGCTTGCTGCAACCAGTCGACCCCGGCACGCATGCGCAGGCGCAACTCGATACCATGCTCACCAGCTTCAAGCCATTGCAGTGACTGCAACTGGCTCAATGCCGACAAAGCCTGCCAGGCACGGCCAAGTTGCGCCGGGCTGTCGATGACTGGCAAGCGCACCACCACGCTTTGCGCCTGCTCGGAAAACTGGCTGACGCTGGCCTGGCTGGCACTGATTTCTGTCAGTTGATCCAGGCCAGCTAGCAAGGCTGTGAGCAGATCAGCACCACTGCTGGTGAAAATGTCCAGACCTTCGCTATTGTGCAGACGCCAGCGGGCCTGCCAGTATGACGCGCCAGCAGTCCTGACTACTGCAGCAGTAACGATAACCGTCTGATCCGCCGCATAACGCTCACTGGCGAGCAGTGCATCTTCATCAAAACCGCCCCAGATACTCTGCGGCTGCACCAGGGCATAATCGGTCTGATCCTGCAACGGCAGCAACAGCGGCAAGCCACGGAAATTCGCCCGCTGCAGCAACTGGTAGCGTAGCAAATCTTCATCGTTCCCCAACATCCGCCTGGCACCATCTTGCTGCTCGATCGCCAGCCACATCAGCAGATCAGGACGCTCCGGACTCCAGATTGGTGCCTGGGCCTGGCGCAGACGACGCTGCAACTCGCGCCGATCAAAGCTGGCCAGCAGATAACGATCGGCATCATCAAACTCATTGCCCGGCGCACGTTGTTCACGATAGCTGAAGCCGGTGACCAGGGCTTGGGCGTCTTGCAGCAAGGGCTGCAGGCCTGGCTCGGCAACAATGTCGAGGCGTCCGGTGAGCTTCACCAGCACCTGTGCCAGGGCATCGCGTATCAGCCTGGCCTCGGACAACTCGCCGGTTTGCAGAGCCGCACCGGTGAAATAATCATCCGCAGCATAGGCTGCTGATGTCATTGCCAGAGCTATCAGTAACAGCATTGTCTGCACCAGCAGCAATCCTTGCAACAGTCTGGTCTGGCTTGTCTGTGGTGTCATTTCGCACATAGTGTTTTTTTACTAGTCCATCAAGCTGTTGGCCAGTGTGGCGAGTCTGATTATACGCGTTTGAACCACAATTCGCGCCGCTATTGCCGCTACAATAGCCGCCATGGACAAACTCGATTATCGCTCTTCCGGTGTCGACATTGACGCTGGCAATGACCTGGTTGAACGCATCAAGCCAGCCATCCGCCAAACCCTGCACAAGCATGTATTGACGGGTATTGGCGGCTTTGGTGCCATGGTTGCGGTACCGCCTGGCATGCATGAACCGGTGCTGGTCAGCGGCACGGATGGGGTCGGCACCAAGCTGCTGTTGGCGCTGGAGTGCCAGCAACATTCAGGTATCGGCATTGATCTGGTCGCCATGTGCGTGAATGACATTCTTGTACAAGGCGCCAAACCGCTGTTTTTTCTGGATTATTATGCCTGCGGCAAACTGGTTGTGGAACAGGCAGCCGTGGTCATCGAAAGCATCGCCCGCGGCTGCAGCATAGCTGGTTGCGCGCTGGTGGGCGGCGAAACTGCAGAGATGCCCGGCATGTACGCCACCGACCACTATGATCTGGCCGGGTTTACGGTCGGTATTGCCGAGCGCAAGCAATTGATCACCGGTGCGGCCATACAGCCTGATGATGTACTCATCGGCATCGCCAGTTCCGGACCGCACAGCAATGGCTACTCCCTGATCCGACGGATTGTCGAAGCCAGCGGGGCCAATCTGCAGCAACCGCTGGATACCAATGCAACGACCAGCCTGGCCGATTTACTGCTGGCACCCACGACCATTTACGTGCCGCACGTACTCAAACTGCTTGATGCCTTTTCCATCCACGGCATGGCTCACATTACCGGCGGCGGGCTCACCGACAACATCACCCGCGTCATGGCTGCACAACTGGGAGTGGAAATCGACATGCGCAGCTGGCCACGGCCACCGATCTTCAGCTGGCTGCAACAGCATGGCAATATCGACGAACTGGAAATGCGGCGCACCTTCAATTGCGGCATAGGCTACGTGCTGATTGTTGCCGCCGCTGAAGCCGAGGCGATTCTGCAGGCTCTGGAATTGCCGGCCTGGATCATCGGCAGGGTGATCAGCCTGGAGTCGACAGATGAACGAGTCCGCTACCTGCCGGCGTGAACGGCTTGCAGACGCGTTCATCTGCACGGGCACGCCCACCAACTACGTTGGCAGTGCTGTTATCCGGGCGCGGCAGTAATCTTGGCTACCTGCTGCAGTGCATCGAACAGCAGCGTTTGCCAGCACGGGTGTGCGCGGTCATCAGTAACCGGCCTACAGCGCCAGGTCTGCAGCACGTCTTCCAGCATCGGCTGGCCGCACACGTGCTGGATTATCAGCAATTCAATCAATGGCAAGCGGCTGCAGATTTGGCGACAGACCAGCCCAATGCCAGCAAACGCAATTTTGAGCGGCGTCTGAGCGATGCCATTGTCGCCAGTGGCGCCGAATGGATCGTGCTGGCGGGTTTCATGCGCATACTCTCGGCCGCATTTGTCGGCCGTCATGCAGGTCGCATCATCAACTTGCATCCATCCTTGCTGCCCGCCTACCCCGGGCTGGACACGCATGCGCGCGCCCTGGCTGCCGGTGAGTCACAGTATGGTGCCAGCATTCACTTCGTCAATGCCGAGCTGGATGGCGGCCCGGTGCTGGCACAGGTGCGCCTGCCGATCAGCCACGGCGCCACTGCCGCCAGCATGACCGCGTCCTTGCGAGCTCATGAACATCGCCTGTTGGCCGCCTGCATTGCACTTTTCAACCAGCATACAGTCACATGCGATAATAACCAGATCATGATTGATCATCAGTGTCTGTCGCAACCGTTGTTGCTGGATCAGAACCTGCACTGGCCTTAATTGATGCACTCCGGTATCTGCATAGATCGTAACGATTGTTTTTTTTGAGGACACAGACACATGCCTTTTACTGCCCAAGCTCAGAATCTGTCGCTGCTGGCAGCGCTACTGCTGGCGATCCCCGTGGTGGCCCAGCAGACAGCACCAGCGCCTGCTGACAACGCTCAACAAGCCACCGGTTCAGCAGCGACAGCGGTCGATAGCGGCATCGGGGTGAGCAGCGATTTTTCCCTGGCCCAGCCTTTTACTGCCCGTTTCGATATTCAACTCGACGACAAACCCATGGGCTATGGCGAAATGTCCTTGCGGCGTCTGGATGCTATCGACAAGCGCCCGGACCTGCAACAGTTCGAAGTTGAATTTGCCAGCAAGGCAACCAGTGGAATGGCCAAGCTGGCACGTTTCAGGAGCTTGGAAGAAACCGCGTTTGTGGTTCAAAACAACTCTGTCTACCCACTCAGTTACAGCCAGAATGAATCCATGCTGTTCAGCAAAGATGTCTGGCGTGCATCGTTTGACTGGCAACTGCGCAAGCTCAGCGTGGCCAGCAAAGATGGTAGCTGGGATCAATTAATGGACAACCAGACAGTTGATTCTCTGAGCATTTACCTGTTACTGGCCAGCCAGGCCATGCGCTCTGCAGAAGCCTTTCAGTTGTCTTTGCTGAAGGAAGACAAGATCACCGACTACCAGTGGACACGGCTGCCTGAGGAGACCATCAGCAACGCCTGTGGTGAGTTCACAACGGTGGTGTATGAGGGCACACTGCCGGGATCTGATAAAACCATCTGGACCTGGCACGCTCCGGCCCTGCACTGGCTGCCAGTACGCATTCGCAAGAATCGCGACAGCGACAGCTATTTCCAGATCGATTTGAACGCCATCGACTGGCAGGAAGAACCCGCTCTGAGTTGTGGCGAACAGATCAGCAACACCAAATAAGCTAGCATAGCCATGGCTTCACACATAAGAGTCGAGGTTCACAATGATCGTATCTACCCAACAACGGCGCTGTCTGCGTCAAACTGCACTGCTGCTGTCAACGCTGACACTGTTGCTGTTGAGTGCTTGTTCCACCAATCCGGTCACCGGCGAAAGTAATCTGAACTTCATGCCGGTCAGCTGGGATCAGCAGGTTGGCGCCCAACAGTACGCACCATCGTTGCAGAGCCAGGGTGGCGAATACACGGTGGATGAGGAACTCAGTCGCTATGTCAGCGGCGTCGGCCAGCGCCTGGCCCAGTATGCCGATCTGCAGCTGGATTATGAATTCAGCGTATTGAACAACGATGTGCCCAATGCCTGGGCGTTGCCGGGTGGCAAGATCGCCATCAACCGCGGTCTGCTGACCGAGCTGAATTCGGAAGCCGAACTGGCTGCGGTGCTGGGCCATGAAATTGTCCACGCTGCGGCCCGGCATGGGGCGCAGTCACAATCACGCGGTAGCCTGCTCAGCGGCGCCGTGATCGCCACCAGCATTGCCACCCAAGGCAGTGAATACGGGCAGATTGCCGGACTAGGCGCAGGTCTGGGCGCACAACTGATCAGCACGCGATACGGTCGCGAGGCAGAGCTGGAATCAGACGAGTTCGGTATCAAATACATGGCCGCGGCTGGTTATGATCCGCAAGGGGCGGTGGATCTGCAAGCCACTTTTGTGCGCTTGTCGGAAAGCCGCAACGAGGACTGGCTGAGCGGCCTGTTTGCCTCCCATCCACCGTCCCGGGAACGCCTGGAGAAAAACCGTCGCATCGCTGCCAGTCTGCCGCCCGGCGGTGAGTTGGGCCAACAACGCTATGCGCAGCAAATTGCCCGCATCAAGCGCGCCGAACCAGCCTACGATGCCTATCAGAAAGGCATGCAGGCAGTCGCCGATGGCAAGCTGGCGGCAGCCGAGCAGTTCGCCCGTGAAGCCATTCGCATTGAGCCAGCAGAAGCACGTTTTTATGGTTTGCTGGGTGATGTCGAAGCCAGTCGCGGCAATCTGGCCCAGGCTGAACAGCACTTTAATCAGGCCATCCGCCGAGACTCACAGTGGTTTTATTTCCCATTGCGTCGTGGCGTGGTCAGACAGCGCATGAACCAGGCCGCAGGTGCCAGAGAAGATCTGCAAGCCAGCCTGCAGCTGCTGCCGACCGGGGTTGGCTACTATCAGCTCGGCTTACTGGAAAAACGCAGCGGCAATCGCGATCTGGCCATACAGTACCTGCAAACGGCACAGCAGTCCGGTGGCGACGTGGCACAACTGGCCACTGCCGAGCTGCAGAAATTCTGAATCTTACCTGTCCGGTTGCGCAGTAAACCGCGAGGCTGCGCCTAGCCCGCCTATTTCATGAAGGGTTCGAGGAGCAGGGCGAAGCTGGCTAAGCAGCTTGGACGATCGCCCGCAGAAGCCAGTGGGCCACGCGAGCAGTTCGGTAACGCTCAGAGTCAATGTGCCGGTGCGAATCAAGGCGCGGTTCGCAGGCAATGGC
>JAJFKZ010000002.1 GCA_021772955.1 Gammaproteobacteria bacterium | reverse complement strand
GTATGAAGTGAACCTTCGCATGTCAGTACTCCTGAAATTCATGTGTCCTGTGACGCCTTAAAATTGAAATGGTTTGGGCGCTTTGTCGCGTACCAGCAACGGTACATCGGTTTCCAGCAGTCCCTCGACACTGTACGGGTTGCCACCGCGGCGCCGTAGCAGCTGCGCCTGCATGTTCGGCGCTGTGCCGACGATAATGAACATGCGCGCATCGCTGCTCATCCACTGCACAAACTGAGCGGGGACATGCTCGACGGCGCCAGTGACGACGATCACGTCAAACGTGCTGCCGGGATCAAAATCTTCAAACACATCGGCCTGGCGCAGCTCGATGCGTTCATGCAAGGCCTGCTCTTTGTACATCGCGCCGGAAAGGTTTTTGTGCGCCCGGTCAATGAATTCAGGAAAAATATCCACCGACAGCACTGATTTGGCCAGGGCCGCGATACAGGCAGTCAGATAACCGGAACCGGTGCCGATCTCCAGCACCGTGTCCGTTGGCTGCAGCTGTACCGACTGCAACAGCCGGCCTTCCAGTACCGGCGGCAGCATCACTTGCCCATGCCCTAGCGGCAACTGCATATCGGCATAGGCCAGTTGCTCGTACCGAGTCGGCGCAAAGTTCTCACGCGGTAAAGCATGCAGCACATCCAGCAGTGCCTGATCAAATACATCCCAGCAGCGCACCTGCTGCTCGACCATGTTAAAACGTGCCTGTTCAAGATTCATAGCTGTTTGAATTCACTTTGTTGACTACCCAGGATGAGTCCATTCGTATACCAAATTTGCCGTACGCCGGTTTGCCATTGCCAATGACAGCCATACCAGGCCCAAGCGTACAGGCACAGCATGATCACTGTTGGCAGGCGCATGTAGTGCCATTAGTCACAATGTTACGGTTTTGCAACAGTGAGACTGTTATTATTCCGCTAGCACGATAAACATTCTGCAACCCTCTATTCTAACCTGACCAAGCAGCAACTATGAGTAAATCCCAGCAAGCCGAAAGCACCGGCAACGCCACCAGCAGTGAACTACAGCGCCGTATCAGTGATGAAGTGCGCGAACCGATGCCCGGCTCGCGCCGGGTCTGGCTCAATGGCGAACGACCCGACATTCGCGTGCCAGTGCGCCAGGTACTGCAAAGTGACACCGGCACCTTGTTCGGCGGTGAGCCGAATCCACCGATCCCGATCTACGATACCTCCGGCCCGTACACAGATCCGGATGCTTGCATCGACCTGGAACTGGGGTTGACTGCGCAGCGCAGCAACTGGATTGCCGCGCGCGGCGATACTGAGGAATTGCCAGCACTCAGTTCTGATTATGGCCAAAAGCGTCTTGGCGATGCGCGTACTGCTGCGCTGCGATTTCCCAATCAGCGCTTACCCAGACGCGCACTGGCTGGCGCCAATGTTTCGCAAATGCATTACGCCCGACGCGGCATCATCACGCCGGAAATGGAATACATTGCTCTGCGCGAGGGCATGCAACTGGAGCAGATGACTGATTCCGGCCTGCTCAAACAACACCCAGGCCACGCCTGGGGCGCCGCGCTCCCGACCGCCATCACCGCCGAATTCGTCCGCGACGAAGTTGCTGCCGGGCGTGCCATCATACCGGCCAACATCAATCACCCGGAACTGGAGCCGATGATCATCGGGCGAAATTTTCGTGTCAAGATCAACGCCAACATCGGCAATTCGGCTGTCACCAGCTCGATCGCCGAGGAAGTCGAGAAAATGGTCTGGGCCACGCGCTGGGGCGCGGACACGGTAATGGATCTGTCCACCGGCAAACACATCCATGAAACCCGCGAATGGATCATCCGCAACTCACCGGTGCCAATCGGCACCGTGCCGATTTATCAGGCACTGGAGAAGGTCGACGGCGCCGCCGAAGAGCTGACTTGGGACATTTTCCGCGACACCTTGATTGAACTGGCCGAGCAGGGGGTCGATTACTTTACCATCCACGCTGGCGTGCGCCTGGCCTATGTGCCGCTGAGCGCCGGTCGCGTCACCGGCATCGTCTCGCGGGGTGGCTCGATCATGGCCAAATGGTGCCTGGCACATCATCAGGAATCGTTTTTGTACACGCATTTTGATGACATCTGCGAAATCATGAAAGCCTACGACGTCAGCTTCTCGCTGGGCGACGGTCTGCGACCGGGTTGCATTGCCGATGCCAATGATGCCGCCCAGTTCGCCGAGCTGGAAACTCTCGGTGAGCTGACCAAAAAGGCCTGGGAGCAGGACTGTCAGGTGATGATTGAAGGCCCGGGCCACGTGCCCATGCAGATGATCAAGCACAACATGGACAAAGAGCTGCAGGATTGCATGGAGGCGCCGTTTTATACACTGGGGCCTCTGACCACCGACATCGCACCAGGTTACGACCACATCACTTCGGCGATCGGCGCTGCCCAGATCGGTTGGTACGGCACCGCCATGCTCTGCTACGTTACCCCCAAGGAGCATCTGGGGCTGCCTGATCGCGAAGACGTGCGCACCGGCATCATCACCTACAAGATTGCCGCCCATGCTGCCGATCTGGCCAAGGGCTGGCCCGGGGCCCAGATTCGCGACAATGCGCTATCCAAGGCGCGCTTTGAGTTTCGCTGGGAAGACCAGTTCAACCTGTCGCTGGATCCACAGCGGGCCCGTGAATACCACGACCAGACCCTGCCCAAGGATTCCGCCAAAGTGGCGCATTTTTGCTCCATGTGCGGGCCCAAGTTCTGTTCCATGAAAATCAGCCAGGATGTGCGTGAGTATGCCGCTGCGAAAAAACTGGATGAGGCCGCCGCATTGACCGAAGGCATGCAGGAAAAGGCCGAAGAATTTCGTCAGTCCGGGCTGGAGATCTACCAAAAGGAATAATGCGCGGATGCCGGATGCGTAGCGCGTAGCCGGCTAACCCGCATATTTCATGAAGGCGGACAGTTACTGGTCATAGTTTACGGATAAACAAGGCGATAACATTGAAATTTTGCATAGTGAAGTGGATACACTTGTCCTGTTCGAGTTCAGGCCAAATCTGGCGTTGCCAATACATTATCGAGGTGGGAACGATCACCCTTGAACCATAGCTACGGGTTGTGGGCCATGCGAGTAGTTCGGTGACACTCAGCCGTCGCACAAGCGCCGTGGACAAGGCGCGCGAGCGCAGGACTGGCCGTAGTCAATTCAAGCGAGCGGAACGTAGCCCACGGCGCTTGTGCGGCGGCCCACCGGGAGCCAATGTGCCAGTGCGACTCGGCGTTGCGTTGCTTGGCAAGGGAGCGGC
>JAJFKZ010000001.1 GCA_021772955.1 Gammaproteobacteria bacterium | reverse complement strand
TACGCGGAGACATCGACCTCAAGGATCGCCTGCTGCATATCGGCAGCCGGAGTGCTTGCATCGCCGCCGAAGGCGCGCTGCTCCAGCAGGGTGATCACCGGCACCTGTACCTGTGGTAGCGAAAGCTGATCGATTTGCTGTGTCAGCATGTGCACACGAACGCCCAGCACCAGCACAGAGATTGTGAATAGCCCGATGACCGCCTGGTACGGCCATCGGGTAGGTACGCCCAGCATGCCCCAGATGCTGCCTGCAGTCGATTCTATCTTCGTCGTTATGAGACTCTCGCGAATCATGTCATCGACTTGAACTTGCGCAAACAGTTCATCATCGTCGAGCATCTCAATTTCAAGGCGCTCCGAATCGTCTTTTCCTCCGGCGTTCAGGAGATACTGCCTGATACGTTCTTGCCGTAGTTGATCATTTTGCTGATTCATCAACATTCCCTCGAACAAAAGCAATAGTTCCCGTTACCTGTCAAAGTAAGTGCCAGCATTGACCGATTCCTCTCACCTGGAATAAACCCACCGTATGCACCACTGCCGCTACGGCGACGAGCGGATGGTGAACAAGGCGGGCTAAAGCATTGCGCGAGTCGATTGGTCACATGGCGTTGCTGTAGCCGGACATCAGAAATCAACATGTCTCTCCAGCAGTTTGCGGAACCTGGCACGCGCTCTGAAAACAACCCGGTCAAAATGCTCACTGGACACATCCATCGAGACACAGATACTTTCCTTGGGCTCCTCGGTCAGGTAAAAGCGCCGGAGAATCTGCCGATCACGTGGCTGACGCAAGGACTTGAGCGTTTTGTTGATCAACTGCGCACGTTGTTCCTGCTCGATCCGGTCACTGAGCAGCGGCTGCTGGTCGGCACAGCTGTCGATAAACTCCCAGTCGGCATGGGTATTGCGGCGATAAAAGGTTCTTGCTTCGCCGATGGCCAGATTGATCGCGGTTTGATAGATGAATGCCGATAACCTGTCGGGAGATTCAATGCCACGGTCACGCAAGCGCTGCAGCACCACAATGAAAGCTTCCTGGCGCAGATCAGCAGCCATGCTTGCATCACGACAACGGCGGCGCAATATGAACTCTATCTTGGCACTGTAGCGTCGAACCAGCTCAGTTTCTGCTGCTGGATCACCTGCCGCTATTCGCTCGCAAAGTTCTGCCGGCCCCAGACCGGGCGAAAGGTCGTCGTGCACAAACTCTCCATGTTGGCAATGATTCACTCCCCTAGTGCGTCAGTATAATTCGATACGGACAACGATGCATACTTACTGCGTAAGCGTAGCCGTTTCGCATCATTCGATTTCAATAATGACTTGATGCTGGCGGTTGCAACAAGTGCTTGCATTTTAGTGTTTTGGTGTTATAGTAACATACAACACTAGAAATGGAGCTTGCCATGTTGCTGCATAACCGACGCTACCGACTCGTCTCAAATAGCGCTGCCATCCTTGCTGCGGCCACCTTGTTGCTGACGCAAAGCTGGCTGCCCCAGACCAATTTCCAGACCACTTCGCAAGCCTGCGCCGGGACCGCCAATTCGTCCATACCCAGCGTGGTGGAACAGAGCCAGGCTGAAACCTCAACCGGGCTGACCTTTTCCGACCTGCTGATCGATTTCGGCCTGTTGCTGTTCCTCAACCGGTGAGCCTGATGAGCACGAGCATGGCATTGCCGTACCGGTGCAGAGCATGAACCATTCCTGGGATGACTCGCAGCCGATTTACCAGCAGCTGCGCGAACGCACCATTGCGCGCATTCTTGCCGGCGAGCTGGGCGAGGGCGAGCCATTGCCCTCGGTGCGCCAGATTGCAATAGAAATGCAAATCAACCCCATCACCGTTTCCAAGGCCTACCAGATGCTGGTGGATGAGCAACTGGTGGAAAAGCGCCGCGGCCTCGGCATGTTTGTTATCGAAGGTGCGCGCAAGCGCTTGCTGGCCAGCGAACGGGAACACTTTCTGCAACATGAATGGCCACAACTTCTGCTGCGCATACAAAATCTGGGCATTGATCTGAAACAGATTCAGCAACTGCTTGGCCAAGCCGCCGAGCACAAACCCGGTCTGAGCGCTGCTCACAGCGCTAGCCAATCAGCGGTGCCTGGAAACGATACGGCAACAGCAGAGCCGACCTCATCAACTCACGCAGACCAGGAACGATCATGAACACTACGAGCACTGTTGCCGACGTGGAAGCGCGCTACGGCAACTCGAATGAAATCGTCATCCAGGCGCACAAGCTGCGCAAACAATACGGGCGCAAAGTGGCCGTGCGTGATATCAGCTTCAGCATTCCCAAGGGCCGTATCGTAGGCCTGGTGGGTCCCAACGGTGCCGGCAAGACTTCCGCCCTGAAAGCCATGCTCGGCTTGGCCGGCTTCAGTGGCGAACTCAGCGTGCTGGGGCTGCACCCGCTGCATCAGCGCGACGAGTTGATGAAACACATCGCGTTTATTGCCGATGTGGCCACGTTGCCGCAATGGATTCGTGTGCGGGAATTGATCAAGCTGATGGCGAGCGTACACCCGATGTTCTCCATCGATGAGTGCCGGCAATACCTGTCCGAGACCAAAATCCGCCCTGGCGACAAGGTCAAGACCTTGTCCAAGGGCATGATTGTGCAGTTGCACCTGGCGCTGGTCATGGCCATCGACGCCAAACTGCTGGTACTGGATGAACCCACGCTGGGCCTGGACATCATGTTCCGCAAGCGCTTTTATCAACATCTGCTGGAAGAATACTTTGATGGCGATCGCACCATCATCATCACCACCCACCAGATCGAGGAAGTCGAGCACATTCTCACCGACCTGATCTTTATTCAGGATGGTGAAATCGTGCTGCACAGCGACATGGACAGCATGCAGCAGCGCTACACCGAACTGATGGTTGCCGATGAGCAATTGGCTGCGGCACTTGCATTGGGCCCCATGCATCAACGCAAGGTGTTCGGCCGTCACGTCTTGTTGTTCGAGGATACCGACCAGGCCAAGCTGAGTCAGCTGGGGGAACTGCACACGCCAGCGGTGGCGGATCTGTTCGTCGCCATCATGAGCAACCCGAAAACGCCGTCACAGACTGCAACGCGAGAAACAGCATGATTCAACTTGCTCAATTACCGATCCTGGTTCGTCGCGAATTTTGGGAACACCGCTGGGCGTTCATCTATGCCCCACTTATCATTGCCGCTTTGGCTCTGCTGCTGTTGATCATGGGCCTGTTTTTTGCCGTCGAAATTGACAACGCACAGCTGTTTACCGAATCGGCCATGCGTGAATTCGCCAGTAACAGTGCAGCGCAAAAAAACTCCCTGATGCGTATTCCACTGCTCGGGCTGATCGTCAACTTCACCGGCATCATGCAAATTGTGCTGTTTTTTTACCTGGTCGGCGCACTCTATGATGAGCGCAAGGACCGCAGCATTCTGTTCTGGAAATCCTTGCCAGTATCCGATAGCACGACCATTGCCAGCAAACTGCTCACAGCGGGGCTTGTCGTGCCGGTGGTCTACATGTTGGTCGCCGCCGGCTTGCAACTGCTGTTTTTGCTCACCGTCAGTGGCTATGCGCTGGCCGCCGATGTACCGTTGTGGTCCACCGTCTGGGGGCCGGCAGGATTACCTGCCCTATGGACGAACATGCTGGTGGCCATTCCGGTGCAGATGCTCTGGATCTTACCGCTGTTCGGCTGGTTTTTGCTGGTGTCGGCGTTTGCCCCACGCCTGCCGTGGATGATCGCGCTGGCGGTGCCGGGCCTGATTGGCCTGTTTCAGAATTATTTCAGCCTGATGGAACGCCTGAGAATGGCCGACCACAACCTGTGGATGCTGTTCATCAAGCGTTTTGCTGATGGCGTATTGCCGATGAGCCTGAACATCACCGATGATCTGTTCAAGGATACGGTTATGAACTCGATTATCAATGCCTTCAGCATCAGCAACACGCTGGCGCGGCTGGGACGATTGGACATGTGGATCGGTGTCGGTGTTGGGCTGGTGTTGCTGTATGCCGCGATTCGTATTCGCGCCCGCGCCACGGACAAGTAACTACTGCAAGCCAAACGGCGGATCTGCGGTCATAGCTGGTGGCAGGCAAGCAACCTTGATCTGTCATCAAGGCAGTAGCACTGACAACAGTAAACTATCTCACAGTATTGTCATGCAACTGCCCTGGTATGCCGTTAAAATGAACTCATCTAATCCGTGGAGGTAGTTGACTCATGTCAGCAGATGCTCGTCAGGAACATCAGGATCGCCACCGCTCTGCGCCATTACTGAACCTGGAAACCACACTGGAGAAGCAATTTCCAGACTGGTTCAGCGGCCGCAGAAACAAATTAACCAGACCACTCACGCGCAGTGTCAGTCGCTGGCTCGGCATGGATGTGGCCAACCAGATTCTGCGCGATTACGGCCATTTGCAGGGGCTGTCATTCATCGAGTCGGTTTTGCGCCAGTTTGATTTTCGCTATCTGGTCGATGACCTGGAAGTAGCGCAAATTCCTGCTCGTGGCAGGGTCATCATCGCCTCCAATCATCCATTGGGCGGGCTTGATTCGTTTATTCTGCTGAAGCTGATCGGTGACATTCGGCCAGATGTAAAGATTCTTGCCAATGATGTCCTGCTGCGGATCGAGCCGATTCGTGAGCTGCTGCTGGGCGTTAAAATCATGGGCGGACGCCCCAGCGCCAGTACCTACCGCAACATCATTGATGCGCTGGAACAAGACCAGGCAGTGATTGTGTTTCCGGCTGGCGAAGTGTCTCGTCTGGGCAGCAAAGGCGTGCGTGATCGGGCCTGGGAGACCGGTTTCTTGCGCTTTGCCGCGCACACCGGCGCGCCGGTGTTGCCGGTGCATATGCAGGCCTATAACTCGCCCTGGTTCTATGTCATTGCCATGCTGGCGCGGCCGCTGGGCACGCTGATGCTGCCGCGACAATTGTTCTTGCGCAAACAGCATACGCGTGTGCCGATCCGTATCGGCACACCAATCTGCGCGCCGGAAGACAGCTCGCGCGAGGCCTTGCGCAAGCATTCGCGCACTATTCGCAACAAGGTCTACAGCCTCAACAAAAAACGCCCCAGCCGGGACACCATGGCCGTGATCCCACGCGCCGAAAATCCGCGCCTGTTGCATCGCGAGCTGCAGCAATGCGAGCGCATAGGCAGCACCCAGGATGGCAAGGCCATCTACCTGGCACGCCCGGATACCGGCAGCATACTGATGCGCGAGATCGGTCGCCTGCGTGAATACACGTTCCGGGCCGTCGGTGAAGGTACCGGCCTGCACCGCGATCTGGATCGCTACGATCGCTACTATGAGCATCTGGTGTTGTGGGATGACGAGCAGTTGGAAATCGCTGGAGCCTACCGTATGGTGCGTACCGCGCCATTGCTGAAAGATCATGGCCTGGCATCGCTGTACACTGCTGAACTGTTCAACTATTCGCCGGCCATGCAGACTTACCTGCAACACGGTCTGGAACTGGGGCGAAGTTTTGTACAGCCGCACTATTGGGGCTCGCGCAGCCTGGATTACCTATGGCACGGTATCGGCGCCTATCTGCGCAAATACCCTGAAGTGCGCTACCTGCTTGGACCAGTGACCATTTCGGCGCACGAACCGGCGGCGGCACGGGATTGGCTGGTGGCCTACTACGACCGTTTCTTTGGCAGCGAACAGCAGCTGGCCGAAGCGCGACAGCCGTTCAGTTTTGACGGCGTAGCACCCAGCTTTGAAGGCCTGGATGCCGACAGCAGTTTTCAGATACTGAAGCAAAACCTGAAACAAATGGGTTCCCGCATCCCCACCTTGTACAAGCAGTACACGGAACTGTGCGAACCAGGCGGCGCCAAGTTTCTGGCCTTCGGTGTTGACCCGGGCTTCAACAACGGCGTTGACGGCCTGATCCTGCTGGATCTGCACAAATTGCTGCCAAACAAGAAATCACGCTACATTCTGGGCGAGCTGAAAAACCCTCTGGATCGCAAACAAAGCAAATGATGTCGCAGCAGCGACACAGCAATTCAGCCTTTATCGAATCACCGGCCCGGCAGGTGATGCATCATCCGCTCGGTACAGGCCCTGCGCCTTGATGTAGGCAATCACACTGGCAGGCAGCAAAAAAGCCGGATCGCTGCCGCTGGCAATCCGGGCCCGTATGTCCGTGGAAGAAATCGCCAGCTCGGTAATGTTCAAATGCAACACAGCACCGGCTGCCTTGCGCCATAACGCCTGCGTGTCGGCAACCTTGCGCGGCCGCAGCTGCTGTTCCAGCTTGCCGGCATAGGTCGGTGCGTTGTCCGGGCGAGTCATGACCAGCAGGTGCGCCAGCAACGGCAGCTGCTGCCAGCAATGCCAACGATCGAGCTGGTTGGCGGCATCCTGGCCCAACGCCAGCAGCAGCGGTCTGGTGGGCCCGATTTCAGCGCGAATTTCAGCCAGCGTATCGGCCATGTAAGACGGCCCGGCACGCCTGATTTCACGATCATCAATGCGAATACCGGGATGCTCATGCAAGGCCAGCTCTAGCATGGTCAGCCGCTGTGTGGCAGTGGCCAGCGTGTCGGTGCGATGTGGCGGCTGACCGGCGGGCAGGATGCGAAAATCATCCACCGCCAGTTGCTGCGAGAGTTCAGCGGCGGCACGCAGATGGCCGAAATGCACCGGATCAAAGGTCCCACCGAACACCACGGTGGCGGCGTGCAAAGGCATCTTGATCTGATTCATGCTCAAGCTGCGGCTTGTTTTTGCGCTAGCAGCAATTGCAGCAACAAGCGCTCCAGCTGCAACCAGAAATCCCCATACTGCTGGCCTTTGGCGATGCGATCGAGCACCGCCAGTTCCATCATCGCCGCCTGCAGTTGCGACAGCTCAAGGCGCGCGGCCGCGCGCGTGATGATCTGTTGTCTGCTCTCCCAGATACGCAGCTTGGTGAATGCCTGGCGAACTGATTCCTGCCTGGATAACTGCATGAATCGTTGCAGGGTTTGCAATTCATTTTGCAGCGTTGCCACCAGCACCTGCGGCGGCACATCCTGCACGCGCAGACGCGCGACGATGCGCATGCTCAACGCCAGGTTGCCGATCCAGACTGCTGCACAAAGCTTGAAAGCATCGTATTCACTGCTGTCACTGACCGCGGCACGCACCTGAGCCAGCGTCACCGCACCAGCTCCGTTGGCCATGAGCAGCTTGTCGATTTCCTGGGCGGCGGCGAGCAGACTGCCGTCCACGCGCGACGCCAGCCACTGCACTACATCAGGTTCTGGCTGCAAGCCACAACCACGCATGCGGCGGCTGATCCACTCTGGCAGCTTAGCCGATTTGATAGTCCACACCGGCACGTAGACTCCGGCTGTTTCGATTTTCTTGCACCAGGCAGATTTTTCGTTGGCGAACGCCCACTGCTCGGCTATGATCAGCAACACATCGCCGGCATCGGTTTGTGCGGCTGCATCCAGCCAGGCGCCGATCGCCTTGGCACCGGCAACGCCGGGCTTGCCGGTGGGCAAGCGTAATTCCAGCAGGCGTCGCTCGGCAAACAGCGACAGGGTGCTGCCGGTGGCGTCCAGCTGATCCCAGCTGAAGCTGCGATCGACGGTCATCAACTCACGCTGGCTGACGCCCTGCTGGCGCGCCGCTGCGCGAATCTGATCCACGGCTTCTTCGCGCAGCACAATTTCCGGGCCGGCCACCAGGTAAACCGTATGCAAGCGTTGCAATGCGGCGGCAAGTTTCTCGGGGAAAAGTTTCATGCGATGGCAGACACGACAGCCGCAGGCAGCGGCGTTACTTCAGCTCCAGCGCTTCCAGACGAACGATCACTTCCGTGGACATCATGGCTTCCAGATCCTCGCGCAAAAACTCCTCTTCGCTCTGGCTGGCGAGCACCGCGTCGCTGTCAAAGCTGTAATCACGAAACAGCACCACTTCATTGCGGCCGGACAATGGCTGGCCCTGGGCATCCAGCAAACGGAACTCGACGCGGTAGGTCAAGCGCAGTTCGCTGATCAGTGCATCGCCGGAAAAAGATGCTGCCTCGCGGATAAAACGAGCCTGCATGATGTCCAGAATCGCACTGGCTTCAGCCGGCGTGCTGACGACCTGAACGTTGTTGGCGCGCAGCTTGCGCTCCAGGCTGCGACCAAATTCGCCGTAGCGATCCTGGATCTGCACGTAGGTTTGATCCATCACCGCGGGCAGATCCGCGACGCCGCGCAATTGAAAACCACAACTGGCAAGCGCCAGCACCAGTAACAGTGTGAATAGCAGTCTGATCATAGGACGCATTATGCCACCAGCCAGTAGCAGCGACATGGCTCAGCCCACCACCAGGTTGAGCAATTTGTCTGGCACATGAATGATCTTGCGGATAGTCACGTCGCTCAGATAGCGCTGCACGTTCTGATCTGCACGCGCTGCGGCCAGCGTGGCAGCCTGATCCAGGCCCGGTGCCAGCTCCAGTTTGCCGCGCACCTTGCCGTTGATCTGGATTACCACGATGATCGCCTCACGCACCCGCGCGGCGGCATCGACCTGTGGCCAGCCAGCCTGCTCGATGTCGCCGGTGCCACCCAGCTGCGGCCACAAATGGGTACACAGATGCGGTGTTACCGGATGCAGCATCTGGATCAGCGCCAGCCAGGCTTCGCGCGTCACCGCCAACCCGGCCGCTGAATCATCATCGAAACGCTGTAAATGGTTGGACAATTCCATCAATGCGGCAATCGCGGTGTTGAAGGTGTAGCGGCGCTGCATGTCATCACTGACCTTGGCTATGGTGTCGTGCAGCTTGCGCCGCAGCTCGCGTTGCTCAGCGTTGAGCGCAGCAACATCCAGCTGCGTCGGTGTGCCGGCCTGCAGATGCTGATGAATGCCGCTCCAGATACGGCGCAAGAAGCGCCAGGCGCCTTCAACGCCGCTATCTGACCATTCCAGGGATTGCTCTGGCGGTGCCGCAAACAGCACGAACAGACGTACCGTGTCGGCACCGTAGCGTTCCACCAGGTCTTGCGGATTGACCCCGTTGTTGCGTGATTTCGACATTTTTTCGATGGCGCCGATCAGCACCGGCTGGTCGTCCTCGAGCAACCGTGCCTGACGCTTGCCGTCGCCATCGGTGTGCACATCCACCTCGGTCGGCGAGTACCAACTGGTGCTGCCATCGTCATGTTTGCGGAAGTAGGTCTCGGCCACCACCATGCCCTGACACAGCAGCCGCGTGGCGGGTTCATCGCTGTGCACCATGCCACAATCGCGCAGCAGCTTGTGATAAAAACGAAAGTACAGCAAATGCATGATGGCGTGCTCGATGCCACCAATGTACTGGTTGACCGGCAACCAGTAATCGGCCCGCTCGTCGAGCATGTCGGCAGCACCGGGACAGCAATATCTGGCGTAATACCAGGATGACTCCATAAAGGTATCAAACGTGTCGGTTTCACGTTCGGCGGCGCCACCACACTGCGGGCATTGGGTCTGACGCCAGCTCGGGTCCGACTTCAACGGCGACACCACGCCACTGAATTCGACGTCTTCAGGCAACACCACTGGCAACTGCTCCTCGGGCACCGGTACGGCGCCGCAAGTGGCACAGTAAATGACCGGAATCGGACAGCCCCAATAGCGCTGCCGGGACACGCCCCAATCGCGCAATCGATATTGCGTGGTGGCGCGTCCATCACCCTGTTGCGCCAGCCTGGCGACAATCGCGGCGGCGGCCTCGGCGCTGGACAGCCCATCAAATTCACCGGAGTTGATCGTCACCCCGGAACCGATGAAAGGTTCGTCGGCCATCAGTTCGCTGCCGTCTGCAGGCTGCACCACCGGTTTGATCGGCAACTTGTACTTGCTGGCAAAGGCATGATCGCGCTCATCGTGCGCCGGAACCGACATCACCGCACCGGTGCCATAGGCCATGAGCACGAAATTGGCAATCCAGATCGGTATCAGCTCACCGGTCAGCGGGTGCACGGCCTTGCTGCCGGTATCCAGGCCCAGTTTTTCGGCCTTGTCCAGATCTGCCTGCGCGGTGCCGGTGTGCCGACATTGCTCGATAAAGGCAGCGATCTCCGGATTGTCCCGGGCCGCCTCAAGCGCCAATGGATGCTGCGCCGCCACGGCCATGTAGGTGGCGCCCATGAGCGTATCCGGACGCGTGGTGTAGACTTCCAGACAAGTGTCGGAATCGGCCACCTGAAAGCGCAACTCGGCGCCATGCGAGCGGCCGATCCAGTTACGCTGCATGGTCTTCACAGCCTCCGGCCAGTCCGGCAGATGATCCAGCCCATCCAGCAATTCATCGGCATAGTCAGTGATTTTCAGAAACCACTGCGGAATTTCGCGACGCTCGACCAGCGCTCCGGAGCGCCAGCCACGGCCATCGATCACCTGCTCGTTGGCGAGCACGGTCTGATCCACCGGATCCCAGTTGACCTCGGCCTGCTTGTTGTACACCAGCCCCTTTTTCATCAAGCGCGTGAACATCAGCTGTTCCCAACGGTAATAGTCGGGATCGCAGGTGGCGAACTCGCGCGACCAGTCCAGCGCAAAACCGAGCTGCTGCAGCTGCTCGCGCATCTGCTTAATGTTTTCGCGGGTCCATTGTGCTGGTGGCACGGCGTGCTTGATGGCGGCATTTTCGGCTGGCAGCCCAAACGCATCCCAGCCCATTGGCTGCAATACATTCTTGCCCTGCATACGCTGGAAGCGGCTGATCACATCACCGATGGAATAATTGCGCACATGGCCGATGTGCAAAGTACCGCTGGGGTACGGCAACATCGACAGACAATAGTACTTTTCTCTTGCCGGATCTTCTTTGGCCTGAAATTTCTGCTGTTCGTTCCAGCCTTGCTGGACTTCGGCCTCAATCAGTTTGGGGTTGTAACTTGCTTGCATAGAATTTGGCAACGATTCTGTCGATCGCTGTTAGTTAAGTCGTTAGAAAATGATCAGCACTCAGCGACTGCCGAAAAACCGCCCCAGTAGACCGCGACCGCGCTTGAGCACTTCGTCGGTGCTGACCTGGCCGTCGCCATCGTCATCCAGCAACATGTTCAACAGGCCGCCGGCAACCGGCTGCTGGCGCAATTGTTGTCGCTCCTGACCCAGCAAGGACTGCAGCTGTTGCTGGTCAGCAATCTGGTTGTCATTCTGCATTTTACCAATCATGCCCATGACCATCGGCGCCAACGCTGCGAGCAGCGTGCCAGCGCTTTGCGCATTCAGTCCACTGGCACCTGCCAATGCAGTTTGTGCCTTGCTCTGTTTGTCACCCAGCACGTGCTTGAGGATCGCCTGGCCCTGTTCTGGTGCCGTAGTCGAACCCAAAAAGCCACTGAGGTTATCCAGCACACTGCCGTCGTGATCCCTTGCCAGCGCTGACCACAAACCCTGTGCGCCCTGCTGCTGTTTGGCATTGCTGGCCAGCGCGCCCAGCAGCATCGGCAGGGCAGCCTGCACGGCGCTTTGCACCTGTGCGCTGTCGGCGCCAGTTTGCTTTTGCAAGGCATGCATAGGCTGACCATCCAGCTGCTGTTGTAACATCTGCATCAATGACATTGATTAGACTCGGTATTGATTCGCGTTAGTATAGCTTTTATCAGCGCAGCATTTGGTCAGAAAATAAACGCCACAGGACACAAACCCATGCATGACAGCTCCAGTCAGAACCTGCTTATTGGCAGTGGTACCGCGCAGGTAACGCTGCAATCTCGCTACGCCAATCGCCACGGTCTGATCACCGGCGCCACCGGCACTGGCAAAACCGTGACCCTGCAAATACTTGCCGAGGGTTTTTCGCGTCTCGGTGTGCCGGTGTTTTTGTCGGACGTCAAAGGCGATGTTTCAGGTATGTGCCAGCCGATTGCGCCGCATCCAAAAATCACCGAACGACTGCAGATCATCGGTATCAGTGAACATCGTCCGCAGGCCTATCCCTGCATTTTCTGGGACCTGTTTGGTGAGCAGGGCCATCCGATCCGCGCCACCATTTCCGAGATCGGCCCACTGCTGCTGAGCAACCTGCTGGAACTCAATGACACCCAGGAAGGTGTCCTGAACATTGCCTTCAAGGTCGCCGACGAGCAGGGCCTGCTGCTGCTGGACTTGCCTGATCTGCGTTCGCTATTAAATTTCGTCGCCGAACAAAAAGCGGAACTCTCACGCCTGTATGGCAATGTCAGCAGCGCCTCGGTGGCGGCAATCCAGCGCCGTCTGCTGGTCCTGGAGCAACAAGGTGCCGACCACTTTTTCGGCGAACCGGCGCTCAAGCTGCCAGACCTGATGCGCACCGACCTGTCCGGGCGCGGCATCATCAGTATCCTTGCTGCTGACCGGCTCATGCATAGCCCGCGTCTTTACAACACGCTGCTGCTGTGGCTGTTGTCTGAGCTGTTTGAGGAGTTGCCGGAAGTTGGCGATCCGGAGCGGCCGAAGCTGGTGTTCTTTTTTGACGAGGCGCATCTGCTGTTTGACCAGGCACCAAAAGCGCTGCTGGAAAAAGTCGAACAGGTGGTCAGACTGATCCGCTCCAAGGGCGTGGGCGTGTACTTCATCACGCAGAACCCGTTGGACGTGCCCGACAGCGTGCTTGGTCAGCTCGGCAACCGCATTCAGCACGCCTTGCGCGCCTACACGCCGCGTGATCAGAAAGCAGTACGCGCCGCAGCCACCACGTTTCGTCAGAACCCCGACATCGACACCGAAACCACCATCACCCAGTTGAGCACCGGCGAAGCGCTGGTCTCGACACTGGAAGACAAGGGCATCCCCGGCATGGTACAGCGCATTTTGATCCGCCCGCCAGAATCGCGCATTGGCCCGGCCAGCGCCGCTGAACGCGCCACCGCCATGCAGCACAGCCCGGTCGGCAGCCAGTATGACCAGGCCATTGATCGCGAATCCGCCCATGAAATTCTAACCAAACGTGCAGCCGAAGCCGCGGCCAAATCCGCGGCGGCCAGCGCCCAGGCCGCTGCCGAAAAACCGGCCGCGAAAAAACAAGCTGGCCGCGGCAACCGGCAGTCCCCCTGGGAAGCGTTCAGCAAATCCGTGCTGCGCACAATCGGCTCCAATCTAGGCCGCCAGATCGTGCGTGGTGTGCTCGGCAGCATGACGCGGAAATAATGCCGCCGCCAACTACGATAGCCGCAGTGATACCGGGTATGCAGCGGCTGTTTTGGGTCTTGACGCCAACCGACACATCATCAGTATCATCCCAATTGTGCTCGAAAATGGAACTGCTGGCCGCTTCTTAATCTCAGACTGATGGTCAATTTCGCCCACGTCAGGCAACGCTAATCCGCGACTCAGCAGAGTGTTGCATCTGGCATAATCTTAATACCAGGGTGCCTGCACGACCTGTATTTTTAAGTGCATACGAATGACCAGGAGGATTCTGCACATTACGCATTTAACCCCACTTTTCGAGCAAATTCATCATGATGGATAACCTTGCCCAAATCCTGTTGCTGCTGTCCGTGGCGATAGCCGTGGTCGTGACCTTCCAGCGCTTCCATATACCCACCAGTCTGGGCTACCTGCTTGTTGGCGTGGCGCTCGGTCCCCATACCATGGGTCCAACGGTCATGATGCCGGAGCTGGCAGGTCTGGCCGAGTTCGGTATCGTCTTTTTGCTGTTTACCATCGGCCTGAACTTCTCCCTGCCGCAACTGCATGCGCTGCGCCATCAGATTCTGGGCCTGGGCACCGGTCAGGTCGTGTTGACGACGGCCCTGGTGACACTGATCCTCTGGGCTGCGGGCTTGCCTGGCCCGGTAGCCTTCGTGTTTGGCGCTGTTTTCGCCCAGTCGTCCACCACCATCATTGGCAGCCTGCTGAGCGAACAAGGGGAAGATAGCAGTCAACACGGTCGACTCGGCTTGGCCATGTCGGTGTTTCAGGATGTCACCGCCGTACCGTTTCTGGTGATTATCCCGGTACTGGGAGCGTCTGTTTCTGCCGCCACCCTGGCCAGCACGTTAGGTTGGGCCATCGCAAAGGCAGTCCTGGCCTTTGCGCTGGTGTTTTTCGTCGGCCGCTGGCTGCTGCGACCTTTATTTCATTTCATCACTCGGAACAAATCCGCCGAAATGTTCACCCTTGCCGTGTTGCTGGTCGCTCTACTGGCCGCCTGGACCACGAGCAGCCTCGGCTTATCGCTGGCATTTGGCGCATTTCTCGCTGGCATGATGCTCGGCGAAACCGAATTCCACCACCAGATAGAGTCGAGCGTAAGCCCGTTTCGGGACGTGTTGCTGGGCTTGTTCTTTGTCGGTATCGGCATGCGTTTTGACCCTATTGCAACCCTGTCAATCTGGCACTGGGCCGTATTGGGCGCGCTGCTGATCATGGTCTGTAAAGTGCTAATTGTCGCGGCGCTGGTACAACGGATTGGTGTCGACAAGCCGGTTGCATGGCGCACCGGGCTGTTGTTAAGTGTGGGTGGCGAATTCGGGTTGGCACTTGTCGCCATAGCCCTTGATGCGTCAGTTCTCAGTGACAATTATGGCCAGATCGCAATCTCCTCAGTGCTGTTGGCGATGGTGAGCGGTGCCTTCCTGATTCGATTCAATTGTGCCATCGTGGCAGCGTTTACCAAAACTCCGGTCGACGCTGCAGTCACCAACCCCGAATTACAGACCGTACCGGACCGACAGGTCGTGATAGGTGGCTACGGCCGAGTCGGACACACCATAGCCGTGTTGTTGCACAGCAGTGGTGTCCGCTTCATTGCGTTCGATTCGGATCCAAGACGCGTGCAACAAGGTAAGAATGACGGGTTCCCGGTATTCTATGGCGACATAACCGACCCCAGCTTGCTAGCCAGTATCCGTGTCGATCGCGCCGCGCTGGTCGTGATCACGGTAAACCGCAGTGACATGGCCTTGCGTGCCCTGTCCTACCTGCGCCGGACCAGCCCGAAAGTACCCGTAATCGCCCGGGCACACGACCTTGAAGCCAGCGCCCTGCTGCTTGATGCCGGTGCCGTGCATGCCTATCCTGAGACGATTGAATCGAGCCTGTACCTCGGTGCCACGGCATTGCAGATGCTGCAAGTGCCGACCAAGGATATTGATCAAGTCTTGCAAGAGGTGCGCACCTGGGGCTACAAACCGATTCTGTAACAGCACCAGAGTGGCTATTCGATCAATTTCGTTATAACTTATTGGTGTGCATGCGCATTTCTTACCTGAACGTCCGTCCTCGTGCTATATGCTGGCTAGTATTGCGGTCCTGATCTCCTACACACTCGTTGAATTTTCCGGCGCATTATTGCGCGCCGTGGTCACTGATGATTTATCCTCAGAGCCAGTTGTATTTTTAACCATAATGGCTTCCCTTAAGTAGCGCATATCCGCACTGCCTGGTGCCTGGTGAATACGCAAATCAAAGGCATCAATAACTGCGTATATATGATCAAATATATCGCTTTGAATTTGCTCATACTCCTGCCACACAACAGTGTTGGTAAAGGCATAGATTTGTAACGGAATACCATTGTTTTCTGTGGCTAATTGGCGCACCATCAGGGTCATGTCCTGATGGATTCCAGAATGGTTTTTGAGCAAATTGACCAAGTACGCTCGCAATGTGCCAATGTTGGTCAATCGTCGACCATTGATCTTCAACTCCATATTAAATTCATTTTGCTGATTATAGGCTTCTATTTCTGCGCTTTTCTCTGCCAGATAAGGTGCCAGTAAATTGGCTTGATTGAGTCTCTCAATTAAATCATTGTCCATGAATTTGACGCTTGTAACATCAATGTAAATGGCACGACTGATACGGCGACCGCCGGATTCTGACATGCCCTGCCAGTTTTTGAATGAATCGGATATCAGCGCGTAAGTGGGGATAGTAGTAATGGTTTTATCCCAGTTCTGCACTTTGACAGTGGTCAAACCGATTTCTATGACATCGCCATCCGCGCCGTAACCTGGCATTTCCAACCAGTCGCCTATGCGTAGCATGTCATTCACCGATAACTGTATACCAGCTACAAAACCCAGCAAAGGGTCTTTAAAAACCAACATAAGAACCGCCGCCATGGCACCCAGACCACTGATGATCAGGGTCGGTGATTTATTAACCACCACCGCTATCATGAAGATAATGGCCACCACAATGAATACCAGTTTTATGGCTTGCAAAAAACCCTGAATAGGCAGGTTACGGGTTCGTTTATTTTTCCTGGCCATATACGAAAATGCATCGACCAGGGAAAATATTGTCAATAGCAAGAACAGGATTATCCACAGAAAGGTCAAGGTCTGTAGCCAGTTATACAATGCTGTATCCGGATTCAACCATAGATTAATCTGGATGTAGATAATAATACCCTGGACGGTCGTAGCCAAACGACTGAACAGCTTTTCTTCAAATAACACCACTCGCCAAATGCGGCGCGACTTGCGTGTCATTTTCTCCACCACTTTCACCATCACCTGGTGAAACAGCCAATGAATCAACAGCGAGATGATTACTATCACCCCCACCATGACCAGGGCCATTTGCAGTTGCGACAGCTCGATACCGAATTGCACTAACCAGTGCTTAATATAACTTTTCATAACTACAACGATAATGGTATTAAAACGAATAGCATTAATCCGGTGACTTAATTCCACCGGCTTACTACGACTAAGGAACCTCTGGTTCCTTAAATGATTTATCACTTCACCCAACACGCGATTTCGGCATGCGTGGCAAAGCACCACGGCGGCTGGCATGGCAAGGTCTACAATGACCGGCACCAACACCGTTCACTGGCATCGAGTGTCAAGCCTTACAGGGTTAACCGACGCAAGCGCTCACAGTACTGCACTGACTCGATGCAGGCCATCCATGCCTTCAGCACTTCGCAAAAGTGCGGCGTCTGGAACCATTAATGAGGCAGCATTAATGTAGGCATTTGTGACACATGGGGCTTTGTGGGCCATTTTAAAGTCATTGATTGCCATGGAGGTTTCTGTCAAACGGAATGATTTCGTGTCACCACTGCCCCTGACTAATCCAGCTCGCGTCGACGCCTGCCTGCCGCTGCGAGTACGCACCTGTCTGCGTGCATCGAACCAGCGGACGCAGACAGGCGTCTGCTCGCGACGACAAACCCGATTTGCCGTTTTTTGAATTCAGCCATCAGCGCTGTACAGCCTGCCGCAGGTATCGATGTCAAAGTCCAGGTAAGGGTTTGCCGTTCAGGCTCTTGTCGTTTTGCCTCCGGCCCGGCGGCCCAGCCCCCAGGACTGGCTACCTGTTCAATCCAGCGACAAACTCAACGTTGTGTTACAGGTGTTGATCATGCTGCTGAAATCAGCCGCTGCGGTACCGCTGATGCTTATCTGGCCGGAATCAATACACGTGCCCATGGATAATCAATCAGAGGTTCCTTAATCTGCTGCTATGTTTAACACGTTTATGTATGCCAGGCATGAATGCTCGGTAACAATGTGTAACAATGTGTCTACACCGGATGAATGGGACAAGCTGCTGGCTGTTGCTAATGACAGGGATTGAATTGCATGCGTATATTGCTGGTTGATGATGATCCGATAACACGAGCGCTACTGGGCGGTTATCTACATGAATCAGGCTTTCGCACGGTCGAGGCAAACAGTACTGATGCGGCTCGCGCTAAGCTGGCTGAATTCCCCGACATTGGCCTGGTGTTGCTGGATATACACATGCCTGGCGAAGATGGGCTCAGCCTGGCGCGGGAGCTGCGCGTACAATCCGAGATTGGCATTATCGTTATCACCGGTAGCCGCAAGGACGTGGTCGATCGCATCATCGGGCTAGAGATCGGCGCTGATGAATACCTGCTCAAGCCGATAGATCCACGCGAGATGATGGCGCGGGTGAAGAACCTGACGCGGCGACTTGAGTCCCCCGGTCGCGCCAGCGCGCCGGCCACAAACTCGCCGAGAGTTGGCGCCTGGACGCTCAATAGCAACGAGCGACTGCTGGAACATGTCGATGGCAAACTACAACGGTTGACCGAAGGTGAATTCAAGTTGTTGAAATTACTCCTGGATCACGCTGGCCAAGTGGTCAGCCGTGACCAGATACTGCAATCCGACTATAACCGCGACTGGACGCCGACCGATCGCACTGTAGACGTGCTGATCAGCCGCTTGCGGCGCAAGCTGGGCGACGACCCGACCACGCCACGCTGTATTCTGACTGTGCGCGGTGCCGGTTATCGGCTGGTCAAGAATTAGAGCATTGCTGCGGCCAGCCGTGACCAGATCGGTATTGCATGGCTGTAACCAACTGCTGCGCTGGTTGCTGGCGTTGAGTTTGCTGGCGTTGAGTTTTGCTGGCATCTCGACCGGTCACGCCCAAGGCAGCAGCAGCTTTTATGAGACCTTAAACCGCGATGATGGCCTGAGTCAGCAAACAGTAACCGCCCTGACTCAAGATGAAACCGGGTTTTTGTGGGTAGGCACGCAATCGGGATTGAATCGCTACGATGGCCATGAGTTTCGCGTCTGGCAGTCCCAGCAAGACAATACCAACTCCCTCAGCGATGCCTATATCACCAGCCTGGTCGCCGCTGGAGACCAGCTATGGATAGCCACCAATAATGGTGGCTTGAACCTGCTGGATACTGCCAGTGACCACATCAGCAGCTGGCAACATGATGTCAACCGCGCTGACAGCCTCAGCCACAATCGGGTACTGAGCCTGCTAAAACAGGATCAGCTGCTGTGGATCGGCACCGAAGTCGGACTGGATCGCATGCACATCGGCCAAGCTGACATGCAGCGGATCGCATGGCCAGCAGCCAGTCAACACAGCGCTGTGCAGGCGTTGTTGCTTGACGACGAAGCCACACTGTGGGTCGGCACGGCCCGGGGGCTGTATTATTTACCACCAGGCACAAACCAGCTCATGCTCGCGCCCGGCGCCCCTGCGCTGTCCATTCACGCGCTGGCAGCAAGCAGCGACGATTTGCTGTTGCTGGGTACCGAACAGGGGTTGTGGCGATATGATCGTACGGCCCGACACAGCAACCGGTGGGCCTGGCCAGATAACGCCGCAACGGCAGCGCTGCAGATCGACGATCTGTTGTTTGACAGCAGCGGTACGCTGTGGCTGGCCACCCGCAGTGGTGTTTGGCAAATTGCCGCCCAAACCGCTGCCCAAACCGCTGCCCAAACCGCTGCCCAAACTGCTGCCCAAACTGCTGCTCAGGATCGCAGCCTGGACAGCTGGACGCAAGACAGACGCAGCGCGTCCGATGCATACAGTCTGCCCGAAGATATCGTCAAGACACTGTTCGAAGATCGCAACGCCAACCTCTGGATCGGCACATATGGCGGCGGCCTCAGCAAACGGGTGCCGCATAAAAGCCTCATTCGTCGATTTGTACACGACCCGACCAGGCCGGACAGTTTGGCCCAAAACATTGTTTTTCCAATACTGGAAGACCGTCAGGGTCAGGTCTGGGTGGGCACTTACAACCGTGGCCTGGATCGATTGGACCCTAGTAGCGGGCAAGTACAACACTACCGCCATGCTGCCGCTGACCCGAACAGTCTTGGCGGCGATGAAGTCCGGGCACTGCTTGAAGACCGGCACGGCGTGCTGTGGGTCGGCGGCAATCATGCCGGCTTGAGTCGCTTCGATCCCGAAAGCTCAACGTTTGCAACGTATCGCCACGCCGGCAACGATGCCAATAGCCTCAGCTCGGACTGGGTGGTCGCCATCACTGAAGCGGACGCTAACGCTCTGTGGGTGGGTACCTGGGGCGGCGGATTGAATCACTTTACAGTGGCAAACGGTGAATTCACCGCCTACCGTCACAACCCGGATAACCCCAACAGCCTCAGTCATGATCGAGTCATGACCGTGCTGCAAGACCCCGACGGCGTGGTCTGGATTGGCACTGACGGTGGCGGGCTAAATCGATTTGATCCGCAACGTGGCACGTTTCAACACTATCGACATAGCGCCAACGAACCCAATTCATTGAGCCACGATAGCGTGGAAAGCATTTATCGTGATGCGACTGGTCAGCTGTGGCTGGCAACCCTGGCCGGCCTCGATCGTCTCGACCCCGTGACTGGCCAATTCCGGCACTATCAGCAACAACATGGTCTGGTGGATAACATGACCATGTGTGTGACCGCTGATGCTCAAGGGCAGCTGTGGATTACCACCAACAGCGGCTTGTCCAGGCTGAATCCGCGCACCGATCAGTTTCGCAATTTCGGCAGCAGCGACGGTCTTGGCGGTAACGAGTTCAATTCCTTCGGCTGCCATTACGGGCACTCCGGCAATCTCTATGTCGGCGCAGTGCACGGTCTCAACATGATTCCCACCAGGCTTGCGGACGCTCTGCGAACAACCGCGCCCCAGGTGGTGCTGACCGGACTGCGCCTGTTCAATCAGCCGCTAACGATCCAGCCCGGGTCGCTGCTTGCTACACGCATCGACAGAGTGTCGGAATTAACGCTGACACACTCCCAGTCAATGGTGAGTTTCGAATTTTCAGCACTTGATTATGCCAGCCCGCAAGCCGTTCGCTACGCCTATCAAATGACCGGCGTGGATGATCGCTGGATTGAAACCTCAGCCGCACAACGTCGTGCCACCTACACCAACTTGCCGGCCGGTCGACATCTGCTCAAGCTGCGGGCACGCACAGAGGTGACTGACTGGACTGCGCAACCAGCACAACTGGCTGTGGTGGTGCTGCCGCCCTGGTGGCTGAGCTGGTGGGCTTATGCACTGTATGCGCTGATTTGCGGCATGTTGATTTTCGGCGTACTGCGCTATTTTGCTGCCCGCCACGCCGAGCGCATGAAATCCAGATTCCTGGCAATGATGAGTCACGAAATCCGCAACCCGCTGGACGGCCTGCTGGGCAGCATCGAATTGTTGCGTAACGCTCATCTGACCAGTGTGCAAAACAAGCATATGTACACCATCCAGAATGCCGCTGATGCCTTGCTCGCCGTGCTCGATGACCTGCTCGATTTCAGTCGTGCCGAGTCTGGCAAGCTGGTGTTCAAGATGGGACCATTCAATCTTCGTCTCTTGCTCAATAGTCAACTCGATTTGATCCGCACGCGCGCCACATCCAAACGCTTACAGCTGGATCTGCAAGTGGATCAGCGCATTCCCGACTGGCTCAATGGTGATGCCAATCGACTGCGACAGGTGCTGTTGAACCTGCTTGGCAATGCGGTGAAATTCACTGACTTTGGCCACATTCGACTGACTGTCGACCAGCAGTCAGTCAGTGCTGACCGCATACAGCTGCATTTTGCCATCAGCGATACCGGCAAGGGCATCAGCGCTGATCTGCAGCAGCGTATTTTTGAACCTTACCACCAGGTTCAGGCCAGCGAGTCAGCCCGGTTTCGCGGTGCTGGCCTGGGTCTGGCCGTCTGCAAACAGCTGATCAGCGCCCAGCATGGCGCAATCGGTGTGGACTCAATACCGGGACAGGGTTCCACCTTCTGGTTCGAGCTGACTTTTGCGACCAACGTCAGTGCGCCAACCCGGATGACTGATGATGTGGCCCACAACCGGCCAGCCCGGCGCATCTTGCTGGTCGAGGATGTGGCATTGAATCGTTCTATCAACAGCAGTCTGCTAGAGCAATCCGGGCATCGCGTATGCTGCGCTGAGAATGGCAAAATGGCCCGCCAGATACTGGCTGAAGATGCCGGTTTCGATGTCATCTTGATGGATGTCAACATGCCTGAAGAAGATGGCATCACGGCCACCGTAACCATTCGCAACACAGCCAAGCCCGAGCTTGCCGCAATACCCATCATCGGCCTGACCGGGCAACTGAACCAGGACTGTATCGATCGCTGCGAACAGGCCGGCATGGATCGGATATTGGCCAAACCTCTGCGCATGGCCGATTTCAACAATGCACTGCAGGCCTTGTGCCAGAAGTCGTCGAATACTGCTGCGCCGCAGCACGCTAGCGCGCGTGCCGCACTGCTGGATCAGGCAATGATCGATTCGCATCAACAGGTGCTCGGTGCCGAACGTTGGCAGCAGATCGTCGAGTTGTTCGTGACCACAGCCGTCGATGAGCTGCAAACATTATCTGCACAGCTCACCGATGCCGATCAGGCGGAGGCTGGCGCGACCGCGCACCGTCTGGCTGGCGCGGTCGCCGGAATGGGGGGCGTGGCCCTGCAGCTTGCCCTGCAGCAACTCGAGAGCTTGCTTATCGAGGAGCAGACAGCGGCGCCGCGCAGTGACCGCATTCGTGATCTGGTCGCCGAGATTCAGGCGCTGAATCAGCAAACCTGCTCTGCACTGCTACAAACAAAGTAACACTGTGCACTGAAGCCCAAGTCATCAGCGGGCAATCATGGCGCTTCGTTTACAATCTGTTACAAAACATTACCTGCTGTTTACAACAGCTGCTGTGCTTGTCGTTATGCTTTACATCAAAGAATAATAAGACCAGCAAGGCATTGATCTGGCCCCTGTCACCGCCGACGACCAGCAAACCATCGCCAGTGGCAGGGGCAACTTTTTTCGAACATCTTGATTCCGCCGGGTTGTAATGGATGACCACCAGCCATCGACGCATGGCCATCCATCCAGAGAATCATTCCCCGCAAAGTATTGTGGCCAGAAAAACCAGCAATACCGTGCACACCTGTCAATGCCATGCT